>MNDM01000062.1 GCA_001914955.1 Nitrospirae bacterium 13_2_20CM_2_62_8 | reverse complement strand
GACCGGCAGGCACCGCAAGCGTCGGGACCACCGGGGCCGTAGTCGATCTCGCAGTTGATGGCCTGGGCGAAGCGTAGGGCGGCGAGCCGCTTTCCGATGCGATCTTCTCCGAAGAAAAGATACGCGTGGGCCACCCGGTCGTGGAGAATCGAGGCTTTCAAGATCGCGGTTGGTCGTTCGTGTCCGATGAGGTCGAGGAACGGCATGGGTTAAGGATTGTGACGCGGCACGGGCTTCTTACGTCGTTGTAAGAACTTTCTGAGGATGGTCCTGACTTGCCTGGCGACCGTCTCTGGATCAGGGCTCCCGTCAAGCACCCGAATCCGCCGACGATGTCGGGCGGCCAACTCCAGGAACCCCTGCCGCACCCGTTCGTGAAAGTGTGGGGGCTCCCGATCCAACCGATTCTGTCCCATCTCTTTCTGGCGACGCCGCCCGAGTCCGACAGGGACGGGAAGGTCAAATAGCAGCGTCAGGTCTGGCGTCAGCCCGGCGGTCGCGAACCGGTTGAGGTCGCTCAGGACATCCAGGTCCAGCCCCCGCCCGTAGCCCTGATAGGCCAGGGTGGAGTCCGAGAACCGATCGCATAACACGACCGTCCCCTCTCGGAGTGCCGGCATGATGACCCGGGCTACATGCTGGCTGCGGCTGGCCAGGATCAAGGACGTTTCGCATTCCGGCGCGATGGGCTCGGCTGACGGCGAGTCCGCAGGATGGCCGAGCAACATCTCTCGAATGCGCTCGGCGAAGAGCGTGCCTCCCGGTTCCCGGGTCTCGAGCACCCGGTAGCCCTCCTCCCGCAGGAGCTTTGCCGCCCCGGCAAGCTGGGTCGTTTTCCCGCTTCCTTCGACGCCCTCGAAGGTGATGAAGAGGCCTCTGCCACGCCCCCGTTTGACCCCCATGATTGCCCCCTGCAGCCGGCCGAACAGAATTTGGCCATCCTAGTCCAAGTTGTTGAAAATAGCAATAAAAGGCTTGCGGCACCCTGCCAAAGCTTGTATGATGACTTTTCTTAAAGGACCCCCGGTGAAGACGCTCAGAACCTCGCTAAAACGGCACTTCCTGACGGGCTTGCTGGTCATCACCCCGATCTGGGGGACCGTGCTCGTCCTGAAGACGCTGTTCGTCACGGTGGACGGCATCTTGGGAAACCTGCTGGCCAAGCTCGTCCCCCCTGATTACTACGTACCAGGGCTCGGCATCCTGACCCTGTTTCTGCTGATTTTTTTCACCGGACTTCTGGCCACGAACTTCATCGGCGGGCAGATCGTGAGACTGTGGGAGGAGTTTCTCCACCGGGTCCCGGTCGTCCGTGGCATCTATTCGACGTTGAAGTCGATGATGGACATTCTGTCCTTCCAGCAACGGGAAAAATATAACCGCGTGGTCCTGATCCAGTTTCCGAAAGACGGGCACTATTGCTTTGCCTTCGTCACGGGGGTGACCCAAGGGCAGGTGCAGGAAATCTCCCCCGACCCCCTCCTGAACGTGTACGTGCCGACATCGCCGAATCCGACATCCGGGTATTTCCTGCTCGTCCCGGAGAAAGACGTGACGCCGCTGGACATGAGCGTTGAAGAGGCCATGAAACTGATCGTCTCCGGCGGCTTGTATTCACCGGCTCACCCGATGCATCCCGCCACTGGTCCCAAGTCCGCGGGCGGGAAGCTCTCCCGCCCTGATCTGGAGGTTCCGATCGCATGAGGTCCGGGCTTGGTCCTTCGCAGGGTGGCCGAATCAGGGGTCTCGGTGCGATCGTGATGGCGGCCGGCCCGGGCAAACGGATGCGGTCCAAGCTGGCAAAGGTCCTCCATCAGGTCGCCGGGCGCCCCATGGTGCTGTACGCCGTCGAGTTGGCGGAACGCCTGGCGGGTGAGGGCGTTGTGGTGGTCGTGGGGTACCAGGGGAAGCAGGTCAAAGCGGGCATTGAAGGCTATTACGCGGTGAATCAGAGTCTGGGAGGTAGTCGTGGGTCTGCGGAGCGCGAGAAGGGGCTGACGGCTCACGTCACGAACCGAGCCTCGCAGCCTCCCCCCATTCTCATCGCCGAACAGCCGGAGCAGCTCGGGACCGGTCATGCCGTGATGCAGGCGCGTGCGGTGTTTGCCCGTGCGCGGGGCGGCCGCGCCGCGACGTATGTGATCCTCAATGGGGATACGCCCCTCCTGACCGAAGCGACCCTCCGGGACCTCATCCGGCTGCATGAGACTGAGAAGGCGGCGGTGACGCTCTTGACAGCCAGCCTCCGTGATCCCGCGGGGTACGGGCGAGTCGTCCGCAGCCGGCCGGGCGGCAGAGACGAGCGGGACGGGCCGGTCATCCGGATTGTGGAGGACCCCGACGCCACGGCGGCTGAAGCCGATCTCCATGAGGTCAACGTCGGGACCTACGTGGTGGATGGCCCCTTCTTGTTCGAGGTGCTCGACAAGCTCCAGCCGCAGAACGCCCAGAAGGAGTATTACCTGACCGATATCGTCGGGCTCGCGGTGGAACGAGGGCTGCGGGTCTCGGCCATGTCGACGCGCGAGGCTGAGGAAGGCCTGGGGATCAACACCCGCCGCCAGCTTGCCGAGGCGGAACGTGTGTTGCGGCGGCAGATCTGCGCTCGCTGGATGGAGAACGGCGTGACCTTGCGGGATCCTGCGACCACGTCCATCGACGCGGATGTGGAAATCGGGCAGGACACCGTCCTCTCCCCGCACGTGACGCTCGAAGGACGCACGACAATCGGCGAGGATTGCCATGTCCGTTCCCATACCCGGGTTGCCGACAGCGTCCTCGGTCATCGGGTGGTGGTCCAGGACAGTTGCGTGATTCGGGAGGCTCGCCTCGAAGACGACACGATGGTAGGGCCGTTCGCCCACCTGCGGCCGGGAGCGGTGATCCGTCGCACGGCCAAGGTCGGCAATTTCGTCGAGATGAAAAAAGCCGAGCTGGGGGAGGGCTCCAAGGCGAATCATCTCAGCTACCTCGGCGATGCCCGGATCGGCAAGGGCGTGAACATCGGCGCCGGCACGATCACCTGCAATTACGACGGCATTCGCAAGCATGAGACCGTCATCGAGGATGAGGTCTTTGTCGGCAGCGACACGCAGTTGATCGCCCCGATCACGGTGGGGCGGGGAGCGGTGATCGCCGCGGGCTCCACGCTCACGGACGACGTGCCGGCGGATGCGCTGGCGATCGCTCGGGCCGAGCAGGTGAATCGCCCGGGCTGGGCCACTCGCCGGCGCGCGCTGCCGGGCGGGGCCGGGGCTCCGATGCGGAAGCCCCGAAAGCCTGGGGTGGCAAAGAAGCGCGCGGGAAGAGAAAGATAACCCCATGTGCGGGATTGTCGGATACGTCGGCCATCAGCCAGCGATGCCGATCCTCTTGGCGGGTCTGCGGCGGCTGGAGTATCGGGGTTACGATTCGGCCGGCATTGCGGTGCTCCAGGTCGGCCGGATCGAGGTGCGGCGCTCCGTGGGGAAGCTCGCCAACCTCGAGCAGGCGCTGGCCGGGCACAACCTCAGCGGCACGGTCGGACTCGGACATACGCGATGGGCCACCCACGGCAAACCCTCGGAGGAGAATGCGCATCCACAGCGCTCCGACGGCTGCGTGCTCGTGCACAACGGCATTATCGAAAATTACCTCCCGCTCAAACAACAACTCCAGAAGGATGGGTATCGCTTTGAATCCGAGACGGATACCGAGGTGGTGGCGCATCTCATCGGGCATCATCTGAAGCGAACGCGGTCGCTCGCGGAGGCGGTGCGCCTGGCCGTGCGGGAGATCCGGGGCAGCTATGCGATCGCCGCTGTGTGCGAGAGTGAACCGGACAGCTTGGTGGCGGCTCGTTCCGGCTGTCCGCTGGTGATCGGCCGGACCGCGGACGCCGCGCTGGTCGCCTCCGACGTCATCGCGATGCTGACGCACACGCGGGACGTGACCTATCTGGAAGACGGTGATCTGGCCGTGGTGACGGCCTCGGACGTACGGATCTCAGGGACCGACGGCCGTCCGGTCAGGCGAGCGACCACGCGGATTACGTGGGACGCGGCGGCGGCGGAAAAGAGCGGGTACCCGCATTTCATGCTCAAGGAGATCCACGAGCAGCCGCAGACGATCCTCGACACCCTGCGCGGCCGGTACAGCTTTGAGACTGGAGAGGTGGATTTGCCGGAGATCGGGCTGACCCGCGCCCAGCTCGCCGATGTGGGCCGTATCTGGATCGTCGCCTGCGGGACGTCCTGGCACGCCGGGCTGGTGGGAAAATACTTGCTGGAAGAGATGGTCAGGACTCCGGTTCAGGTGGACATCGGTTCGGAATTCCGATACCGCGATCCGCTGGTGAGGAAAGATGATCTGTTCATTACGGTCTCGCAGTCCGGCGAGACCGCGGACACGCTCGCCGCGGCGCGGGAGGCGAAGGGAAAGGGCGCACGGGTGCTGTCCATCGTGAACGTCGTGGGGAGCACGCTGGCTCGCGAATCCGATGGCGTCCTGTATACGCACTGCGGTCCGGAGATCGGCGTGGCCTCGACGAAGGCCTTTACCGCCCAGCTCACGGCGCTCTACCTGCTGGCGTTGCATTTGGCGCGCGTGCGCGGCGCGCTCAATGCCCATGACGGCCGGGTCTGGCTGGAGCGCATTGTGGCGCTGCCGACCCGCGTGGAGCATATTTTGAAGCGCGACGCGGAGCTGCTGGCCATTGCCAAGCGGTATCACATGAAACGGAATTTCCTCTACCTGGGACGCGGGATCAACTATCCGATCGCGCTGGAAGGGGCCTTGAAGTTGAAAGAGATTTCGTACATCCACGCGGAGGGCTACGCGGCCGGGGAGATGAAGCACGGACCGATCGCCTTGATCGATGAAGACATGCCGGTCGTGGTCCTGGCGCCCCGCGATCGGCTGTACGAAAAAACGGTCAGCAATTTGATGGAGGTCAAGGCCCGGAACGCGCCGGTGATCGCGTTCATCAGTGAAGGGGAACGCGACCTCGGCAAGGTGGCGGACGCGGTGTTCACGATCCCGGATGTGCCGGCGCTGCTGACTCCCATCCTCTACACGGTGGCGCTGCAGCTCCTGGCCTATCACATCGCTGTGTTGCGGGGCGCTGACGTGGATCAGCCGAGGAATTTGGCGAAGAGTGTAACAGTAGAATAATGGGAGCGGAGCGGGTCCTGTCGGCGAACAGTCCAGCCGTGCTCGCGCGCCGCGTACGTGACGAGAGGGGCTTGGAGGGCAGGTGGCCTCACGTGCTCGCGCGTCGCGCACACAAGATTAATCAGATTTTAAGATTGTGGGCGGTGCTCGCTCGACGCGCGCAGTTGAAGGCAGACCAAACCGCCGCTCGAAGAGGAAAAATGAGGAGGGCGGTGCCGGGGACCCGTTGCTGTTCAGATTGCAACGGGTGATGACGCGCGCAGTCTGAGGCCGCCTGCCCCCCTGCCCACACTGAAAGGTGGGGTAGAATGAAAATAGGGAAAGAAGAAGTCGAGCATGTCGCGAAGCTGGCGAGGCTGGAGATCACCGAGGCCGAGAAGGAGGCCTTCAGCAAGCAACTGAGCGCCATCCTGACGTACGTGGAGCAGCTCAGGACACTGGACACCGAAGGGGTGGAGCCGACCGCGACGGTGCTGGAGCAGACAAATGTGCTCCGGGAGGACAGAGCCCGACCATCCCTGCCGGTTGAGAAGGCGCTGGCCAACGCGCCGGAGCAGGCTGACGGCTTCTTGTGCGTGCCGAAGATCATTAATGGAACGTGAGGCGTTAGGCGTGAGGGGTAAGGCGATAAGACGCTAAGGTGAGGTAGTTACCATGTTCAGACAAATGCTGCGGGCCAAGATCCATCGCGTCACCGTGACCGATGCCTGCCTGGAATACGAGGGGAGCCTGACGGTGGACGAGGACCTGCTGGATGCGGCCGGGATCTTGGCGTATGAAGCCATTGTCATTTCCAATCTCAACAACGGGGAACGGTTCATGACATACGCCATGGCCGGAAGGCGGGGCAGCGGCGAGATCGTGTTGAACGGTCCGACGGCGCGCAAGGGCGCGGTGGGCGACCAGATCATCATCTTCTGTTACGAATATTACGCTGAGGATGAGATCAAGCGGCATGCGCCGCGGATCATCAAAGTCGACGAGCGCAACCGGATCGTGAGCCGGCAGTAACGAGTGATGAGTACTGAGTCGCCATGTCCCTCCACAAACTGACCCTGCACGAGCTCAAGGAGAAATTCACCAAAGGCGAGGTGACCGCGCGAGACATCGTCTCTGCATATTCGCTGCGCATCAACCAGGTCGAGCCGAAGGTCAAGGCCTACATCACGCTGGTCAAGGAGTCGGCCATGGCCCAGGCGGAGGCCCTGGATCAGAAACTCAAGACCTGGCGCCGGACGATGCCGCTGATGGGGATGCCGCTCGCGATCAAGGACAACATCTGCACCGAGGGCGTGTTGACCACCTGCGCCTCGCGGATCCTGGGCGCCTTCGTGCCTCCCTACGATGCCACCGTGATCGCCCGGCTACGTGGCCAAGGCTATCTGCTGCTGGGGAAGACCAACCTGGATGAATTCGCGATGGGCTCGTCGACCGAAAACTCCGGATTCGGGCCCAGCCGGAACCCGTGGAACCTGAGCCGTGTTCCCGGCGGGTCGAGCGGCGGGTCCGCTGCGGCGGTGGCGGCGGACGAATGCGTGGCCGCGTTGGGGTCGGACACGGGGGGCTCCATCAGGCAGCCGGCCGCCTGCTGCGGTGTCGTCGGGCTGAAGCCGACCTATGGCCGCGTGTCTCGTTCCGGGCTGGTGGCCTTCGCGTCGTCGTTGGATCAGATCGGCCCCATCACCAAGGATGTCACAGACGCGGCGATGCTGCTCAACGTGATCGCCGGGCACGATCCCTTGGATTCAACGTCCGCCGACGTGCCGGTGCCGGATTACACCAAGGCGCTCAAGAAAAAGGATGTCAAGAAGCTCAAGATCGGGCTGCCCAAGGAATATTTCGCCGAGGGTCTCGATCAGGAAGTGGAGCAGGCCGTACGGGAGGCGGCTGGAGAGCTCAAGAAGCTGGGGGGAGAGATCAAGGACGTGGCGCTACCCACCACGGGCGCCGCGATCGCCGCGTACTACCTGATTGCCACCGCGGAGGCCAGCTCGAACCTGGCGCGCTATGACGGGGTCAAGTACGGGCTGCGCTCAAAGCAGACCAAGGATCTGCTGGAGATGTACATGAAGACCCGGCAGGAGGGGTTCGGGCCGGAAGTGAAGCGGCGGATCATGTTGGGCACCTACGCCCTCAGCGCCGGCTATTATGAGGCGTATTACGGGAAGGCCCAGGCGGTCCGGACGCTCATCCGGCGTGATTTTGAGGCGGCGTTTCAGGAAGTGGATCTGCTCGTGACGCCGGTCATGCCGACCCCCGCCTTCAAGCTCGGCGAGAAGATCCAGGACCCGTTGCAGATGTATCTCTCGGACATTTACACGATCTCAGCAAACCTGGCGGGGATTCCGGCCATCTCCGTGCCGTGCGGCTACAGCAAGGCCGGCCTTCCGATCGGCCTGCAGATTCTGGGGCGGCCCTTCGAGGAGGAAACGTTGCTTCGCGGCGCGCATGCCTATGAACAGGCGACCGGATGGCGGGCCAAGCGGCCGAATATTCGATGAGGGGGAAGGGGAGAAAACATGATCCTTGAGATTGCGGTTGGAGCGCTGGCTGCCGGGTTTCTCGTGCTGGTGGCCTTTCTGGTTCCGACTCTGCTCCAGATCCGAAAGACGGTGGCGGAGTCGGAACGGCTGCTGGCCCGCCTGAACAGCGAGTTGCCGCCGTTGCTGAACGAGATGCGCGGGATGACCGAGAATGTGAACGCGCTGGCGGGCCAGGCGCGTGACGGAGTCGAGCACGCCGCGGTGTTATTGCACGCAGTGGGCGAACTGGGCGAAACGGTGCAGGAGGTGCACGAGACCGTCCGAGGCAAGAGCGGCAAACTGCTGGTGAATCTCGCCAGTGTGGTGGCGGGAGTCAGGGCGGCGTCGGCGGTGGTGAAGGAACGGATCCACACGGAAAAGGGGGATTCAAATGGCGGATGAGAGAGGGACATCACTGGGGGCTATGTTGCTGGCATTTCTGAGCGGCGCGGCAGTGGGGGCTGTTTCGGCGCTGTTGCTGTCGTCCCAGACGAGCGAGGAGTCGCGTGAGCAGATGCGGCGGTATGCCAAGCGGACCGAAGAGAATCTCCGCGAGCTGGCCGGAAAGGCCGGCGAGACCTTGGACAAGGCGGTGGATAAGGGCCGCGAATTCGTAGCCGACAACAAGACCGTCCTGACAGAAGCGTTTGAGGCAGGCCGTAAAGCAATGCGGCGTGAGCGCGAGCGGCTGTCCGCGGTGAAGAAGGAGTAATCCCGGTTTACGCATGCCGTACGAGGTTGTGATCGGGCTTGAGGTCCATGCCCAACTCCTGACGCAGTCGAAGATGTTCTGCGAGTGCGGCACGGAGTTTGGCCTGCCAGCCAACACGCAGACCTGTCCGGTCTGCTTGGGGATGCCGGGTACGCTCCCCGTCATCAATCAGAAGGCGGTCGAGATGGCGGTCCGGGCCGGGTTAGCGCTGAACTGTGCCGTCCGAACCAGGAACCGATTCGCCCGCAAGAACTACTTTTATCCGGACTTGCCGAAGGGCTATCAGATCTCCCAGTACGAGGCGCCCATCTGCGAGAAGGGTTGGGTGGAGGTGGGTGTGAACGGCGCCGCCAAGCGGATTCATATCCGCCGCGCGCATCTGGAAGAGGATGCCGGGAAAAATCTCCATGACGGCGGGGCCGGCGGGAGCCGGGTGGACCTCAACCGGGCGGGCACACCGTTGTTGGAGATCGTGACCGAACCCGACATGCGCTCGGCCGACGAAGTGGTCGCCTATCTGAAACAACTCCGCGACATGCTGATGTATCTGGAGGTGTGTGACGGAAACATGGAGCAGGGGAGCCTGCGCTGCGAGCCGAACCTGTCGTTGCGGCCGGTCGGGCAGAAGGCCTTGGGCACGAAAGTGGAGCTCAAGAACATTAACTCGTTCAAGTTCGTCAAGGACGCGCTGGAATACGAGATCAAGCGGCAGACCAGGGTGCTGAACGAGGGCGGGAAGATCCACCAAGAGACGCGGCTCTGGAACGTCGAGAAGGGCGAGACCGCCACGATGCGGAGCAAAGAGGAAGCGCACGACTATCGCTATTTCCCGGAGCCCGACCTCGTGCCGTTGAGCATCTCAGGGGAGTGGATCGAGGAGCTGCGCAAGACGGTGCCGGAGTTGCCGGCCGCCCGGCAGAAGCGGTTCGTGAGCGAATACGGTCTGCCAGAATACGATGCGGGTGTCCTCACGACTTCAAAGGGATTGGCAGACTACTTCGAGAGTTGCATGAGGTTATTCAACCAGCCGAAGACTGTGA
>MNDM01000068.1 GCA_001914955.1 Nitrospirae bacterium 13_2_20CM_2_62_8 | reverse complement strand
CGGCCGGCCGCTCGAGACCCTGCTGGCCACGTGGGGGGTGAGCCTGATCATGATTCAAGCGGCCCGTGTCTATTTCGGCGATCTCACGTCGGTCGTCGCGCCGAGTTGGCTGAGCGGAGGAGCACAGGTGATGGTGGGAGTCTATTTGCCATATAACCGGCTCTTTATCATTGCGCTCTCGACCTTGTGTGTTGTAGGGATCTATCTCTTGCTGTTTCGCTCGGGCGTCGGACTTCGTGTGCGGGCCGTCATGCAGAACCGTGACATGGGCGCGTGCCTCGGCATCCCGACTCGCAAGGTAGACGCCTACACCTTCGCGTTCGGATCGGGGCTGGCAGGGCTGGCCGGCTGCGCGCTCACGCTCATCGGCAATGTGGAGCCTGGCCTGGGTCAGAATTACATCGTGGATTCCTTTATGGTCGTGGTGACTGGCGGGGTCGGCAAACTGGCCGGCACCATTGTCGCGTCGCTCGGCATCGGCGGGCTCAACAAGCTGCTGGAGCCGAGCTTCGGGGCTGTGTATGGCAAGGTGTTGATTCTCGTGCTGGTGATTCTCTTCCTCCAACGTCGGCCGTCCGGACTCTTTACGATCAAGGGCCGTTATGTCGAGTCATGAGTTGGGAACGGTAGCGCAAGACCGGAGCGAGGGGCTGACCGTCTGGCTCATCGGCTTCTCCCTGCTCGTGATCATGCCACTGCTCAACGTCCTGCCGGAGCCCGATTCGTGGCTCCACGTCTCGGACTTCGCCTTGAACCGCTTCGGAAAATTCCTGGCCTTTGCCATCCTGGCCCTCGGCCTTGATCTCATCTGGGGCTATACGGGGATCTTAAGTCTCGGGCACGGGGTGTTCTTCGGCCTGGGTGCCTACGCGGTCGGCATGCACCTGATGCTGACCATCGGCACCGAGAGCGTCTATGGCAGCACGTTGCCGGACTTCATGGTGTGGAACCAGGTGAAGGAACTGCCGTACTTCTGGAAGCCGTTCTACAGTTTTTGGTTTGCGATTGCCGCGGCAATCCTGCTGCCCACGCTCTTCGCCGCCATCTTCGGCTTTCTGGCGTTCCGGAGCCGGATCAAGGGGGTGTATTTCGCCATCATCACGCAGGCGCTGGCCCTCTCGGCCTGGCTGGTGTTCAACCGTAACGAGACGAACCTCGGCGGCACGAACGGCTTGACGGATTTTAAGCAGGTGCTGGGGTTCCGGTTGAGCGACCCGGGAACGCAGCGGGCGCTGTATGTCCTGACCGTGCTCAGCCTTGGGGCGGCCTATCTGCTGTGCCGCTGGATTACCAGGTCCAGGACCGGCAAGGTCCTGGTGGCGATCCGGGACAGCGAGCAACGAGTCCTCTTCTCCGGGTATTCCCCGGGTAGCTACAAGTTGTTTGTGTTTGTCGTGTCGGCGGCGCTGGCTGGGCTCGCCGGCGCGCTCTATGTCCCGCAAGTGGGCATCATCACTCCGGCGCAGATCGGTGTCCTGCCGTCTCTCGAGATGGTCATTTGGGTGGCGGTCGGGGGGCGCGGTACCCTGATCGGAGCGGTCTTGGGGGCCGTCGGCGTCAACTGGGCCCGGAGCATCTTGACCACTTCCTTCCCAGATCTCTGGCCGTTCTTTCTGGGGGGACTGTTTGTCGCGGTGGTCCTCCTGTTCCCGGAAGGATGCGTCGGTCTGGCGAGGAGGCTCAACAGAGGATGGCATGCCGGCCTGAGTTTTCGGAAGAAGCTGGCAACCTCGGAGCCGGAGGGACAAGAAGTCCGATAGCAGTGCGGGTGGACGTTGTCGTGGGGAACCTTGTGTCGTGAGCGAGATGCCTGCACGCGGGTCAATCATCTATCTGGAAGGCGTGACCGTTGACTTCGACGGCTTCAAGGCGCTCGACAATCTCAACTTCATCGTGGACTATCGCGAACTACGGGTCGTGATCGGCCCCAACGGGGCCGGCAAAACCACCTTGCTGGACGTCATTTCCGGGAAGGTCAAGCCGGTATCCGGCCGCGTCGTTTTTGGCAAGGATACGGACTTGATCGGGCTGCCGGAGCACGAAATCGCCACGCTCGGCATCGGTCGTAAATTCCAGACGCCCTCGGTGTACTCGAACCTGTCAGTATGGGACAACCTGGACCTGTCACTGAAACGCAAAAGCAAGGGGGTCTTCGCGACCCTGGTATCCAAGCCGGACCGGGCAGAGACCGAGAAGATCACGTCGACACTGGAGACCATCGGGCTTGCGGAGAAGGCGGACGTCAGGGCCGGTGCACTCTCCCACGGCGAGAAACAGTGGTTGGAGATCGGAATGGTGTTGCTCCAGGACCCGGCGCTCCTGCTGATTGATGAGCCGGTCGCCGGGATGACCGATCGGGAAACCGAGCAGACCGGTCTGCTGTTGCAGTCGCTCGCGGACCGCCGTTCGATCATCGTGATCGAACATGACATGGAGTTCGTACGGCAGATCGCACGGACGGTGACGGTCTTGCACGAAGGCACGGTGCTCTGCGAAGGCCCGGTCGAAAAGGTTCAGGCCGATCCGCGCGTCGTCGAAATCTATCTCGGCCGACAGAAGGAAGCGGATGCTGCTGCAGCTCGATAATCTCAACGTGTTCTATGGGGAGAGCCACATTCTCCGGAACATCTCCTTTGAGATGGAGCCGGGCCAGGTGGTCTGCCTGATGGGGCGGAACGGCGTCGGGAAGACGACGCTGCTGAAGACCATGATGGGCCTGTTGCGATCTAAGACCGGTCGCATCTGGTTTGAGGGAGTGGACATCTCGCAGGACAGCCCGGATCGCCGGGTGCGGCGGGGGCTCGCCTATGCGCCGCAGGGCCGGGAAATTTTTCCACACCTCACGGTCCAGGACAATCTTCGTCTGGGGTTCGAGGCCAGCGGCAGGACGCAGAACCATGGATCAGAGGAAACAGCCTTCGGGGAGGTATTCGCGCTCTTTCCCAGGTTGACCTCGCTCTTGAACCGGCCGGGCGGCGTGTTGAGCGGGGGCGAGCAGCAGCAACTGGCCATTGCACGGGCGTTGCTGTCCAAGCCCAAGCTGCTGCTGTTGGATGAACCGACTGAGGGCATCCAGCCGTCCATCGTGGAGCAGATCGAGCGTGTGATCGAGGGGTTCAAAGCCGAGCGGCGGTTTGCAATCCTGCTCGTCGAACAGTATATGGAGTTTGCGGCACGGCTGGCGGATACGTATGTGATCATGGCCAAAGGGGCGGTGGTAGCGGCCGGCAAGACATCAGAGTTGAGCCAAGAACAAGTCAGGCAACATTTAGTGGTGTAATGACGGGCCAGCATGGCAGGCCCCTGTGCTCGCTGAGTTCGAGCGCGCGCTACTACACCGCCTGCATCCTCCGTGACCTCACCTTCTTATTTGTTGTTCTCCATTTCCACGATGTGTCTGCCCAGGGAGAACCAGGCCCTGTCGTTCGTGAGCTGGAGCATGTCGCGCTGCGACTGAAGGCAGCCGAGAAAGCGGTTGAGACGCGACTCCTCTCGGATGCTCTTCGTCTTCGCTACTATGGGTATCTCGACGGCTCCTACACGCAGAACTTCAACGATCCGTCGAACCGCATCAACGAACTGCGTATCTTCGACGTCAATTCGAACCAGTTTCGTCCGAACCTGGCGCAACTTGTCCTTGAGCGAGAGGCCCAACCCACCACGAACTGGCTGGATCGCGCTGGCTTCCACGTCAAGTTCAATGCAGGCAGGGACTCCGATTTCATCGGCGGGACTAATCTGAGCAACTGGGCCGACTTCCAGGAGTTCTACGTCCAGTACATCATCCCTTTCGGCAGTGGGCTGGACCTGAAACTTGGCCAGATCAACGCCTTGATCGGGTATGAAGTGGTTGAGTCTCCGCGCAATCCGAACTACTCGCGGTCATGGCTCTTTGGTTTGGGGCAACCCTTTACGACGCGCGGGATAAGGGCTTCCTATGAATTCAACGAGCACGTCTCCTGGTCCCTGGGTGTGATCAACCGGATCAACAGTAACTTGCCGAATGATCGAGGCAGTCCGTGGGTGGAATCAGCTTTCACTCTCACGCCGTCCAACAAGGTGAAGCTTACGCTGTACAGTCTCGTCGGCCCCGGGCTTGGAGCGGTGGATATCAGGTGGGGCGGGCTTCTACTAGGGGGCGGTTACCTCAGTCTAGAAGTCACGCCACAAGCGTCGATCGTGTTGGAATCCTACTACGCCAACCAAATCAACAGCAGCGTCATAAGCCAGGCTCGGAACGCCCGCTGGGATGGACTCGCCGGGTACCTTATTTATGACCTTAGCCACCAGTGGGGTGTACGGTTGCGAGGCGAAATTTTTGAGGACCCCGGGGGCTTTGCTACCTGCCAGGGCACGACAGCGTATCAGCCACGAGCCAATGTGTGTTTCGGGGCGACCTCAACCACCCCGGCACCCGCAGTGGGTCAGACGCTCTGGGAATTCACCTGGACGCTTCAGTTCAAGCCGGTCCCGTTCCTGATGACTCGCCTGGAATATCGATACGACAAGTCCGATAAGAATGTGTTCCAGGTCGGAGGCCGTCCCACCAGCTATCAGCCGACGCTCTCCTTGGAAGCGATTTATCTCTTCTGACTCTTCTGGTACCGCCGTAGATTGTCCTCCGGGGTCGTGGCGTCGGCCGGCGCGACTGGGATGAGGGCAGGGAAGCCATTCGTCGCCAAGAGCATCAGCCATGTGACGAACACGAAGGCGGAGGTCAAGACCGGCATCCCTGATGGCTCCAGGAAAATGCCAAGTGACGCCCAGACCCGGGCTGTGACCAACACGCCGATCACCGTATAGATGAACCCGGGAAGGTTCAGCACGAGAAAGAGGCCGCCGAGGGCCATCGCAGTCAAGGCCGCGTTGTACCCGAACAAGCCGTCCCGGATCGCCTCATCATGCGCGCCGTAGAACACCGCGGTACCGACCGCCAGTGTGGATCCCATAAGTGCCATCAGCGCGCCGATCCGCGTATTGATGGCGATCCCGATCAAGATGATGACCCCAGTCACCCAATTGTCCTGGAAGAAGATTTCCGCGATGCCCATGGTGATGCCGTGAAACCAGGTGACCCAGGTGTAGTCTGGTCTCGGGCCCGTGAAGTCTGAGGGCGAGGTCGGCTTGAGGGCATTGGACACATCAATGGTGGTGAACTGAAGCAACGCACCGAGGAAGAACCAGGTGGCCAGGACGAAGGGCATGGTGAGGCCCGGTACTTTATGAGGACCCAGCATGGCACCAAAGGCGGGCACGAGCACCGCGGTGAAGACGGCGCACAGCACGATGTAGAGCCAGAGATGCGCGTTCGGCACGTTGCCGGTCGTAAAGTTTGCGCTGGTGTAGGCGACGAGCGCGATCCCCATCAGCGCGCCGTTGAACCCGAACAACCCGTCCTTGATCATTCCCTTGTCGGCCTTGAGCCAGATGGCTGTCGCGGTCCCGACGATGGTGCCGAGCAGGCAGACGGTACCGTAGATCCAGGAGTTGTAAAAGATTGCCGCCAGAACCACCGCGCCGGAGATTGGGTTGTTCTGGAAGACCACCTGCCCAATCCCCCGCAACACCCAGTCGATAAATCCAAGGGTGGGATGGTCTCGGTATTGGTCCTTCAGTGTTATGGTCGCCAAGGACCCCTCCTTTCGCTTACGTGCCTTCCCTCATACTTGACAGAGCGTGGATCGTAGACTAGGCTACGCCTCCCCGCAAGGGAATTCTGAAGGTACACCGTTGGAGGACCTAGCCACAAACCCCAGAGCGGGTCATCCAACCACAGAGAGGTAACTCATGCACTTAACGCCCAGGGAGCAAGAGAAGCTCTTAATTTATGTTGCAGCGCAACTTGCCAAGGACCGCAAGGCCCGTGGCCTCAAGCTCAACCATCCTGAAGCCGTTGCCTACCTGACCGCCGCCATTCTGGAAGGCATCCGCGATGGCAAATCCGTGTCGGACCTCATGAGCCATGGGGTCACCTTACTCAGCCGCAAGGATGTGATGCCGGGCGTTCCGGAGATGATTCACGAGTTTCAAGTCGAAGGGACGTTTCCTGACGGGACCAAGTTGGTGACGGTGCACAACCCGATTCGGTAAGGATTCTCTTGAATCCACCAACCTGTTTCATGTCTGTGTAGGAGGGCACATGCCGACGAAGACCAAACGAGCCCTGGCCAAGGCTCAGAAGGCTCCGCAGACAAAGGGAGCCTCCCTGGCCGCTGTGATCAAAGCAGAGTTGTCCAAGCCCGTCGTGCCGGGCGAAACCATCTTTGGCACCGGCGACGTGGAGGCGTTTAAAGGCCGTGCGACAAAGGAACTCACGGTGTCCAACGTCGGCGATCGGCCGATTCAAGTGGGATCCCACTGCCACTTCTTCGAGGTCAATCGGGCACTCATCTTCGATCGGGAACAGGCGTTCGGATTTCGACTCTGCATTCCAGCCGGCACAGCGGTGCGGTTCGAGCCTGGTGAAGAAAAGCGGGTCACGGTCGTGGCTCTGGCAGGCAAGCGGGTGGCCCACGGGATCAACGGTCTGACCAATGGATCATTGGATGATGCGCAGGTGAAGGCGCAGGCCCTTTCTCGCGCGGCTGAGCTTGGATTCTCCGGAAAAGGAGGGGCACGGTGAAAATCCCAAGGAAACAGTATGCGGATCTGTTCGGTCCCACGGTCGGAGACCGGGTCCGGCTCGCCGACACGGAGCTGGTGATTGAGGTCGAGAAGGATTTCACCTCGTACGGCGATGAGGCTGTCTTCGGGGGAGGGAAAGTGCTCCGTGACGGGATGGGCCAGTCCCCGCGAGCGACCAGCGCGAGCGGCGCGCTCGACACGGTGATCACGAATGCGCTTATTCTTGATTATTGGGGTATCGTGAAGGCGGATATCGGGATAAAGGACGGGCGGGTGGTCGGCATCGGGAAGTCCGGCAACCCCGATCTCATGCCGAACGTCAGTCAAGGGATGGAGGTGGGTGCCGGAACCGAAGCCATCTCCGCCGAAGGCTGCATTGTGACGGCCGGTGGCGTGGAGACCCATATCCACTTCATTTGTCCGCAACAATATTGGGAGGCCTTATCCGCTGGCATTACGACGATGATCGGCGGCGGGACCGGTCCGGCAACGGGGACGAACGCGACGACCTGCACGCCGGGGCCGTGGAACATACACCGGATGCTTGAAGCGTCGGACGGAATTCCCATTAATCTGGGATTTCTCGGAAAGGGCAACTCGTCACTGCCTGAGGGGCTGAATGAACAGATCGAAGCCGGCGCGATCGGATTGAAGTTGCACGAAGACTGGGGCACGACGCCAGCTGCGATCGACACCTGTTTGCGTGTCGCGGAGCGATACGACGTACAGGTGGCCATCCATACGGATACGCTGAATGAAGCCGGGTTTGTGGAGGACAGCATCAAGGCCTTTGCCGGCCGGACCATTCACTCTTTCCACACGGAAGGGGCCGGTGGCGGCCATGCGCCGGATATCATCAAAGTCTGCGGCGAGCCGAATGTCCTGCCGTCCTCGACCAACCCCACGATGCCGTTGACGGTGAACACGATGGACGAGCATTTGGATATGCTGATGGTGTGCCACCATCTCAATAAGAAAGTGCCGGAAGATATTGCCTTTGCGGAGTCGCGCATCCGGCGTGAGACCATCGCGGCAGAAGACGTGCTGCACGACCTGGGCGCGATCAGCATGATGTCCTCTGACTCGCAGGCGATGGGCCGGCTCGGCGAAGTGATTATTCGAACCTGGCAAACAGCCCATAAGATGAAGGTGCAGCGTGGGCATCTGTCGCAGAGCGGCCGGGAGGATTCCTCACGGCACGATAACTTCCGAGCCAAGCGCTACGTGGCCAAGTACACGATCAATCCGGCCATCACGCATGGGATTGCCCATGAGGTTGGGTCCGTGGAAGTCGGAAAGGTTGCGGACTTGGTGATCTGGAAGCCCGCATTCTTTGGCGTGAAGCCCGAAATGGTTCTGAAGAGCGGGTTCATCGCCCAAGCGCAAATGGGTGACCCGAATGCCTCGATTCCGACACCGGAACCGATCATCAGCCGTCCGATGTTTGGTGCTTTCGGGCGGGCTCTGTGCAGCACCAACCTCACCTTCGTGTCGCAGTCGGCTTTGGATCGGGACATCCCGAAGAAGCTCGGTTTGCAGAAGCGCGTGGCAGCGGTGAAAAATTGCCGCACTGTCAAGAAGCGCGATCTCAAGCTGAACGATGCGCTGCCCAAGATAGAGGTTGATCCGGAGACCTACGAAGTGCGGGCCGATGGGCAACTGTTGAAGTGCGAGCCGGCGGCTGTTCTCCCAATGGCGCAACGATACTTTCTCTTTTAACCGGCTGAGAGCAACGTGGAAATTCTAAGTCTTCTAAGTGGCCTCCGATTCGTTGACACATTGTTCCCGTCGGGCGGGTACGCGTTTTCGTCCGGGCTGGAGGCGGCGGTGCAAGGAGGAGCCGTCAAGGATTCAGCCCAGCTTGCCCGCTATGTGGAAGATCTTTTAGGCGGAGGTATGAGCCGGCGCGAGGCGGTCGCGGCCTGCGTGGCGAGCCGGGCCGGCACGACCGGCAATCAGGCGGTGGCGGTGGCGGTGGCGGTGGATCGCGAGTTGGACGGCATGAAATTGGGTCGCGACGGGCGTCTGGCCAGCCGCCAGATGGGCCGGCAGGTCATGAAAATCGCGGCCGAGCAACTTGACGGGAAAGTTGTCCTGCGATCCTATCTCACCGCAATGGAGCGCGAGAAGGCTCCCGGTCACCTGCCTGTCTGCCTCGGACTTACGCTGGGCGCCTGCGGCTGGAAGGGAGAGGAGGCCGTGGCGGCCTATCTGTACCAGACGGCGGCGGGGTTCGTCTCGGCGGCGATGCGACTGCTGCCCATCGGGCAGCGCGAGGGACAGAGCCTCATCGAGGGCTGGCTGCCGCTGATCTATCGCATCAGCCGCGAGGTGACGCCCGTCCCCCTGTCGTCCTGGTCGCCGGTCCAGGACATCTACGGGATGCGGCATGGCTGTCTGGAGTGGAAGTTGTTCAGGTCATAAGGAGTCGATCAATGCACGGTCACAATCATCAGCACCATCACGGCGACGGAAAGTCGACGCAGGCGCGGGTGAAGGGCATTCCGGTCATCGGCGTCGGGGGGCCTGTTGGATCGGGCAAGACCGCGCTGGTGGAGGCACTCTGCCTGCGGTTGCGCGACCGGTACAGCCTCGCTGCTGTCACCAACGACATCTTTACCAAGATCGACGCGGAAATCCTGACCAATCGCGGGGCCTTACCGCCGGATCGCATCCTGGGCGTCGAGACCGGTGGGTGCCCGCATACAGCGATCCGCGAAGATGCCTCGCACAATCAAGAGGCGATCGATGACCTGGTCCGTCGCCATCCTGATGTGGAGCTGATCTTCGTGGAAAGCGGGGGCGACAATCTGGCCGCCACGTTCAGCCCGGAGTTAGTGGATCATGTCATCTACGTGATCGACGTGGCCGAGGGCGACAAGATTCCCCGTAAAGGAGGCCCCGGCATCACTCGCTCGGACTACCTCGTGATCAACAAGATGGACCTCGCGCCCTATGTCCGGGCCGATCTCTCCGTGATGGATCGGGATAGCCGCCGCATGCGCGGCGACCTGCCGTTTGTCTTCACCAATCTTCTAACCGGGGAAGGGCTCGATCGCGTCGTGGACTGGGTTGAGCATCGCATCCCCCAGCGCGCGAAGCGGCGGTGACCAGTGCTGGCCTCTGACGTGGCAGTTTCCAAGAAGAGCTCGGACAGGGAGCCGACCTCTTCGGTCGGGCGCGTCGGTGAGCTTCGGCTCGAGTACGTCTGGCAGGATCGCAAGACTATCATCGCCCGCTCCCATTGCACGAGTCCTTGGCATCTTTTCCCTCCCATCTATCTCGACGATACCGGCTCCGCTTATACGCTCCTACTCAATCCGTCCGGAGGACTGGTGGGCGGAGACCGTCTCTCCATCGAAATGACACTGGGCCCGGACGCGCACGTCCTCATCTCGACCCCTTCCGCGAACCGGGTGTACCGCTCCCTCTCTGAGACCTCCGTCCAAGTGGTGGATATTTCGGTTGGTCGCGGGGCGATCCTGGAGTGGGTGCCTGAACCGACAATCCCGTTTGCCGGTTCACGTTTTCGTCAAGTTATTCACGTAACATTGGCGCCCGGCGCAACCGTCCTGCTTTGGGATGCCATTGCATCCGGACGCATGGCCAGAGGGGAGCGCTGGGCCTTTGCCAGTCTGGAGAATGAGATTTGGATCGGGACTTCTTCTGGCCAGTCGGTGTTGGAACGATACCATCTCAATCCAGCCGAAAGTGGTGGGGTGGGGCTGGCAACCGCCTGGGACTATGTGGCATCCCTCTATCTGGTCAACGATACGGTCAATGTAGAAGTCTGGAAACGATTGGAGGAGCAGATTGCGGCGATCCTGGAGGGGCATCCTGGCTCAGTGTTGGGGGGCGTTTCTCAGCTGGCTGTGCCCGGCTTGGCCGTCAAATTGGTGGCCCGCTCGGCGCCGGACCTGAACGCGATGCTGGAAGCCATGTGGGAAGCTGTCCGGGCGCACCTGTGGAGCCTTCCCACCCCTGCTTTGCGGCGCTACTAAGCTTAAAAAGCACTTGACAGGCTCTTTCCCCCGATGGTATGACTGTGCCCAGTTTATTGGAGACAATGACGTCTCCACATCATTCACAGAAGCACTGGTAAGCGGACAATGACGTCCTCTGCTCCACCTGTGGAGCGAGGGCGTTTTTTTTTGGCCCCTCCCTAACCCTCCCCCGTGTCGAGGGAGGGAAGGGTGGGGAAAGGTCGCTATGCGGATCTTTCGTATCGCCATGGTCCAGATGAACCCCACCGTCGGGGACGTGGCGGGGAATGTCCGACGGATGAAGGGGTGGCTGCGGGAGGCGCGCCGGGCCAAGGCGGACCTGGTGGCGTTCCCCGAACTCGCCATCACAGGCTATCCGCCTGAGGATCTGCTCCTGAAGCCGCGCTTCCTCAAGGACAACTCCCGGGGGCTTGAGGAGGTGATCCGCCATTGTCAGGGCATGGCGGCCGTGGTCGGGTATGTGGGAGAGGGCGGGGTCTCCCAGTTGAGGCCGGACCATCCGATGGTCGTGCCAGCCAGCCGGCACGAGCTGTACAATGCGGCGGCCATCATCGCCAATCGCAGGCTGGTGGCCACCTATTGTAAGTGGTATCTGCCGAACTATGGCGTGTTCGATGAGAGCCGCTATTTTCACCCGGGCCGGCGCATCCCGCTTGTGGTCCTGAACGGTACGGCGGTGGGGGTGAACATTTGTGAAG
>MNDM01000041.1:8379-17104 GCA_001914955.1 Nitrospirae bacterium 13_2_20CM_2_62_8 | reverse complement strand
GAAGAGTTGGGCGCAGAGGCCATCTATCGCGGGCGGGATGCGCTCCGCGTCACGCGTCTATAGCATGAGGAGCGTCGTCGCGTCATTGCGTGCGGGATTCCTGACTCTGTTCCGAGCAACGCAATCGACGCGAGAGTCGTACTGATGACGAGACGGAACCGTAGCCACAATGCTCTGCACCGGCGGCGGTGGACCTCCCGCGGGATCACACTGATCGTCGGACTCGCCATCGGGACGGTCTTGCTGGTCTCGTTCTTTTTTGACGAGATGGGTGTCCCCAAATATCTGGGGATGCTCAGGCATGCCCAGCAACTGGAAGGGGACATCCGCGAACTGGAGCGGACGAATGCCGAGCTTCAAACCGAGATCCAGAGGGTCCAGCACGATCCCGCGCGGATCGAGGAACTCGCCCGGGAGCGGCTGGGCTTCGTCCGGGAAGGCGAAACGGTGTATCAAATTGTCGAAGACACAAAGGATGGGGGGCGATAGGCTATGGGCTCTGCTGGCCGCTCTGGCCATTTGCCATACGCCATCAGCCATTAGCTCTTGAGGTTTTTATGAAGACCGGGACCGTTACCATCGTCGGGCGGCCGAACGTGGGAAAGTCCACGCTGCTGAACGCGCTTCTCAAGGAGAAGATCGCGATCATCTCGGACAAGCCGCAGACGACGCGCACCCGCATCCTGGGAGTCGTCCACCTCGCTGACGCGCAGATTGTCCTGCTGGATACTCCCGGCCTGCACCAGGCGAAGGACCGGCTGAACCAGCGGATGGTGCGAACCGCCGTGGAAACGATGCGGGAAGCGGACCTTCTTTACGTCATGGTGGAGGCGACCGCCGCTCCCGGTCCAGGCGATCGTTTCGTGATCGAACAGGTGCGGGAGGCGATCAGCGCAGGAGGCCGGCCCGCATTTCTTCTGATCAACAAGGTGGACCTGGTGAGCAAACCCCGGGTGCTGCCGCTGATCGAGTCGTACCGAACGATGATGGACTGGAACGAGGTCGTGCCGTTGTCGGCTCAGACCGGCCTCAACGTGGATCGGCTACTGGAGCTGACGGTGAAAGCCCTCCCGGAGGGCGACCCCGTGTACGGGGAGGATGTGGTGACGGATCAGTCGATGCGCACGCTGGCGGCCGAGATCATCCGCGAAAAAATACTCCAGAAAACCCGGGAGGAGGTCCCGTATTCGGTGGCTGTGGAGATTGACCGATTCGTCGAAGAAGGGAAGTTGGCGCGGATCGCCGCGACGGTGCTGGTGGAGAAAGAGTCCCAGAAAGCGATCGTCATCGGCAAACGCGGGGAGCGGCTCAAAGCGATCGGGACCTACGCGCGGATCGAGATGGAACGGCTGTTCGGGTTGAAGGTGTTTCTGGAACTCTGGGTCAAGGTGCGGCCGGCCTGGCGCCAGGACGAGCTGATGCTGACGGAACTGGGATACTGAAAACGGTGGAAAGGTTGAGGCTAAGGTTAAGGCTGATGTAGGGGGAGGAGACCGACCAAGTCTTCGCTTAACCTAAACCTTAACCTCAACCTGAATTTGTAGGGAGTGTGATGCAACCGGTCGAGCGCTCGCGACAGGCTGAGAAGGATCTGTTGAAAGACCTCTCCAAGGACACAGCGGAGAAGGGACAGACGAAGTTCGACCTCGTCCTGGCCTCCCTGCAACGCCTGCTCCGGCGCGGCGCGATCAACAACATCGGCAAGATGCTCGGCCGCATGCACCCGGCCGACATCGCCAAGCTGATCGTCCACCTGTCATCGCCCAAGGAAAAACGGACCGTCTTCGAGTTAGTGCGCGGCGAGGCCCGGGGTGGGCAGGTGTTGAGCGAGCTCGATAGCGGCAGCATCCAGCAACTGCTGGCCGATATCCCGCCGGCTGATGTGGCGTGGTTGTTGAAAGAGCTGGGGTCGGACGACGTGACGTACATCTTGGGCGTGCTGCCGGAGGAGCAGTCCAAAGAGATTCTCACGCTCATGAAAACCGAGGACTCCGCGGAAATCGCCGGCCTGCTGAAGTACCCCAAGGACACGGCGGGCGGCATCATGACCACGGAGTTCTTGTCGCTTTCGGAGGATACCACCGCGCAGGAGGCAATCCGGCGCTTGCAGCGGGCCACCGATGCGGAGATGGTGTTTTACATCTACGTGACCGACAAAGAGGATCATCTGGTCGGCGTGCTGTCCCTGCGCCAGCTCCTGACGGTACCGCCCGAGACCCCGCTGAAAAACATCATGACGCGGGACGTGATGAGCGTGTCGGTGGATATGGATCAGGAGGAAGTGGCCCGGCAGGTCGCCAGCTACAACCTGCTGGCCATTCCGGTCGTGGAGAAAGACAACACGCTGGTGGGCATCATCACCGTGGATGACGTCGTGGACGTGATCCGCGAAGAGGCCACTGAGGACATGCTGAAGATGGCCGGCGCGACGGAGGAGGATGCGCAGTTCAAGTCATCGACCGTGGCGGCGGCCCGCTCGCGGCTTCCCTGGCTGTTCACCAACCTGGTCGGGAGCCTGGTGTCCGGAGCGATCCTCTGGTACTTCCGTCTTACGATCCAGGAAGTGGTCGCCCTCGTCAGCTTCATCCCGGTGATCGCGGCGATGGGCGGGAATGTGGGGCTGCAGTCCTCGACCCTGATCATTCGGGGACTCGCGACCGGCCGGATCGAGCTGACGGATGTGTGGAAGATGTTCTTCCGAGAGACCTGGATCGGACTACTGCTCGGGGTGGCGTGCGGCGTGCTCCTCACGGCTGCCGGCTGGTTGTGGCACGGACAGTGGTTCATGGGGATGGTGGTCGGTGTGTCGCTCGTCATCGCCTTCCTGGTGTCGACCAGCATGGCCACGATCATGCCGGTTCTGCTCAAGCGGTTGGACATCGACCCGGCGGTGGCGGCCGGGCCGTTCGTCACCACCGCCAACGATATTACGGGCATCAGCATTTACCTGGCGCTGGCCACGCTGCTTCTGGAGTACCTCAAGTGACGACTGACGATCCGATCGGCGATGGAATCCGACCATAAGCAGAGGGAGAGCATCATGCTTAATCTTGTGATCCTTGCCGCCACGCTCTGGGTCTGCCCCGGAAATGTGTTTTCGAATGAGCCCCGCGAAGGATGTAAGCCGTTCGAGGCATCGGAGAAGGAGGGGTTCAACGTCACTCCGGAAGCTCCTGGCTTCAACACCAACCCGAATGCGCCGGTTGATCCGCCAGCGCCAGCGGGCATGCGCCGGGAACGGCAATCGGCGCCCGACTCAGTGAGCGCCAAGATGTGCGCGCTGTACAAGGAATACCTCGATCTGGAACTCAAGACGCAGGGCGGTTTCCTCTTTGGCTCCCCGACAGAAAGCGAACGCTGGCAGACGCTCAAACGGATGTTCCAGAATTCGCCCGTGCCTTCCTGCTCGTAGACTCGTTGGTGTGAAGGGATAGACTGGTGACATGCTGAAGACACCCGCTATCACGCTCAAGAGCCGCAAGTGGGGGGAGGCCGACCGGATCGTCACGTTCTATACCGTCCGGTTCGGCAAGCTGCGCGGGGTTGCGCGCGGGGCGCGACGGATGAAAAGCCGCTTCGGCAGTGCCCTGGAGCCGTTCGTCCACTGCGACCTCAATCTGTTCGAGAAACACAACGATCCTCTGTATCGCATCACCCAGGCGGACATCCGGGAAACCTTCCCGCGGCTTCGGGAAGACCTCGCCGCGATGTCCGGGGCCGCCCGCATGGTCAACCTGGTAGCTGCGGTGACCGCGGAAGGAGACCCGGCTCCCCGGATCTTCCAGACCCTCCTGGGCGGCCTGCGGTGGCTTCAAGACGGCGGGGATCCCGCGCTGACCGCGCTGCTGTTCCAGCTCAAGCTGCTCGGGCAGACAGGCTTTCGACCCCAGACCGACCACTGCGCAGCCTGTGGCGCCACGTTTCCTGACCTGCGTCGAGACGGCGTTGCTCGGTTCTTGCCTGCGTCCGGCGGCCTGGTCTGCGCCACCTGCGCCAGCCGCCATTCTGATCGCTGCCTGTCCCTGTCTCCCGGCAGCCTGGCGTTCATCCAACAGGCCCTGCGCATGACCGCTTCCGTCGCGAACCGCCTCAAAGCCACCGGCCGGGTCCGGGCCGAATTAGAAGCGGCGGTCGAGTCCTACGTCACGATCGTGGCGGGCAAGCGGCTTCCCCCGGTCGATTTCCTGGCGGCGGAGCGAAGAGAGCCCGCCTACGGAGTCGGGACGTTCTCCTGACCTTCCTTGTCAATTCCTCCACCGTTACGATATAGTGCCCGCATTAGTGCGAGTCGAGCATGGTTCGATTCATCGGCAAAGGCTTTCTGGCCGGCGGGTTTCTGCTGGGCATCTACGGGCTGACGGAGGGCCACGACGTGCTGATGCGGTCCGGACTCGGCCTGCTCGCGGCCAGGGAGCAGCCAGACCGTCCTTCTTGCTCGCAGAGCCCCCACGATGAGGCGGTGGTCGCTCGATGCGCGCAGTGAAGGACAGCCTGGCTACTCCCTCTTGGGAGAACAGAGAGCACCGATAAAGCCTTGTTGGACGGCTGCAGTGGGACCAACTCTGGCACCCTTCCAATGGGATGGTGGAACAGGAAGGACAAAGTCTAGAGCATGGCGACGACGGTACTTGAACCGAAAGACATGGACTGGATCGACAAGGGTGTGCTCGGGATCGAATGGACCGACGGGCACAAGGGGGTGTATCCGGTTCGATACCTCCGGCAGCACTGCCCCTGCGCAGCCTGCACCGATGAGTGGACCGGTCAGCTCCGCGTCAATGCTGACGAGGTGCCGCTGCTCATCATGGTCAAGGATGTCGAACCGGTCGGCCGATACGCGCTGCGATTCACATGGAGCGACGGCCACGACACCGGCATCTATTCCTTCAACTTCCTGCGCCGGATGTGCCAGTGCGATATCTGTCAACCGGTGAAACCTGAGCAGCCGAAAAGCCGGCGCCTCTTGTAAGAGCATGCTCAAGCACGCCCCCAGCTCGGCCTGGTTCCGTTCAGCGCTCCCCGTCCTCGTCGCCTGGTTCAGTCTCTCCGCGGGGGCCTGCGGTCTGTACTCCCTCCCGCCACTGGAGGAACAGAAAGCGCGCATTCTGAGCGATCAAATCACTCTCAGGGCCCTGACCGCTCAGGCGTTCCTTGAGGCGTGGGGAGAGCCCACCTACTCACACTCTGAGCCCATGCAGTTCTTCCCGGTGGCAAGTGGAAACTATATCCCGCGGTTCCGGGTCCCGCTGGGGGAGTCCCCGCCGGGGTGGGACGACTCGATCGTGTCGGAACAAGCGCTATTCCTCGGTTATGCCGACCGCGGTGAGTTGCTTGGCTTCCTGGAGAAGCGGCTGATCTATCGAGAGCACCTGCCCGCCGAACAGATCCATGCGATCGCCGCACAATGGAAGAGAGAGGAGCTGTTCAAAACAAGGCTGGAAGCTCCGCCAGCGCGACCCCCATCTCCTTAGCCTGTGATGGCTGTCTTGCCCGCTCCATCCGGTGTGATGGACCCCAGACCCCTCAAGATCCTGCTCGTCGCCTCAGAGGCGGTCCCATTCGCAAAGACGGGTGGACTTGCCGATGTGGCAGGGGGACTCCCGCGCGAGTTGGCCCGGCTGGGTCACAGCGTCAGGCTGGTGATCCCGCGGTATGGCTCGATCGATGGGAGCACGGCCGGGTTCAAAGATTGGATACGCCTCGCCGTCCCGACCGCGACGGGAAGGACTAACGTGACCATCGAGCAAGGCCAGCTGGCCGACTCCGGGGTTCAGATCCTGGCCGTCCGGCATGATCCTTATTTTGACCGCGAGGGGCTCTATCAGGAATCCGGCGTTGACTATCCGGACAACCTGGAGCGGTTCGCCTTCTTCTGCCGTGCGGTGCTGGAACTGCTGCCGGCGCTCAGGAAGGTCTCTGGCTGGACGCCGGACCTCCTGCATGCGCACGATTGGCAGACGGCGCTGAGTCTCGTCTACCTGAAGACGCTGTATGCGAGATCCCTTTTGATGAAGCGGATCGGCACGCTCTTCACCGTCCACAATATGGGGTACCAAGGTTTGTTCCCCGCCGTGGAGTATCCGAAGACTGGGTTGGGAGCCGAGCTGTTCACGGTGAAGACTCTGGAGTTCCACGGCTCACTCAATCTCCTGAAGGGCGGCCTGGTGTTTGCCGACTTCCTCAACACCGTGAGCCCGACGTACAGTCGCGAAATTCAGAGTCCTGAGTTCGGCTTTGGTCTGGATGGCGTCGTTCGCGAGCGGCGGGACCGGTTGGTCGGGATCGTGAACGGGATCGATACGGAGGTCTGGGATCCCGCGACAGATCAGCACGTGGCGAGCCGGTACTCGGTGTCTGACCTCGCGGGCAAACGGACGTGCAAGACCGAGTTGGAACGCGAGCTGAGGCTTCCTGTCCGGGATGTCCCCCTCCTGGCGGTGGTGTCACGGTTCACTCAGCAGAAGGGGCTGGACCTGGTGGCTGAGCTGCTGCCTGAGCTGATGGAGCTGGATCTGCAGGTCGCGCTTCTGGGGACCGGCGATCCGTACTACGAGGCGCTGTTCCGATCCCTGCAGGTACGGTACCCGGAAAAGATCGGCCTCCGCATCGGGTTCGACGATGTGTTGGCCCACCGGATTGAAGCCGGGGGAGACATGTTCCTCATGCCGTCGCGGTATGAGCCGTGTGGGTTGAGCCAGCTGTACAGCCTGCGATACGGGACCGTCCCGATCGTCCGGCGAACGGGAGGGCTGGCTGATACGGTCGTGCCGTATGCGCCCCGGGCGGTCAGGGAGGGTCGCGCCACCGGGTTCGTGTTCAGCCAGGCGACGCCGGAGTCCCTGCTGTCGGTCGTGTTGTTGGCTCTGCGGGTCTATGCGGACCGGGCTGAATGGAACTCGCTCGTCCGGGCGGGGATGTCAACGGATGTATCCTGGGCTCGGCCCGCGCGCGCGTATGTCGAGTTGTACCGAGCGGTGCTGGATTCACGCGCGTGATGGGTCGCGCGTCAGGTGCGGGATCAGTCTGCGAACTGTTTGGGAGGCGATTGGATAGACGCTTGCGGTCCGATCACAACCTGAGCAAACCCGAGTCTCGCCTGTTCAACGTAGTACGCATATTCGATTTGCGGATGACCATCCATGACTGACCGAAACATTTCCGCTGCCACATCATTCCGGCCGGCGTTGAGCGCGGTGTGTCCCGCGTGCAGGGTGCAGGCGGCAGCCATGGCTTTCGGGTCAACCGCGAGGCGGGTCGGGGGTTTTGAGACGAGGCGTTCAATCTGTTTCGGCAACGGGAGGACGAAGTCTTTGTTGGACGCTGGGGTGGCGACCGCCTGGTTCAACTGCCGGGCGGCGGTACGCGTGGCGCCGAGGTCCGTGCTCGACCGGCATTCGCTGTAGGTCGTCCACAGGCGCATGAAGGCGGTGTTCTCCAAACCCGTGGACTTGGCCACCGGTTGGGTGGTTTGACATCCACCGAGGAGGACAAGCACGCTCACGATTGAGAGAAGTCTTTTCATGACTCGATCCTGTTCTCCCTTCCTTACCGCAGCATCAGGATAGTTAGCAAGACAGATGCCCCACCATGATGGTTTCCAACCTATTGAAATTCCTTCGGTTAAGTGGTTAAGAGCAGGGCATCTACATTGGGCTGGAGTCGCATATCAACCACGTCTGTGGGGTTTTCACGACACCCGCCGACTGGTGGATCGAGGCCGGAGGGTCTCGTCTTCATACTGGGAGAAGAGGCGTTTGGCCTCGGGGTGCAGTGACCCTCCGTGGCTGTGGGGAATACCCACCGATCGGAAGAGCGGCACCAGCTTTCCGTTCGGGTGGAGATACCCGGCGCGCAGGGGGACCGACCGGCGGTGATGGCGCACCAGGTGGCAGGCAATCGGCCGTATGCTGGTGAGCCAGGCGGCCACTTCTTCGGGGTTTCCGATTGAGGCGGAGAGCAACAACAGCCGCGCCTGGGTCGGGCAAAAGATGATCGTTTCCTCCCACACCACGCCCCGTTCCGGGTCGGCGAGATACTGGGACTCGTCCATGATGCATAATCCGAGGGTGTCCAATCGCACGTCGATCTCGCCCCCCGCCGCATCGTAGAGCAGGTTACGCAGGATCTCGGTCGTCATGATCAGCAACGGCGCCTGTGGGTTGTCCCGTCGGTCCCCCGTCAGAATCCCTACGCGGTCGGCACCGAAGAGCCGCGTGAATTCGGTGAACTTGGTGTTCGAGAGGGCCTTCAGCGGAGACGTATAAATCACGGTGCGTTCCGCCTCGATGGCGCGCCGGGCGGCCTCGATCGCAACATAGGTTTTTCCACTCCCGGTCGGGACACTGACGATGACGTCCGTCGTGGTCAGGTGCGAGAGGGCTTCTTCCTGCCAGGGGTCCGGGACAAAGGGTTGGGGCGGAGGGACCCCGATTCCCTCCAGGAGGGCCGAGAGGTCGGTCGCTGGTTCGGCCGGCTCCGACTCGCTTGATTTGGCCGGGTGTCTCTCGGCCTGATGGGGCCGACCTTGATGCCGGGCCGGAGGTCCCGATTTCCGCCGATGCCCGGCTGTCGTTTCTCCCTGCATCAGCGCCTGCAGATCCGATTCCAGGCCAGCCCGGTTCACGGACGCGTGCCTGAGCAGCGCGTCAATCAGATGCCGCTTCCCAAGCCGGAAATGCCGGCGGACGCGTCCTTGTGCAAGCCGGTGCAGCAGGCTCATCGGCTG
>MNDM01000041.1:0-8313 GCA_001914955.1 Nitrospirae bacterium 13_2_20CM_2_62_8 | reverse complement strand
CTTGATCGCCTGGCTGGCGGTGTCGGCCAGCCCCGGGTGGGTTGCTCTCAAGGTGTGGAGTTGGGACAAGTATTCGACGGTTCGAGCCAGGAGCCGATAGATGTCTCCTTCGGCCATGGTCGTGGTGCGGCACAGGCCGATCCAGGTGAGGGCGGGATCGCCCACCCAGCGTTCCGTCAAGGCGGCGACATCGGCGCGAAGCAAGGGCGGATCCTCGTGCGGCGCCAACGATTCGGCCAGATGCCGGACTTGTCCGAGCAACGAAGCCAGGCCGGGACTGAGGCGCGGAAATGCGCCCGGGCGATCGTCATCATGCGCGATGCTGGCCATCACCCCGGTCAGAATCTGGGGCTCGATGCCGCTGAAGGCCTCCGCGCGGATCAGTTCCGTGATGAGCAGCGAGTGATCGATGCGGATCAGTCGCGCCCATTCCCCCGCGTCGGTGAGGTGACAGGTCGGCGTCAAGTAGCCAAACTGCTGCAGCACCTCGGTCCGCGTCTGGAAGCGATGCCACAGACCGGTGCGAAGCGCCTGGACCGTCTTCGTGTGACGGTGGACTTCCTGGCGGAGACGCAGGGCCTGGGCATGATCCTTCTGGCAGGCCGGGCGCGAAGGGCACGTCGGGCAGGGGAACTCATCGTTCAACGTCTGCGCGATCTGGCTCTCGGCGATGTCCTTCTGGCGGTCCTCCATGAGAATCGGCAGGATTGGGATCCGGACGGGCAGCTCTGACATCTGCCGGATCAATTCTTCCAGGCTGCTGGGCGTGCACCAGGGATAGACGGGCGCTTCTGCCACCTCAAACGATCGGTCGAAGACCTGGGTGACCGTGCTCGCCTGGCACTCCGTCACCGCACCGCCTGAACGCAGGATGGTCACCATCGGACTCCGCTGGCCGCGGCTTCGGTACTGCCGCAGCACGAGGCCGCGGCCCTTCGGCAGCCCCACCACGCGTCCGGGCGTCAGGAAGTGAAGGCGGGCTGCCAACTCAGGCTCCGGCGGCTCGCGGTGTCTGACCTGGATGCGATGCGCCTTCTGCTTCCGCGCCTGCTCGAAGACCTGCCACTGCGTGATCCAGTCCGTGCAGACTCGCGGGCCGTAGGGTTCCATCTGGACGTGCAGGGCGTCGAGCTTGCCTTCCAGCGTCTCGGCCCGGCGGTTGAGCTGAAATTGCGCAAAGCTCCTGGCGAGGATGGCCTGGATCTGTTCCAGCGGATGCGCCTTGAGCAGGTTCAACACCATGGGATAGGCAATGACGAACTGGCTGTCAATCGGTTCGGGCTGGCCGGTCAGCCCCTTCGTGATCACGGTCAAGTCGATATAGGGCGAGGGGGTGACGACCGCGAAGCCGACCAGGTCCTTACCCCGCCGGCCGGCACGGCCGGCGAGTTGCTGGACTTCGCTGATCGTGAACTCGGTGAAGTCTCTGGTCTTGCGGACGCTCGACTGGGTGAGCACCACCGTGCGGGCCGGAAAATCCACGCCGGCGGCCAGCGTGGTGGTGGCGAACACGGCGTCCAGACATCCCTGGCGCATCAACTCCTCGATGGCGATTTTCCATGAGGGGAGGTGCCCGGCGTGATGTGCCGCGACGCCGACCCGCTGGACCGTGGGGACAAGCGGATGTTCGCCGATGCTCGGGTATTGCGCGATCAACTGGTCCAGGACGGAGGTGATGGCGTGTTGGCGCTCGGGAGGGAGGGTCGTGTGGCTTCGCTGGAAGGCCTGCATGGCCTCGTCGCAGGCACGACGCGAGGTCAGGAACACAATGGCTGGCGTGAGGTGTTTGTGGCGGAGTGCCCCGATCAGGTCAACCGGATGGATGGAGGGAGGCATGCAACTTCATCCCCTTCGAGATAGCCACCAGTCCGGAATCGGTCACCGTGAAACGGCTGCGGTCCGCGCCGAGATCGTAGCCAATCTCGGTCTTGGGGGGAATGTTCACGTCCTTGTCGATGATGGCCCGCCTGATCCGGCAGTGTTCGCCGATCACGACGTTTTCCATCACGACCGACTCCCGCACCTCGGCGTGATCCTGGACGAGGACGTTCGGCGACAGCACGGAGTTCTGCACGCGGGCGCCCGAGACGATACAGCCGCCGCAGACGATCGAGTCCAGCGCGATCCCCATTCGACCGCCCTCGTAGTCGTCCGCGAAGACGAACTTCGCCGGGGGAAACTGGCCCTGGTACGTCCGGATCGGCCACATCTGATCGTACATATTGAACAGCGGGTCCACCGCAACCAGGTCCATGTTGGCTTCCCAATACGCGTCCAGCGTCCCGATGTCGCGCCAGTATTTGACAGCTTTCTTGTTCTCGTCATGGAACTTGAACGCAAAGACGCGGCTGTTCTGGATCATGCGGGGAATGATGTTTTTCCCGAAATCGTGCAAGCTCTCGTGTTTCGTGTCGGTCGACAACAGCGTCGAAATACGAGAGTCAGTTAGCTGTTTACGAATGACCTCGGCTCTGAAGAGGTAGATGCCCATCGACACGAAGGCCTGCGCGGGATCGCTCGGCAGCGGCATCGGATGCTTGGGCTTCTCATCGAACCGCACAATTCGACACTCGTCATCCACCCCGATCACGCCGAAGCGGCTAGCCTCAGCCAGAGGAAACTCGATCGCGCCCACCACCACGTCGGCCTGCTTGGTGATCATGAAGTCGTACATCTCGGCATAGTTCATTTTGTAGATGTGGTCGCCGGCCAGGACAAGCAGAAAATCCGGCTGTTCATTGTCCATCAGGAACAGATTTTGATAGACCGCGTCGGCAGTCCCCTTGTACCAATCTTCACCGATGCGTTGCTGGGGCGGGATAGAGGCGATGAACTCGCCCACTTCCTGGTTGAGGATATTCCAGCCCCTCCGGATATGTCGGTCTAGGGAGTGGGATTTGTACTGGATCAGAACCGCGATCTTTCTCAGGCCGGAGTTCAGGCAGTTGCTGAGGGTAAAGTCAATGATCCGATACTTTCCCCCAAACGGCACGGCCGGCTTCGCCCGGTGCAGGGTCAGCGGGTAAAGCCGCTCTCCCTTTCCTCCGGCCAGCACCATGGCGAGGATGTTTTGCATAGAGGCGCGATTTTAGCAGGTTGGGAAGAAAATAGAAAGGACGGGGCGGAGGTTGACACCGCGGCCAGGTGCGACGATACTAACCGCTAGCAGCGAGGGGTCCCTCGACTCTGCTCGGGACCGTGAGCCTGTCGAACGGTCAGCAGCAAGCAGCGAATAGCAAATAGCGAGCAGCGAATAGCTTGGAACTGCGAAGCTGCTAGCTGGTTGCTTAAAGCTATTAGCTGTCAGCTATTCTCTATGTAGCTGATTCGACTGCTGACTGCTCGCTATTTGCCATTCGCTCAGCACTGACTCGGGAGGATCACATGCCCAAAGGGCTGGCCGCGACGAAGGCCAAGCGTATGCCGCGCCTTTCGAAGGACAGCCAGATGCCGGCCGCACTGCAGCATGTGCTCTGGCGGCTGGATCGGTTGGAGCGGCAGGTTCGCACGCTGTCGGAATTGGTCCGGGATCATGCTGAGGACTCGGATCGCCTGGTCACGATCGTGGCCGAAGACCGGGATGTCCTGCGGCGAGAGCTTCTGCAGGAACACCAGGCCAAGCTGCGCGTGAGGAAGCGGGCGCGCGCCACCGGTCCCGACGCCGAGCTCACCAGTCAGGAACCGTAACACGTCACTGGTCACCGTTCAACGGGCGTCAAGACTGGGTCGGCAGGGGCAGTCACGTGTCACGAGTCAGGCGTGACGAAGCATGGGCCTGAACAGCGTTGAGATACGGGAGGTGGTCAAGTACCACGGGACGGTCATCGCCGTGGACCATCTCTCGCTAGAGGTTCGGAGAGGAGAGTTTTTTTCCATCCTGGGTCCCAGCGGGTCCGGGAAGACCACCACCTTACGGTTGCTGGCCGGGTTCGAGCGTCCTGATCAGGGAGAAATCCTGATCGAGGGACGCTCCATGCGGGAGGTGCCCCCCAATCTCCGGCCGGTGAATCTCGTCTTTCAATCCTACGCCCTGTTCCCCCACCTCACCGTCTTCGGCAACATCGCGTTCGGCCTTGAGATGCAACGGATCGCGCGGGCGGAGACCCAGTCCAGAGTCCACGCAGCGCTCGGCATGGTCAAGCTGGGGAGTAAACACGACCGGATGCCGTCTCAACTGTCCGGTGGGGAGCAGCAGCGTGTGGCGCTGGCTCGCGCGTTGGTCAACCGTCCTGCCGTGGTGCTGCTGGATGAGCCGCTCGGCGCGCTGGACCAGCAGCTTCGCCAGGAGATGCAGGTCGAGCTCAAGGCGATCCAGGAGCAGGTGGGCATCACCTTTATCTATGTCACGCACCACCAGGAGGAGGCGCTCACCATGTCCGACCGAGTGGCGGTCATGGATCATGGGCGCGTCCTCCAGATCGGGAGTCCCCAGGACATCTATGAATCGCCGGTCTCCGCGTTTGTGGCCAATTTCATCGGCCTGTCCAACCTTGTGGAAGGCCGGATCGCCTCCATGACGGATGCCCGGTGTACCGTCAGCGTGCCCGATCTCCCGACGATCCTCGTGCGACGACCGGGCGGGGTCGTCGAGGGGAGCCAGGTGACCGTCGTGTTGCGGCCGGAGCGACTTTCTCTGGCCCGGGACGTTCACCGGAACGGATTCGACAACACCGTTCCGGCCCGAATCGACAAGACGCTCTACAATGGGAGCGAGATGCACTACCTGCTCCGTCTGTCCAACAGCGCTCTCTGGAAGGTCCGGGTCCCCAACTCGGGCGCTGAACAGAAACGGTTCTTAAACGGCGAGGCGGTCTTTGTTCGCTGGAACGCGGACGAAGGAGTAATCTTGTCCGAGTGACCCCCAGCGACTCCTCCACCGACATGCCCCGTCGCGCTCCGCTCCCCCGACTTCCCGGCTGGCTGCTCATGCCAAGCTTGGCTTGGCTGGGCATCTTCTTCTTCATCCCCCTTTTGCTGGTCCTGGTGATCAGTTTTGCGGCGCGCGGGACGTACGGCGGGGTGGAATGGACCTTCAGCCTCGCCAATTACGCCACCCTGCTCGATCCCCTGTATCTCACGATTTTCGTCCGCTCGTTGGCGCTTGCCCTAGGCACGACCGCGTTCTGCCTCCTGCTCGGATTCCCGCTGGCGTACTACATCGCGCGGGCCCCGCTCCGCTGGCAAGGTATCTGGCTCCTGCTGGTCATGATCCCCTTCTGGACCAATTTTCTGGTTCGCACCTACGCCTGGATGTTCATCCTCCGGACAGAAGGTCTGATGAACACCGTCTTGATGAATCTGGGGCTGGTCGCCAGCCCGGTCGAGATCCTGTACACCGATGGGGCGATCCTGATCGGGCTGGTATACGGCTATCTTCCCTTCATGGTGCTCCCGCTCTATGCCGCCCTCGCACGGCTAGATTATTCTCTCGTGGAGGCCGCCTGGGACCTGTATGCCTCGGCCTGGAACGTGTTTTGGCGGGTCATCCTTCCGTTGACCAAGCCCGGGGTCATCGCCGGCTGCATCCTGGTGTTCATCCCTTCGCTCGGGGCGTTTATCACCCCGGATCTCCTCGGTGGAGCCAGGACGATGATGCTGGGCAATCTGATTCAGCACGAGTATCTCGTGGTGCGGGACTGGCCGTTCGGCTCGGCGATTTCCTTCGTGCTGATGGCGCTCGTGCTACTGGGAATGATGGTCTACCTCGAGGTAGACCGTGGACGGGGCGATGGCCGCCGTCCTTCAGTCTGGTAATTCGGTTGGATCCGGGGGAGGGAGGTTCATGAGAGGACGGCGGGTGTGGCTGCTCAGCGTGAGTCTTGCCGATCTGCTGTTTCTGTACCTGCCCATTGGGGTGCTGATTCTGTTCTCCTTCAATGCCTCACGGCTCTCGGCCACGTGGCAGGGGTTCACCTTCCAGTGGTACCGGGCGTTGGCCGCGGATGAGGCGCTCATGACGTCGTTGCAGAACAGCCTGCTCGTCGCCTCTGTCTCAACGATGATTGCGACGGTGCTGGGGGTGAGCGCGGCGGTCAGCCTGGAGCGCTTCCAATTCCGAAGGCAACAGGTTGTGGAAGGGGCGCTGCTGCTCCCGCTGGTGATGCCGGAGGTCATGATGGGAGTGGCACTGATGCTCTTCTTCGTGACGATCAAGCTGCCGCTGAGCCTGGTGACGGTCACGCTGGGACACGCGGCGTTCAACCTGCCGGTCGTGATGGTGATGGTGCGGGCCCGGCTGCGCAAGCTGGACCCTGGCCTGGAAGAAGCGGCTCGGGATCTGGGCGCGACGCCCTGGCAGGCCTTTCAGCGCGTGACCCCCCGAGCGAGGCCCGACCACCGAGGCCTGTGGGATCAGGCCTCGGCGGATCGGAGGACCCCCGCATTCCGATGTGGGGGATGGGGGGAGCCGCAGCCGGGTGGCTGCAAGCCTACAAGCAGCGAGCCGAGCCTGCGCCGGAGCGGAAGTCGGCGCCCCGCTCGCCGTGTTTTCTGCCTGATCCTCTGTTTCACGCTCGCGTTCCTCGCGTGCCAACCGACGCCGGAGGATGTGCCCAAGAACACCCCGAAGACCGGCGCCGATGCGACCAGCCGCGCCGCCACGACGCTCCACTACTTCACCTGGACGGACTACGTCAGTGATGATCTGCTCAACGCGTTTGGGAAGGCCAATGGGGTGAAGGTCGTCGTGGATACCTTCAGCAGCAATGAGGAGCTTCTGGCCAAATTGCAGAGTGGCGCGACCGGCTATGACGTGACCGTGCCGTCGGATTTCATGGTCTCGATCATGGTCAAACAGGGGCTGTTGGCCGAGTTGGACTTGGCGAAGATCCCGAACGTCGGGCTGGTGGAGGAACGGCTGCAACACCTCCCGTTTGATCCGGAGAACCGTTACTCGATCCCGTACCTGTGGGGCACCGTCGGCATCGGGTACGATTCCAACGTGATTCCCGCTGAGCCGGAGAGCTGGGCCGTGCTCTGGGACCCTCGGTACAAGGGACGGATCAGCATGCTGAATGACCAGCGGGAGCTGTTCGGCGCGGCCCTGCGCGCGATGGGCCAGTCGGCGAACGCCAAGGATCCGAAGATCATTGAGCAAGCGAAGGCCAAACTGGTGAGTCAGAAGCCCCTCGTCAAAACCTATTCCAGCGATAACTACGACCAGTTGCTGGTGTCGGGTGAAGTGGCCCTGGCGCATGGCTGGGGAGGCGCGGTGGCCCGCGCGATGGTCGAGCGTCCGTCCATCAAGTATGTGGTTCCCAAGGAGGGGGCGACCATTTGGTCCGACTGTCTGGTCGTCCTCAAGACCTCCCGGAATAGGGAGTTGGCCATGCGTTTTATCAATTTCTTATTAGATCGTGACGTAGCCGCCCGCACCACCAATCGTCTCCTCTTTGCCTCTTCAAACCGGGAGGCCAAACCGCTCGTGCTCGCGCAACTTCGCCAAAACCCGGCTGTCTATCCCCCGGACTCGACCTTTGACCGGCTGGAATGGATCACCGACGTGGGGGAGGCGATCAAATTGTATGACCGGGCGTGGACCGAACTGAAGCTCCGGTAGCCCTGCCGGTTGAAAAGGGTATATTTCAAAGTCCGTTGAAAAAGCAGTATAATGACCGCACGTGACAAAGGGTCATGGAGGCAGCCAGCAGAGTGGGGGAGGTCTGAGGCCATGAACGCACAGGTGATTCCGACCGGAGCAAGTCACCGGGCTCGCGCGGGCGCTGCTCGTCGTACGCGGTGGATCCTAGCCGCGTTAGCTTGTCTCATGGGTTTCGGCTTCATGGGTCCCGGGTCGACCTTCGCTGAAGAGCGCGAGATGAAAGCCCAGACCATCGCGTCGCCGCTCCAGCGCCTCAGCTTGGATGAAGCCCTGGCCCTGTTTCTCCGCCAGAATTTGGACTTGCTGATCGCACGATACGGCATCAGTTATGCCCAAGGCCAGCAAATCACGGCCAGACTATTTCCGAATCCTGTGCTCTTGGTTGGGACGCTGAGCGCGATGACTCAGGGGAACACGGTTGGGCGAAGCAGTGAACTTGCCTCCCAGGTGCAGCAGCTCTTCGAGATGGCCGGGAAACGAGGCTACCGGATCGAAAGCGCCGGCTTCGGGGCACAATCGGCAGAGGCCAATTTTGAGGACGCGATCCGGCAACTGAGTTTCACGGTGAAGGATGCCTACTTCCGGGTGCAGTTAGCTCAGCGACGGCTGGCGCTGGCAGAGGAGAACCGCGACCGGTTCACCCGGATTATGGAGGTGAATACGATCCGGTTCAAGAAGGGCTATATCGCGGAAGTTGACCTGATTCGCATCCG
>MNDM01000044.1 GCA_001914955.1 Nitrospirae bacterium 13_2_20CM_2_62_8 | reverse complement strand
CACCCAGCGGGCCACCGCTCCGTTCTCGACCGACCCGATCGCCGATGCCAGGCGCATCATCGCGCACCTCGACGCCAGGACCGACGGAGGCGGAGCATGATTGCCGTCACGCCGGCCGCCATCCGGCAGTTGAAGCGATTAGTCGCGGAGCATCCTGACGATCCCATCGTGCGCCTGACGCTCCACGATCTGGATGAACAACGTCTTGGTTTGGGGATCACCCTGGAAGCGACGCCTCAGCCGGATGATGAGATCCAGGACTGCGATGGGCTGACCGTCGCGGTCGAGGCCCGCAGCGCGGCTCGCATGGACGGGATCACGCTGGATTATCGGGAGCCGGAGGGATTCAAGTTTCTGCATCCGACGGATGCGGGCGAGGACCTGCTTCGCCACATCAGTTTGAACTGAATCAGCGGACCGCTACGTCTCCATCATCTCCAGCCTGGCATCAAACTCGTGGTTGCACTGCGTGCAACGGATACAATCGGATTCCACGGTCAGCTCATCAACCCGGATGCCCATCCCCCCACAGTCCTGGCAACGGGCCAAGTGCAGAGGATCATCGTCCAGCGACTCGTACCTCGTGCCACGGAGGCAGTAGATTGGCTTGCCATCGAGTTCCCAGGGCCTGCCGGCCTTATCAAGCTCGGGTAAGACGATATAATGGTGCGCCGCGTACCGTTCCAGCTCCTGCCGGTTGGCGAACCCTTCCTTGATCAATTTGCCGGTCTTCGCGTCATGGATGGCACCGCCTTTCACGATCACTTTGGTCGGCCCCATTGTGCACCTCCGGGTCCTACCTCCGAAGCAGCATGGGTATGCTTCCCTGGCTTCCCGATCAGCAACAAGATGACGACGCGCCTGTTCTCGACCGGTCTCTGCCGTTGGACCGGCCTCCCGGCCGGGTTCGACTACTCACCGCCCCCCGCCTCTGCCCCTTCACCGGGCAGTCCGGCCAGGTCGCGCAAGGTCGGGACCAGGTCGGAATAGTATCGCAAAATGTCCGCGACCGACAGGACGCCGGTGATGGTCCCGTCCTGAGTGACCGCCAGGTGGCGGATGGCCTTTTCCTTCATCAGTGAGACGGCCGCCGGGAGCGGCTCGCTGTCTTCGATGCTGATGATCGGCTTGTTCATGCAGGCCTTGACCGTCGTGGCGGTCGGATCGAGCCCGCGTGCCACCCCTTTCCGGCTGAGATCCGTATCGGTGATGATCCCGACATAACGGAGACCGTCGTCAACCAGCAGGGAGCCGACCTTCCATTTTTGCAGCAGCCGGCCCGCCTCTTTCAGGGAAGCGCCCAGATGGACGCTTCGGATATCGTCCGACATGTAATCGGCCACTCGCGCGTTAGTCGGTATTTTGGAATTCTGGAGCGCTTCGAGTTCGGAGATGCAGCCTTCCAGGATGCGCTTGCGCTGGTGCAGGCTCTCGCGGTAAACGTTCCGCGCCCCGCTCTCCTGGGCTTCCTCCGGCAAATTCACCATGCTCGCCGCCTCACCAAGCTTAGCATACTCGTACGCCTCCAACAATTCGGAAGTCTCTCCGAAAACCCGGCCGATCAGCCGTTCCGTGGCCGCATCAAACTCCTCGAGTGGGAGCGCGGTATTCCGCCTGGAGAGAAACGGCTGAAACTGGACAAGCTGCTGCCTGAGCCGCTCAATGTCACGATTCAAGAACAGTCCACGGGTCAGGCGCGTCGTAAATCGGTTCCGCATGGGGCTCCCTGTGTTAGAGGTGGGGATAGGAACAATACCCCACTTGGCTCGCGCAAAACAAGGGGGTTGATGCAGGTGGGGAAGGCCCGGGATGGGAGCCTGACCGGCAGCCGCGAGGTGAACCTGAGACCGAGTCTGTTCAGGGCGCCGACTTGCCCTTGAGCAGTGGGCACAGCTGGCAGGAGTTGTCCAGGTTCCTCGCCTTCTCGTACTCGCGGAGCAGTTCCGAGGCCCTGGCCACCTGCTCCGGCGTCATCTTCTCATAGAGGATATCTCTGGCATCCATCGCGTGCCCGTTCCCCTGGGCGGCCGAGAGACTGGTCCAGAAGTATGCTCGGGCGTAGTCCTGCTGTACACCTTGACCATTGGCGTACATCAGCCCGAGATTATACTGGGCCTTGGACTCTCCCTGCTCCGCGGCCTTCCGGTACCACTGCAGCGCTTTCTCGTTACTCTGCGGCACACCCCGACCTGTGTCATACAGCAAGCCGAGGTCATACTGGGCTCTGGCATCGCCCTCCTCGGCTATGTACTCTAATTCCTTGGCTGCCTTCGCGTAGTCGCCGCTGCGGTAGGCCTTGTCCGACCGGCGGGCCTCACAGGAGAGGGTGCCGAGACACAGTGCGAGCCCCCAGAGAACGACGAGCGAGCATGGTGTGAGCAGACCATGCTTCATGACTGTGAAGGGAAAAACATTAATGTAGGCCGCACGTTGCTAGACTCTCACCTCTTCAATCTTCTTGTCAACCATGAGCGAGTCCCGGCCCGGATTAGCGGAGCTGCTTGATGGCCACGACAGCTTGCGGGTTCTCGAGGCTGGAGAGATCGCCGGGGTCCTGACCAACGAAGGCGGCCCGGATCACCCGCCGAAGGATCTTGGCGTTCCGGGTCTTGGGGAGCTCGGGCACCACGTGCACGGCGGCCGGCCGGAGCGGCTTCCCGAGCTGCTCACCCACCCGGCCCGCTAGCTCGCTGGACAACGCCTCGCTCGGCGTCCACCCGTGGCGGAGGACCACGAAGCAGACCAGTGCTTCTCCTTTCACTGGATGGGGCACGCCGATCGCGGCGGCCTCGCTCACCGCCGGATGGCCGGTCAGGATCGCTTCGACTTCGGCCGGCCCGAGGCGCTTGCCGGCCACCTTGATCGTGTCATCTGAGCGGCCCAGGATGTACCAGAATCCGTCGCCATCCGTCGCCGCCCAGTCGCCGTGGACCCAGACCTGTGGCCATCGGGACCAGTAGGTCTCCAGATAGCGTTGCGGGTCCCGCCAGAAACCGTGCGTCATCCCCGGCCAGGGTTTCGTGACCACGAGCTCTCCCACTTTCCCACGCACCGGTTTCCCGTCTGCATCAAAAATCTCGGCGGCCATCCCGAGGCAGGGGCCGGTAAAGGCGCAGGGCTTACAGGGCTGCAGGACCGTGCCCCCTACAATCCCACCCGAAACCTCGGTGCCTCCGGAGTAATTGATGATCGGGCAGCGCCCTTGGCCGACATGCTGGAAGTACCAGAGGTAGGCATCCGGGGTCCACGGCTCGCCGGTCGAGCCGAGCACGCGCAGGGAGCTGAGATCGTGCTGATGCACGGGTGCGTCGCCATGCCGCATGAGGGCTCGAACCGCGGTCGGGGACAGTCCCAGGATCGTCACGCGGTGCCGCGCCACAACCTCCCAGAGCCGTCCCGGGTGCGGCCAATCCGGCACGCCCTCGTAGAGCAGGCACGTCGCTCCCAAGGTGAGGGCTCCCATGATCTCCCACGGCCCCATCATCCAGCCCATATCGGTGAACCAGAAGAGCGTGTCATCGGACTGAAGATCGAAGTGAAACGCCAGGTCTTGCGCCGCCTTGATGGGAAAGCCGCTGTGCAGGTGCACCGTCCCTTTGGGACGCCCGGTCGTGCCTGACGTGTAGATGATCATGAAGGGCTCGTCGGCTGCCATGACCTCCGTCCGCACCTCCGTCGCAGGCCCCTCACCCTCGCCTGGCATCACATCATGCCACCACACATCGCGGCCGGCTTGCCAGGAGACGGAGCAGCCGGTTCGCCGCACGACCAGCAGATGTTTGATGGTCGGGCAACGCGCCGCCGCCTCATCCGCGACTTGCTTCATCTTCACCAACCCGCCGCGCCGGGTGAAGCCGTCGGCTGTCACCAGCAGCGTCGCCTCGCAATCCTGCACCCGCGCCGCCACCGCCTCCGCCCCAAAGCCAGAGAAAATCGGCGTGTAGGTCGCTCCGAGCTTGGAGCAGGCCAGCGTGATGATGGCGACCTCGGGGAGCATGGGGAGAAAGACTGCCACTCGGTCTCCCCGACGCACCCCCAATCGCCCGAGGATGGCCGCGGCACGGCAGACCTCGGTATGCAGTTGCCGGTAGGTGAGGGACCGCTGCGTGCCGTCTTCGCCTTCCCATCGGATCGCCAGGTGAGCGGCGCGCGGGCCGGTGCGGTACTTGTCGACGCAGTTGTGCACCAGATTCAGACGACCGCCGACAAACCATTGAGCCCACTGGATCCCTTTGCTCAGGTCCAGCACCCGCGTGTACGGGGAAGCCCACTCGATCCCCATCTCCTCGAGCGCCGCCTTCCAGAACCACTCCATCTCGCCGATCGAGCGGTCGTAGAGCGCGGGATAGTCCGCGATCCGATGCCGCTGCATGAAGCGAAGCAGCCGGCTCCGCTGCACATAGTCCGGCGTGGGATGCCAGAGCTCAGATACGTTGGTCAATGGGGACATAGACTTGCGGCGGCGGCCCCGTGTACAACGAACGGGGGCGGATCAGCCGGTTGTGGTCCTGCTGCTCGATCACATGGGCACACCAGCCGGTGATCCGGGCGCAGACGAACAGGGGGGTATAGAGGTCTTGGGGAATGCCCATCAGGAGATAGGCGACGGCTGTGTAGAAGTCCAGGTTGGGGTACAGGTCTTTTTCCTGCTGCATCACCCGATCCACGGTGGTCGCGATCTCGTACCAGCGGGTGTCCCTGCAAGTACGGCTCAGGACCTCCGCGTGGCGCTGAATGATCCGGGAGCGGGAATCCCCTTTCCTGAGCACCCGATGCCCGAATCCCATCACCCGGCGTTTCGACGCCAGCGCCTCCCGTACCCACTGCTCGGCCCGGTCTCGGCTTTTGATCTCCAGCAGCATGGATGCGACCGCTTCGTTGGCCCCTCCATGGAGCGGGCCCTTGAGCGAGGCGATGGCGGCCGTGATCGCCGCGTGGAGGTCGGTGAGCGTCGACGCGGCGACCCGTGCGGCAAAGGTCGAAGCGTTGAACTCGTGTTCGGCGTAGAGGATCAGCGAGACGTCCAGCACGCGGGCCATGGCCCTGGCTGCCGTGTCACCGTGCCGGTCGGTCAGCAGGTAGAGCAGGTTTTCGGCGAAGCCGAGCGCCGGGTCCGGTTGGATCTGCCGCTTGGCATGCGCGAGGCGGTGCGCGGTTGCGATCATGACGGGGATCTGGGCCAGCAAACGGATGGCCTTGCGCACATTGGCCGCCTGCGAGCCGATGATCGCACCCTCCCACCCCGGGCGCGCCGAGACGCGCCCCTCACCCGTGGCATCGGGATCAGTCATGCCCAGTAGGGACACGCCGGTCCGCAGAATGTCCATGGGGTGGGCATTGGGTGGCACCACGCCGAGAAAGGCTTCGACCGGCCCGGGTAAGACCCACTGCGCGCGCAACTGCCCGGAGAAGTCCTCCAGTTCCTTGCGCGTCGGGAGCTTCCCGAGCAGCAGGAGATAGGAGACCTCTTCAAACGTCGCCTGCTCCGCCAGGTCGCCGATGGCGTAGCCCCGATACCGCAGGCCGGACTCGCCCTCGTCAATCTGGCAGAGAACCGTCTCCCCTGCGATCACTCCCTCCAGTCCCGGACTGTAAGCCGCTCCCCCTCCCTTAGCCTCACCCCGAGTGCCTGTTGCTCGATCAGTCTTGTTCTTCCCGCCCATAGCGCTCATGTAGGTCCTTGTCCCGTTTCTCGTAGTCCGAGTATCGCAGCAGCTCGTAGAGCTGTTGCCTGGTGTGCATCCTGTTCAACAATCCCTGTTGAGTCCCGAGAGCCTTCACCTCAGCCAGCATGGTCTCGATCGCCTTGGTCGCCACACGGAGGGCCGTGACCGGGAACAGGACGATGCGATACCCCAGGTCCTCGAACTCCCTGACGGTCAGGTAGGGGGTCTTGCCGAATTCGGTCATGTTGGCCACGAGCGGCACCTTGATGCCTTCCTTCGAGAGCCCCTGCGCGAAGGCCCGGAACTCCTCGGCGGACTCCAGGGCCTCGGGGAACACCGCATCGGCGCCTGCGCGCGCATACTCCCGCGCCCGTCGGACGGATGCATCCAGGCCTTCCACGGCCCGCGCGTCGGTTCGGGCCACAATGACGAAATCCGGGTCCCGGCGCGCCTCGACCGCGGCCCCGATCTTCTGGGCCATCTCGGAGGTGGACACCAAGCGCTTTCCCGGAAGATGTCCGCACTTCTTGGGGTTCTCCTGATCCTCCAATTGGATCGCAGCCAGCCCCCGTTGCTCGAACTCTCTGACCGCCCGCATGACAGCGAGGGGCGGACCATAGCCGGTGTCCGCATCGACGAGCGCCGGGATTGAGACCGCATTCGCAATGGTCCCGGCGTCGCTCGCCACCTCCGTCATTGACAGGAGCCCGATGTCGGGGAGTCCTCGAGCCGCCGCCAGCCCGGCGCCTGAGATATAGACCGCTTCGAACCCCGCTCCTTCGATCTGGATCGCCGTCAGCGCATTGAACGCCCCCGGCATCATCACGAGATGCCGAGCGATCAATTCCCGCAGGCGCCTGGGTTTAGAAGGTCCCATGTTTATCGGCACCAATTAGTCTATCCCTAATTTTCCCTCCCCCCCTTTGTGGGGGAGGGTTGGGCGGGGGGGTTCATAGCATTCCAGATGGCTTCGGTGACAGCTTCCGGTTCCTTCAACACCTGATCATTCCAATATCTCAAAAGGCGAAATCCTCGGCCTTCGAGCCAGGCCGTGCGCTTCGCATCAGAAGCAGATTGCTCCAAATGTTGTCCCCCATCCACCTCGACAATCAATTTTCTGTCAAGACACACGAAATCCACGATATACGGTCCTAAGGGTTGCTGTCGTCGGAATTTATGTCCCTCCACTTGGCGCAGGCGAAGGTGCTTCCATAACACTTTTTCTGCATCGGTTGGGTTATTCCTTAACTTTCTAGCTTGCCCCCGATTCATTCCCCCCACCTTTATCCTCCCCCTCAAGGGGGGAGGAAAGACCTCCCTAGCCCTCGCTCGACTGCCTTCGACAAGCTCAGGCCCCGAGCCTGTCGAGGGGAGCTCGTCGCCCGTCGAGAGCCTCTGGGTCGAACGACAGGCCCCCTCGTGGTGGGGAGGGAGTCCTTTAGCGAGCCACCTTGAGCAACGGCATCAGGTCACCGACGTTTTTCAGCGCGTCGAGCTTCCAGACCAAGTCAATGACCTTACCGGCTCGAATCCGGTCCAGCCTCCCTTGCGCGAGGCTCCGGAACTTTTCCTCCACCTCGCGATCCGACATCGGGTTCCGAGGGTGGCCCAGCGGAAAGTCCACCTGCCTCACATACTCCTTGCCCGCCGCCGTTCGGACCGTGACCCGCGTGGGCATGGCCTGAGGATACCAGTCTCTCAACTCCGGTTGCTCGACGACGCGGATCTTTTGCATCAGGGCATGCAGAGCCGGATCCTCGAGCCGCTTCGGTCCGAACGACCGGACGGTCACCGTCCCGTCCAGCAAGGCGACGGCGACGCAATACGGGAAGCTGTGGTCGGCGGTCTCCCTCGTCCGTGGACGCCACTTCGCCTCATCCCGTCCGATAATCTCGATCGCCACGCCATAGCTGCCGATCTCCACCTCGGTCATTCCTGCGAGAGACCGGGGTCCTTCCGCATTCAGCACCTGCTCCCGGACGAGGAGCGCCGCCTCGACCGCGGTCTGCGCATGGTATTCCACCGGGTAGTGTTTAATGTATGTCTCGAGGATCTTGAACGAATTCTCGTCTCGCCGAGCCCGGCCCTCGCCGGCGAATGCCGGCAAATCGAACGGCCCCGACACCAGCTTCATGAAGCCCTTCTCGCCCTCAAAGATCGGGGATGGCCCGCTCATGCCCTGTTGGGCGAGGACGGCGGCGAACACGCCGTTCCGTGCGGCATTCGAAAAGGCGCAGGCCTTCCACATGGAGAGGGCTCCCACTCGCGTCTGCCGCAGCGCCACGTTGGCCACGCCGGCGAGATTGACCGCTTGGACCGTCTGGGTCTGCGACAGCTTCAGCACCTTGGCCGCGGCCAGCGCGGACGAAAAGGGACCGTACGTCACATGGTCCCACCCGCGCGGCCGGAGCGCCGCAGCGTCGCACAACCGGCACTGGATCTCGTAGGCGAGGGCGATGGCCTCGATGGCTTGCTTGCCGGAAGCATGGGTCGCCTCTGCAACGGCCAGGACCGCCGCGATATTGTCCGAAGGATGCGCGGGCTCCTGCGACAGGTAGGTGTCGTTAAAGTCCAGGTAGCGGACCAGCGCCCCGTTGGCGAAGGCGGCCAGATCCGGAAGGGTCTTATGCCCTGTCCCCCACAGCGTCGCGCCGTTCGCGCTCTTCACTGCTTGTGCCGTGCGGCGGGCGATCCGGCAAGGCTCGGCGGACCAGCCGCCGAAGGCACACCCGAGGCTGTCCAGGATCCGGCGTTTGACCTCATGTACCACGGCGGCGGGAAGATGCGGATAGGAAAGCGACCGACCGTACTCGGCGAGGCGATCGGCAATCACGAAACTGCCACCTCCATCCCGGAAAGTTTAGCACATTAATGACATGCGGACCCCGACTTTGTTAGCATGAAGACGGTCGCAGGCCGCGAGACTCTCCCGGGACGCAGAGTCGCAGGCCGACAGTCGAGGGAGCCCAACATGCCATACCGCTTCGTCAACGTCTCCGCCGGTGAACGCATTGCGACGGTCACCTTGAATAACCCCCCGTCGAATCTGCTCACGACGTCGGTTCTTACAGAGCTGGATCAAATCTTCGGCGAGCTGGAGGCCAGTGACGACATCCGGGTGGTGGTGCTGACGGCCACCGGCCGTTTTTTCTGCCCCGGAGCCGATATGAAAGAGCTGACGCTCCTCGCCACCGCGTACCAGGGGTCGGAGCTGTCCGGCCGGGGTCAGGCCCTGCTGAACCGTATCGAACGCTCCGACAAGCCTGTCATCGCCGCCATCAATGGCACCTGCCTGGGCGGGGGGCTTGAATTGGCAATGGCCTGCCACATGCGGGTGGCGGCCTCGGGGATTGCTCTCGGCCTGCCGGAGATCAAACTGGGCCTCATCCCGGGTTTCGGCGGGACCCAACGGCTCCAACGAATCATCGGTCCGTCACAGGCTGCCGAGTTGATCCTGACAGGGGAGAGCATCACCTCGGAGGAAGCCCTGGCCCTTGGATTGCTCAACCGGCTTGCTCCCGCCGACCAGGTGCTGCCGCAGGCGATGGCCCTGGCCCGCATGGTAACAACGAAGGGGCGCCTGGCCACCCAGGCCGCCTTGCGGGCGATCCGGACCGGCCTCGACAGTCCCTTCGCCGAGGGGATGGCGCGCGAGGCGGAGCTGTTCGGGGAGCTCTGCGAGACCGCTGACAAGAAGGAGGGGATCACCGCGTTCATGGAAAAACGGCCTCCCAGATTCACAAGTCGCTAGAAATCAAATAAAATTTGCCAAATCCCGCCTTGCTTACTACAGTAATCGCAGTAGTTCGGTAGCAACTGCGCAAGCTGTCACCGCCACGCGCCATCGCTGGTTTTCCTGGACCTGAGCCATCTTGGAGCAGGTCGAGAACCTTGCCATGTTGAGGCGGTCGGGGATGCCGGGTAGGCGGGATGCAGTACGAAGAGCTCATCACCTCTCTGAAACAGGTCGGCAAGGATCCCTCCCGCCTGATCTTTGAAGACGAGCTGACCGGTATCGCCAACCGTCGCTTCCTCCTCAGCTACTTCGAGAACAAAGTTCCCTGGGATGCCCTGAACGGCCACACCCTGTCGCTGCTCATGATCGATGTGGATTACTTCAAGTCGATTAACGATACCTACGGCCATCAATGTGGCGATCAGGCGCTGATGCTGGTGGCTCGTCTGCTCACAGAGGTGGCCGGAGAAGAGGGCCTGCCCATCCGCTTCGCCGGTGATGAGTTCATGATCCTCATGCCGCGCGCGTCTCGAACCGCGGCCCTGCAACTGGCCACGCGCCTTCACCAACGGATCCACGAGGAATCCCTCAACCTGGAAGACGAAAAAGCCGTGGTCCACATGACCCTCAGCATCGGTATAGCCTCGGCACCCGAGGACGCCAAAACCGGCAAGACCTTGATCCAGAAGGCTGATACCGCGCTCTACCACGCCAAGAAATCAGGACGTGACCGGCTGGCGAACGCCGCGGAACTCGAACTCCAGGTGGTGTCCGACATGGCGGCCCTCCACCTGCTTGAAGAGGTCCACAGCGTCGGGCGAGGGTTGGAACTGGTCCAGGTCGCCGAATCGCTCAAGAAGTTCGGTCAACGCCAGAGTCAATTTTTACTCGTCGAAGGGACCGACGGAATGGGGAAGACTACGTTTTTGGAGGCCATTCGCCGCACTCTTGTCCAGGGCGAGGTCGAGGTGGTTGAGGCCAACGGGGTGCAACAGGAAGCGTTTCGCCCTTATTATCTGGCGGCCAACATTCTACTTATACTCCTGAGCCATCGATCGGACAAGGGAGCCGCGGTCTTCGAGAGCCTAAGCTCGACACAGATCGCGTATCTGAGTCATATCCTGCCTCAACTGGAGGAAGTGCAGGACGTTCGGCTCGACGAGGATGAAGCGGCCCAGCGCGAGGGCCTGTTCAACACGCTGGTGTTTCTCATTCCCAAACTGATCGGGTTCCGTCCCTTGATTCTGCTCCTTGACGATCTCCACTTCGCCGATGAGGCGACGCTGATGTTGCTCCGGGTGCTGATCTTGCGTCGGGAGGTCCCGGTCTTCATCTGCGGCGCTTTTCCTGGGACGGCGCCGGCCAGGGCCAAAGACCAGATGCCTCCTCTGGAACGATTCCTCGCAGTCCAGCAGGACGAACTGGGGATCAAAAAGATCACCCTGAAGCCGCTGACTCCCGCCGACATCGCCATCCATCTTCGCGGGCTGTTCCCCCAGGTCGGTCTGCCTCCGGATTTCGAGAAGCACCTCGCGCACGTCACCCAGGGCAACCCGCTGTTCCTCAGTGAAATCCTGCGCAAGCTCGTCATGGATCAGAAGATTTCCCTGGTGGGCCGGCAATGGGTGATCCAGCCTCTGGAGGAGAGCGATCTGCCGCGATCCCTGGAAGAGATCGTCAGCCAGCAGATTGCCACCCTTGATGAAGAAGGTCGTCAGTTGCTCGCCCGAGCCTCGACGTTCGGTGAGGATGTCTCCCTGAGCGTGCTTACCGGAAGCTCCCAGAAAATGGAGGCCAAGGTCTTGGAGTTTGTTGATCAGGCTGCAGCGCTGGGGTTGCTCCGCTCGGACTTTCAGCTCAATGATGAGACGATCCGCTTTCTCAGCAAGCGTGTGCTGGACATCACCTACGGTGGCCTCCAGCAGGATCAAAAGCAGGCCCTGCACGAAGGCATCGGCACCTACGAGGAGACCCTCTATCAGCAAGGAGTGTTGCCTTCGGCCGCCCATCTGGCCTATCACTTCAAGCGCTCGGCCAATCAAGAGAAAGCCAGAACCTACGAGGAACTGCAGGCAGTCTCCAACAAGAAGGTCTTTAACGTTCAGGAAGCCATTTCCTATTCAGGTGAGCAGTTTGAGGTCCATCCCGAGGACATCCCGCTCGATCCAGCCAGTCTTCCGCAGATTCCCGGGGTTATCCGCTCTCTGCAAACCGCAGTCCGCAACGTCAGGCTCTATCCCCCGGAAAGCAAGGCCGTTGCCAGCGCGGTTCTCCAGGCGACGGGTGCCATCACCCAGGCGCTGAGCCAGAACGAACGGCTGACCTTCAGTCACTCGAAACGGGCCTTGCTGGTGAATGGCCAGAAGATCGATGCCGGCGACTTTCGGTTCGTTGCCGATGCGTTTCTTGATTCCCTGAGTCGACTCGAGTTGCAGGGCATCGCGTTTCATCGGGGCGTGACCGAACAGGAGGTCAAGCTGCTGATCGAGGCCTTCGGGTTCGCCAGGCCTGAAACCATCGACCAGCGCTACTGGGCACGTTTTTCCTCCGAACGCGGCCTGATACACGTGAATTTGAAGCAGGTCCGGTACACCGAACGGACCAGGCGCAGGGGAATCTCCCACCAGTTGCAGGCTGCCGACCAGAAGGTGGAGCACGGGGACCTCGCCCAGATTCAAGACATCATCCGGTGCCTCCTCATCGCCGTCAAGAACATCAAGTTCTACCCCATCAACAGCAAGACCGCCTCGACTGCGGTTGAACAGCTCCTGGAAGCGTTGCGCAAACTCCTCTCCAGGCGGCCGGTCCTCACGCTGGCCCGGGCGAGTAAGGCGCTGCTGGTGGATGGCGAACGGGTGGACCCATCGGAGTTCAAAGCCTTGGCCGAAGGGTTCCTGGAATTTCTTGACTCCATCGAGCTCCATAGCCTGACCTTTCTGGAGCACACGTCGTACTTTGAGCTTGAGACCTTTATCGGGGCACTCCGCCAACTCCCTGCGTCAGGGTTGGGTCGGGAGTTTTGGAAACGCTTTGCCAAAGAGCAGGGGCTTTCCGGCATTCTCTTCGACGAGCGTCTCTACGAGGTCGGTGTGGCCGGGACGATGAAAGAATCCGGCAAGTGGGAAGGCGAGGAAGAGGGAGAGGACACCGCGACCCTCGACGGCTCCGACGGGAGCCAGGGAGAACTCTCCGAAGCCCGGTGGGCCGAACAGGTTGCCAAGGAGCCCTTTGATCTGTTGCTGGAGACGATGCCCGGACGGGTGAACGAGTTTCTCCTACAGGGTCGCCCGAAGCTTATTGAGCCGATGCTCGGACGGCTGTTCAAGGATTTCCAGGGGCGCGATCCCCTCCTCCGTGAAAAAGTTCTTGCTGCCTGGAGGAACCTTCTCAAGAGCGTTCCCTCGGGGTTCCAAGGGGACCTCACCAAGGTGATGGCGGAACCGCTCCTGCTCGCTTTCGCAGACGAGAGGGACCCGAGGATGCTCGAGGAGCTGGCTGCCATGGTGTACCGCATGGCCGCCAACCTGATCCAGTTCTCGGACTACCAGCTTGCATGCCGCCTGCTCTCGCAGCTCCATAGTCGGCACCGAAAACTCGAGGAGGCCAAAGACTCTCGTGCCCCGACGTTGGCCAGAATCTTGGAGAAAAAGTTGGAGCCGGCGGTGCAAAAGCTGCTCGTGGAGGACCTCAAATCCGGCGACCCAACCAGGCAACAGCATGCAACCCAAGCACTCGGCAGCCTGGGCCTGACGACCATGCCCGTGCTGATCGATCTCATCAAGCAGGTGGAGGAATTCAGGGTGCGGCAAATCGCAGCCAGCCTGCTTGCGGATCAGGGACCAATGGCTGCCAAGACCTTGAAGCGAGAGCTGGTGCTGGAGATCAGCGCCACGGAACGCGTCAGGATCCTGGAGGTCATCGATTCCGTGACTCGGTCCTTGAAGACCGAGCTGGTCTTCGCCCTGGGTGACAAGAACCCTCAGGTGCGCAAAGCCGGCTTTCGTCTGGCCGAGCGACTCAACGACAAAGAGGTTGTGGAACTGCTTCTGGAGTATGCCGGTCACCCGGAAACCGGGTTGGCGATCGGCGCGATTAAAGGCCTAGGGAAGCTCAAGCCGCCGGGGGCGGCCGAACGGCTCGCCTCCTTGTTGAAACCCACCAACGAGACGGACCGGGCGGTGGCCTTCTGCCAGGCTCTTGGTCAGATCGGGGACCCGGGCAGCTTCGCACCACTCGCCAGAGTCTTGGCGCCAAAACGTTTCCTCTCCCGTCGCCCTGAATGGACCGGTGAGGTTCGCGCGGCCGCCGTCCTTGCGCTCAGGCAAATCCCTCACCCTCGGGTGGTCGACGTGTTGGCGCCCCTGGCCGACGACCCCGACCCTCGGATCAGGCAGATCGCCCGCTCCTATGCGAAAGGCTAGGTCGGAGGCCTCCTGGCACCGCTCAATCGGGGCGCACGCACGAGACCGTCAGGGCGAGGAAGACGCGACCTTGCGGGCGAGCCCCGCTGGTGTGCGTGCCGAAAGAATGAGCGAGGCCCGACCAAGGTCGGCCGCCGAAGATCAGCCGACCTTGGATCGGAGAACGCCCCAAATTCTGATTTGGGGGATGGGGGGCGCCGCAGCCATTCTTCCGGCAGCTACAGCAGCGAGGGGAGCCTGCACGGAGCGGAATGCCTCGTCCTGGCGGGTGAGTCAAACCTTGCCTGCGAGGTCAGCGCTCCGTCGGTGCTCGGCGATCGCTTCGACGAGCTCCTCGACGCCTTCGCCCTTCACGGCAACCGTGCGGATCACCCGGGGCAGGCATTCCTGGAGGTCCCGGATCGTGGCGTCGGCTCCCGGATGATCGGCCTTGTTGACCACGGCAATGTGCGCCACCTCGAGGAGCCCCGCCTTCATCGCTTGCACCTCATCCCCCAGCCCCGGCACGACAACCACCACGACGGTCTGGGCGACGCGGGCGATGTCCACCTCGGCTTGCCCCACGCCGATGGTCTCGACCAGAATAATGTCGTAGCCGGCCGCCTCCAAGGCCTGCACGGTCTCGACGGTGGACCGCGCCAGCCCTCCGTGCTGACCACGCGTGGCCATGCTGCGGATGAAGACCCCCGCATCGGATGAATGATCCTGCATCCGGATCCTGTCGCCGAGGATTGCTCCTCCCGTCAGAGGGCTGGAGGTATCCACCGCCACGATCCCGACCTTGTGGCCCCGCCGCCGGTAGGCTCTCACCAGCTGGTCGATCAGCGTGCTTTTGCCGGCTCCAGGATAGCCTGTGATCCCGATCACGACCGAACGCCGGCTGGGCGACCGCAGCTTCTTCAGCGCCGTGATCCCGGCCGGCTCATGGTTCTCCAGCAGCGTGATCAGACGGGAGACGGCCCGGACATCACCGGCCTCGACCCGGTTGGCCAGAGAAGCAGGGTCCTCTTGGCCGTGGCGCTTGGTCATGGTCTGGGATGGAGGGGAGGGTGGGGGTCCGCAGGCTCAAACCAGACATCGGTCACTTTGAAGGAAGGAGTCTTGGCGAAACGGGCCGCCACCGGGAGACCGATCCGCAGCCCCCCTGGCTCCACACCCTTCAGGCGGGACAGAAACAAGGTATCGGCTCCATCGAACTCCACCAGGATCAGCGTAAAGGGGGTCTCCTTGAGGAACGCTTCGCCGCCATAATGGCAGGTGGTGAAGGTATGTACTCGGCCGGTCAACGGCAGCTCGTGCCATGCGGTCGGCGCGCCGCACTCCATGCAATGGGACCGAGGCGTGGCGAAGGTGTACCGGCATGCCGTGCAGCGGGACCCCAGCAGTTTCCCTTTGCTCAGCCCGATGAAGAATGGCGAATCCTCCGCATAGCTGTGGCGGTAGTCGATTTCGTAATGATCGTGAATAATCAGCGGATCCACGCCCAGCACCACTGTGCCCTTTGGTTCCATAGTAATTCCTCGATCTCCACCCCCTCCCCTCCCTCCCCCCGGGTACCCGTTGCTTTCTTGGGTGCAACGGGTGTTGGGGAGGGGCAGGGTGGGGGTTACACCGCTTCCAGAATCGACACCGTAATATACGTCCCGGTGCCGGCGTGGCTGTGGATCAGGCCGCGCTTGGCGTGCTTCACCTGAAGCGTGTCGTTGCCCAGATGTTTGCCGATCGTGCCTTGCAACTGCCAGAAGGCGAAGACGGCCTGCATCAAGCCTGTCGCGCCGACCGGATGCCCGCAGGCCAGCAAGCCGCCGGAGGGATTCACCGGCAGGCGTCCCTGCTTGGGCAGCTCCAGACCATAGTCCAGGCCCGGCATGAACGGAATGCCGCTTTCCACGAACCGCCCGCCTTCCCCGTATCGACAGAACCCCAGGTCCTCGTACGTCTGGATCTCGGAGGAGGTGTAGGCATCGTGCAGCTCCACAAAGCTGAGCTCTTCCCCCGGCTTTCGGATGCCGGCCATCTGGTAGGCGAGCTTCGCGGCCATGCGGCCTCCACGGAAGGAGTGCACGCCGGGATACTTGAGATGGGCATAATCGCGTTCCTGTTCGTGCGGCAAGAGAATTACCCTGCCGTGCGGCCGATCGGCCATGCGCATGGCGTCCGAGCCCGAGCCCACGCCGGTGATCTTCACGGGGCGGTCGCAGACCTTTCCGGCCACCTCCTCGGAGGCCAGCACGCACACCGCCGCGCCATCCGACATCGTGCAGATATCCTCCATCGTGAGCGGCGTGGCCACCATCGGGGACTCCCTCACCTGCTTGATCGTCAGCCGCTTGGCCTTCTGAGCGTACGGGTTATAGAGCGCGTTGGCGTGGTTCTTGACCGACACCATCGCCATCTGCTCGACCGTGGTGCCGAACTCGTGCATGTGGCGCTGGACCATCATCGCGTAGTAGCCGCTGTAGAACCCGCCCACCGGAAAGTCGAAGTTGGTGTCCGAGGCCAGCGCGATGAACTCATTCCCCTTCCAGGTATTGACTCGCGACATGGTCTCAAAGCCGAAGGCGACACAGCAGTTCATCCGCCCGGAAGCGACAGCCTCCCAGGCGGACTGGAAGCAGAGGCCCCCGGTGGCCCCCCCGCCTTCTATTCGCTTCGACGGCTTGGGACAGAGCCCCAGGTAGTCCTGCACCATACTTGCCGCTTTCAGTTGCCGGGTGAAGTGATCGGAAAAGTAGGAACCGACTGCGCCATCAATCATGCTTTTGGAGAAGCGAGGCACGTCACGGAGGGTATAGTCATACGCGTCTTTGACCATCACCCGGAAGTCCTTGTCGGGGTGGGCCTTGGCGAATTTGGTAATTCCGCCGCTGATCATGTACACCGGTCTCATGGTCCAGCCTGGACTGTTCATGACGGCTTGAGTCCCTTCGCGAAGGCGACGATCTCGTGCATGGAGGAACCCGGCGGGAACAGCGCCCGCACACCGGCCGCCTTCAGCCGCGGGAGGTCCTCGTCAGGAATGATCCCGCCCCCGAACACGGCGATCTCGTCCGCCCCTTGCTCCTTCAGCAGCTCGATGACGCGCGGGAACAGGTAATTGTGTGCGCCGGAGAGCAGGCTCAGACCGATGGCCTGCACGTCCTCTTGAATGGCCGTGGCCACCACCTGCTCCGGGGTCTGGTGAAGGCCGGTATAGACGACCTCGATGCCGGCATCCCGTAGCGCCCGGGCCACCAGCTTGACCCCGCGATCGTGCCCATCGAGCCCGACCTTACCGATGAGGATCCGAAGCGGTTTCGTTCGCGTGGCGGCTCTCACCGCTCCCCTCCGAATGGCTTGAGATAATACTTGCCCTCTAGATCCTTCCGCACGTGCCCCATCTGGACCTTGGGATCATGTTCGAACACGAGGAGCCACTCTTCCTCCAAGGCGCGGTGGAGGATCCAGCGCTTTGTCTCGATGGTCTGCAATGGGTACAGATCGTACCCCATCACGTAGGGCAGCGGGACGTGGGACACGGTTGGGATCAGGTCTCCGAGGAAGACGGCCACCTGACCCTCGGATTCGATCTTGACGGACTGATGATGTCGGGTGTGTCCGGGAGTCACCATCACCGACACCCCGGGGCACAGCTCGGTATCCCCTTCAAGAAACTCCCACTGCTTGATCAACTCAAACGGTGTGATGTTCTCGTGCCGGTAGCTGGCTTTGGTCCGCTCGTTCGGCGCCACCGCCTGATCGTACTCGCCGCGCTGAACGAAATATTTGGCCTTCGGAAACGCGGGGAGCAGTCCCCCGTTCTCGGAGACGGTGTTGCCTCCGGCATGGTCAAAGTGCAGGTGCGTGTTGATGACCATGTGCACATCCCCGGGCGCCAGCCCCAGTTCCTTCAAGGAGTCCAGCAGCGGCGGGGTGCGGTCCACGGCGTACATCTGTTGAAACTTGGCGTCTCCTTTCCCGCCCAGGCCGGTGTCCACCAGGATGTTCTTCCCGTGGGCCCGGATCAGCAGGCAAGTCAGTGCGAGATTGATGCGGTTCTGCTCGTCCGCGGGGCAGCACCGCTCCCACAGCACCTTCGGCACCACGCCGAACATGGCCCCGCCATCCAGCCGAAACCTGCCGTCCGCCACCGGATAAATCTCAAGCGCTCCGAGTTTCATGATTGAGTCCCAGCTTCCTTTAACCCTCTCCCTCCAACGGAGAGGGAGAAACAATGCGGCAAGACCCAACCGCCTGAGGCTTCTTCAGAAACGGTGTGGTAGGGTTTAGAGCGAACATCCGCCGGAGCGGCGGGGCCCCACCCGGCGTCCGAAGAAGGAAAGCCGGAACTGACCACCGCACCATGGTCGAAGACCATGGCGACGGGAATTCCGGAAGGGTTCCGCTTCGGAGCGCCGTGGAAGGGGTGCCGCGAGAGGCGTGGAAGCGATAACCCTGCCACACCGTGCCTCCGTTCGTCAGCCGAGACCTTCTGTTCAAAGTTCTCCGTAATCGTGTGCGGCCGTCGCGGCAGTGAAGAAGCGACATTGCGGGCGAGACGCGCCGCAATCTCCACTCCACACGTTCCGCCATTTCCCTGCTATGGCGGCGGCGGCCGGGATGCCTCCAACTGCGCGCGCCATCACCCGTTGCAATCTGAAACGCAACGGGTACCCGGCACACCATCCGCCTCATTTGTTCAGAGGGGCGAGCGGCTGGGCTGGCCTTCACTGCGCGCGTCCGGCGAGCACACTATCCACCCCTGCCCGGAACGATCAATCCTGTGTGCGCGACGCGCGAGCACAAAGGGCAGCCCTGCCGCCCCGCCCCTCTTTCTTGTGCGCGGTGCGCGAGCACGGGAGGCGCCCGGTCGCCCTGCCGCCATCACAACACCACTGGCTCCCGATACGTCCCAAACACTTCCTTGAGCGCCGCGCAGATCTCGCCCAAGGTGGCCTGGGCCTTCACCGCGTCGATCAAATAGGGCATCAGATTCTCATCTCCCGCTGCGGCCTCCTGCAGGGCCTGCAGGGTGCCGGCCATTCTGAAGGAATCGCGACGGGACCGCAGGTCGGCCAGACTTTTCGCCTGGGACTGTTCCACTTCCGGACCGATCTTCAGGATCGGAATGGGCGGTTCGTCCGGCTCGACGTATTCGTTGACGCCGACGATGACCCGCTCTTTCCGCTCCACCTCGCCCTGGTACCGAAGCGAGGCCTCCAGGATCTCCCGCTGCGGGAACCCCTGCTCGATCGCCCGGACCATCCCGCCCATCTGATCCAGTCTGCGGAAGTACTCGCGCGCCTCTTCTTCCAAGCGGTTCGTCAGCGACTCGATGTAGTAGGCCCCACCCAGCGGGTCCACGGTATTGGTGACTTCGCTCTCGTGGGCGAGGATCTGCTGGGTCCGCAGCGCCAGCTTGACCGAGTCCTCGGTCGGCAGCGCGAGCGTCTCGTCCATCGAATTGGTGTGCAGCGACTGCGCTCCACCCAACACGGCCGCGAGGGCCTGGAGGGTCGTGCGGACCACGTTGTTCAGGGGCTGCTGCGCCATGAGCGAGCAACCGGCGGTCTGGGCGTGGCACCGAAGCTGAAGCGACCGCGGGTCTTTGGGATGGTAGCGTTGCTCCATTTCACGTGCCCACAGCCGCCGGGCGGCACGGAATTTCGCGATCTCCTCAAACAGGTCGTTGTGCACGTTGAAGAAGAATGAGAGCCGAGGCGCGAAGGCGTCCACGTTCAACCCGGACCTGACCGCGGCGTCCACGTAGGTCAGCCCGTCGTAGAGGGTGAACGCCAATTCCTGCACCGCGGTGGAGCCGGCTTCGCGGATGTGGTAGCCGCTGATGCTGATCGGGTGCCATTTGGGCATGGCGCGTGAGCAGTAGGCCACGGTATCGATGATCAGTCGGAGATGAGGCTCAGGCGGAAACAGCCACTCCTTCTGCGCAATATATTCCTTCAGGATGTCGTTCTGGAGTGTGCCGCCGAGGCGCGCGACCGGAATCCCGCGCCGTTCTGCCACCGCCAGGTACATCGCGAAGAGGATCGCGGCCGGGCCGTTGATGGTCATCGAGGTGGTGACCTGGTCCAGCGGGATGCCTTCGAACAGGCGCTCCATATCGGCCAGGGACGAGACCGCCACGCCGCAGTGACCGACCTCTCCGCGGGCCAGGGTGTCGTCGGAATCAAGCCCCATCAACGTCGGCATGTCGAAGGCGACGCTCAGACCGGTCTGGCCATGCTGGAGAAGATACTGAAATCGCCGATTGGTGTCCTCCGCCGAGCCAAAGCCCGCGAACTGGCGCATCGTCCAGAGCCTGCCGCGGTACATGGTGGAATAGACCCCGCGGGTGTAGGGGAATTCACCGGGGGCTCCGAGATCGGAATGAGCGTCCCACCCCTTCAGGTCGTCCGCTCCATAGAGTCGCGCGATCTCCAAGCCGGACAGGGAGGTAAACCGCGCCTTGCGTTGGTCCATCCTCAGACTCCGTTAGGCGTCGCACGACCCAGAGGCTCTCGACGGGTAAGGCTTGAGGGGATTGCTTGCCCGTCACGCCTCACGGTACGTATAGAACCCCCGGCCGGTCTTTCGCCCCAGCCGGCCAGCCTCCACGTATTTGCGCAGGAGCGGGCAGGGGCGAAACTTCGGATCGCCCAGGTCCTGGTGCAGCACCTCGCAGATCGCGAGGACGGTATCGAGCCCGATCCGGTCGGCCAGCGCCAGCGGCCCAACCGGATGGTTGGCGCCCGCGGTCATCGCCAGATCGATGGCGTCCGGTGTCAGGCCGCCATCCTGTCCCCCCTGGCTCTCCTGTAATAGGTAAGCCGCTTCGTTGATCATGGGGATCAGAATCCGGTTGACGATGAACCCAGGGGTATCGTGGCACGTGACCGGGGTCTTGCCCATTCGCGTGACCAGGCCGAGCGCCAAGGCCATCGTTTCTTCAGAGGTCTCCACGCCCCGCACCACCTCGACCAGCTTCATCACCGGCGCCGGATTCATGAAATGGATCCCGACCACCCGATCCGGCCGCCCCGAGGCCGCCCCCAGTTTCGTAATCGAAATCGAAGACGTGTTGCTGGCCAGGATCGTCTCCGGCTTGCAGAGACAGCCTATCTGCCGGAAGAGATCTAGTTTGAGGGCGGATTTCTCTGAAGCCGCCTCGATGACAAGCTGGACCTCTGCCAGATCCTGGAGGCGGCCGGTCGTCCGAAGACGGGCCAGCGCGGGGATCGTCTGGTCTGGCCCGAGGGTGCGCTTCTCGACTGCGCGCGCGAACCCCTCTCGGATTTTCTTCATCGCGGTTTGGAGCACAGCTTCAGTGACGTCGAGGAGGAGCACCTCCCACCCACTTGCGGCCGCCACCTGAGCGATCCCGGAGCCCATCTGGCCTGCGCCGACGACCCCGATGCGCTTGATGTCATCAATTTTCATGCTACCCCGAAAGCCGTGAACCGTTCACAAATGGTTTTCCCACTTGCTCGTTTCCAAATATTCTTTCACCTTGGACATGAACCGATCCGCCGTGGCGCCGTCGATCACGCGGTGGTCAAACGAGAGACTCAGATAGCCCATCGGCCGGATGGCGATGGCGTCGTTGAGGACGATGGCCCGCTTCTGGACCGCCCCGACGCCCAGAATAGCAATCTGGGGCTGGTGGATGATGGGGGTGCTGAACAGGCTGCCTGTCCCGCCGTGGTTGGTGATCGTAAAGGTCCCGCCCTGGACCTCCTCAGGGCTCAGCCGCTTGGTCCGGGCGCGCTCCGCCAGGTCGGCGGCTTCCTTCGCCAACTGCACCACGCCCTTTCGATCGGCGTGGCGGACCACCGGCACCAGCAGGCCGTCCTCCAACGCCACCGCAATCCCCATATGGATCTCCCGCTTGAGGAGGATGCCCTGTTCGCCCCAGGATGAGTTCAGGATGGGGAAGTTCTTCATGGCGCGGGCGACGGCGTGGATCACGAACGGGAGGTACGTCAGCCCGCGCCCCTCACGAACGGTGCCGACTCCGGAAAAGTCGACCTCGAAAAAGGTGACCACATGGGCCGAGATCTGCCTGCTCCTGACCATCCGCTCGGCGATGGTCTTCCGCATGGCGGTGAGAGGCACGAGCTGTTCGGCCGCCGCCGGCGCGGCCTCCGCTGATCGCTGAACGGCCGGAGTCGTCTTCTGGAAGGGCCCGCTCTTGGCGAGGCGATCCAGGACATCCTTCTTGGTCACGCGCCCGCCGGCGCCGGTCCCGGCGACCTGAGCCAGATCCACCCCGTGTTCCTTGGCGAGCTGCCGGACGGCCGGGGAGTAGTGATCAACGCCTTCCCCGGAAGGGCTCATCGGGCGGACCACGACCCCGCCCACTCGATTCACGACTCCCGTGGCGGGCTGCTGCGTATCCAGCCTGGCGAGAACCGTTCCGACCGGCACGGTTTGTCCTTCCTGAATCAGGACCTCTGTCAGGAACCCGGCAGCAGGAGAGGGAATCTCAAGCGCCACCTTGTCGGTCTCCACCTCCAACAGAGCGTGGTCCTTCTCGACGCGCCCCCCGGGCGGAATGAGCCACTTGACGATGGTGCCCTCGGCGATGCTCTCCCCAAGCTGTGGCATGATGATGTCGGTCGGCACCGTTGCCTCCCAGCTAATAGCTAATAGCGAACAGCGAACAGCTCCGAACTTTTTGTTTGACGGTCGTTGTCGAAGAAAGCTACTCGCTGCTAGCTATTCGCTATGCGCTTGCGGTCAGTAGGCGGCCAGTTTCCGGGCCGCAGCGACCACGTCAACCACCTTGGGAAGGAAGAACTCTTCCAGTGTGGTACTGAACGGGACCGGGGTGTCGGGAGCCGCAATCCGGAGGATAGGCCCGTCGAGGCAGTCGAAGCATTCTTCAGCCACGAGCGCCGCGACCTCGGCTCCAATACCCCCGGTTTTATTGTCCTCATGCAACATGATCGCCTTGCTGGTCTTCCGCACGGACTCAAAGATGGTCTGCTTGTCCAGCGGGATCAGCGTCCGAAGGTCCACCACCTCCAACTCTGTACCTTCCTTGGCCAGCAAGTCGGCCGCCTCCAGGGCCAGGTGGACCATGGCTCCATAGGTGATGACGGAAATGTCTCTGCCGATGCGTTTGACCTCGGCTTTTCCAATCGGAACGATGTAGTCCTCGGTCGGCAACACGGCCTTCAACCGACGGTACAGGAATTTGTGTTCGAAATAGATGACCGGGTTGTTGTCCCGGATCGCAGCCTTCAGCAGACCCTTCGCATCATAGGGGGTCGACGGTGCGACCAGCTTGAGCCCGGGCGAGTGAAAGAACCAGCCCTCCGGGCACTCCGAATGGAACGGCCCCCCATGCACCCCACCCCCGAACGGAGCCCGAATCACCATCGGCACCGCGGCGCCCCAGCGGTAATGGTTCTTGGCTGCCACCTCGGTGATCTGATCGAACGCGCAGGAGATGAAATCGGCAAATTGCATCTCCACGACCGGCCGCATCCCCATCATGGCCGCCCCGATGGCGGCTCCGACAATCCCCGACTCGGCGAGCGGGGTATCCAACACTCGCCACTCGCCGTACTTCTTTTGAAAGCCCTCCGTAATCCTGAAGGCTCCGCCGTATGGCCCGATGTCTTCGCCCAAGAGGAAGACGGAGTCGTCTCGGCTCATCTCCTCGTCCAGGGCTTCGGATATCGCCTCGAGGTAAGTGACTTCGTGCGGAGGCGCGGCCGTCGTCATGGCTTCACCTCCTCATCGCTGGCAAACACGCCCTCCAAGGCTTCGGGCCCCTCAGGCATGGGACTCTGCTCGGCAAACTCCACGCCAGCCTCGATCTCCTTTTTGACGCGTTCCTCAACTTCATGGAGGGTGCCGGCGTCGGCATAGCCCAACTTGGTCAGCATCTGTTCCGCCTTGAGAATTGGATCCTTCTTTTTCCACTCCTCCAGCAGCTCGCGGGGGACGTACTTGGCCGAATCGTGTTCGGAGTGGCCATGCATCCGCATCGTCTTACATTCAAGGAACGTGGGTCCCCCGCCGGCCCGAGCCCGCCGGACAGCCCGCTGTGCGGCCACGTACACGGCCGCGACATCGTTACCATCCACGATCTCACCCGGCATGCCATAGGCCTTGGCCCGGTCCACCACGTCGGGAATGGCCATCTGCAGGTGGAGGGGAGTCGAGTACGCGTACTGGTTGTTGTTGCAGAAGAACACCACAGGGAGTTTGCGGACCGCGGCGAAGTTCATCGCTTCGTGAAAGTCGCCCCGGCTGGTTCCGCCGTCGCCGGTGTTGGTCACCACCACCCGGGATTCCCGACGGATCTTGAACGCCAGGGCGACTCCGGTGGCGACCGGCAGGTTGTCGGCCAGGTGACTGACAAACCCGATGACGCCCCGCTTGAGGTCACCCATATGGACGTTGCCGTCCTTCCCTTTGGTGGGGCCGGTGCGTTTCCCGAGATACTGGGCGATCACCTCACCGGGCGTAATCCCGCGAATCAGAAACGCTCCCATATCCCGGTGGTACGGAGCAATGATATCGTTCCGACCCACGGCGGACGAGTACCCCACGGCGATCGCTTCCATCCCGTTGCTGGTGTAGACTCCGCCCATGATCCGTCCCTGCCGGTACAGGGCTGTCACGCGGTCTTCCAGGGCCCGAGTGAGACGGAGGTAGTAGTACATCTGCAGCAGGTCGGCTCGTTTGATGTCTTTCACCGCATCCGCAGCCTCCATTGCGACCTCCTAGAAAGCGGGTAGCGAACAGCGAATAGCGAATAGCTCAGAGCGAGGCGTTGTTACTCTTGCTGCTGGCTATTCGCCATTTGCTGTTCGCTAGAATTCTGGCAACTCCCTCCACGAAAGCAACGGCTTCTTCATTCGGCACAGCGGGCAGCTCTGCGGCTCCCACTGGGGCATGTTGAGATCGGCCGTACAATAGAAGGGAAACTTTGCGGTGAGTTCGCCCATCAAGGGGAATTGCCCGCTGTCGCGGCGGGCAAACACCATCATGCCGGCCAGACTACCACCATGGTCGGTGACGACCTGGCCGAGTTTGCTGACACAGTTCCCGCGTGTGGTGACATCGTTCAGCACGACAAACCGTTCACCGGACCTGATGACCCCGGTCGCCACTTCGGTGCCGATCTTTCCGGTCTCCCGATTGAAGGGGGTGAGGACCACTCGCAGCCGCATCTTGTCGCGGAGCAGGTCCGCGACGCCCTCCGCCAGGTGGCGAGCCTCCGAAGTCGTGGCCACGATCCCCACGAGGGGGGACTCCTGAAAAGTTTGGCGGACCCAGTCGGCCATGTCGCGCGCGATCAGCCTGATGAGTTGGGGAATCTGCGCGATCGATTCGAACCGGAGATAGGTCGCGGTGTGGTGGCCGGACACGACCTCGACGTGGGTCTCGAAGAAGACCGACCGGGAAGTCCGGAGAATGCGGTGGACATCCCAGTCCGAGAGCTTCGATTGAGGGGAATCGCGGATGATGCTCTTCAGTTCCGATTCGATGTCGGGGCCGTCGTAGAGCCTGCGATGCCGTTCAACCAGGTCCGTCACGAGGCGCTCTGTCTGCTCGGTCTTTACCTTCACACTCATGGCTTCGGCTCTTGGCTGACCACGCGGTTCCTCAACACGCCGATCGGCTGAATCTCCAGCTCGACCAGGTCCCCTGGGTTCAGGTACCGGTCCAGCTCAAGTCCGCACCCGCCGCCGACCGTCCCGGAGCCGAACAAGTCGCCGGGATAGATGGCTTCGCCCCGTGACACGTGCGCAATCATCTGGGGGAAGGACCAGTGGATCGTGCCAAAACTCCCCTTGGACCAGGCCTTGCCGTTGACCCTGGCAATCATGGTGAGGGCGTTGAGATCGGGAATCTCATCTGGAGTGACCAGGCATGGGCCAATGGCCGTGGCAAAATCCTTGCCCTTAGCCGGCCCGAGCCGGCACGCCATTTCCTGGAACTGAATATCCCTGGCGCTGAAGTCGTTCATGATCGTATAGCCGGCGATATAGTCCGGGGCATCGCGCTCGGAGATGTCTCGACCTTCGCGGCCGATGACGCAGGCCAGCTCAAGCTCATAGTCCAGCTTCTTGGTCTCCAGCGGCCACGGCAGGACCTCATCCGGCCCGATGATCGTGCGGTGGTTGCCTTTGTAATAGACGGGCGCTTTGTACCACTCGGGCGGGATGGGTTGTCCGCGCTTCTTTGACGTGGCAGCGACGTGTGCCTCGAACGCGAGGAAGTCACGCAGCGAGGGCGGGTTCGGAAGCGGGGCGATCACCTGAACACCGTCAGGAGGCCGAGCGAAATCGTAGGGATACACAACGGTCTCGCCTTCTGGGCCGCGCACGGACTTGCCAAGCTTGACTGCATAGTCGAAGGCCTGGCGAGCGGCGGCCATGGATGAAGCTCCACCCTCCAGGAGCCCAAGCATGGCAGCCGGAACGACCACGTTTGCCAATCGGTAGGGCTGGGCCTCACGCTGATTAGCGAGCAGGCGCGCGTAGGCCATGTTGAGGTCGATCAGGCTCTGCCCATGGAGAGCCCCGACCCGGACAAACGTTCCCACCGAGGTCTGAACGCGAAAACTGACCAGCTTCATGGTGTGCTCCAGCTCATGGCGTATTCCTTCATCTCGACGGGTTCCAGTTCCGGCAGGACGGTGAGCGGCCGCCGCGACTCGATCATGATCGCCACTTCATCCGTGTGCGTCTTGGCCCGGCTCGCCTCGACAGCCTGTGGGTGCGGGCCATGGTGGATCCCCTGCGGATGCAGCGTCAGCATGCCCGGCTGGATCCCGGCCCGGCTGAAGAAGTCACCCACGTGATAAAACAGGACTTCATCATAGTCCATGTTCCGGTGGTAGAAGGGCACGCGGAGCGACTGCGGATCGCTCTCCAAGGGTCTGGGAGCGAAGGTGGAGATCAGGACCCCACCTGCCTGGAAGGTCGCGTGGACGCTGGGAGGCAGGTGATATCGAGCGCTGGTCACCGGCCGGAAGTCCCGCACGTTGAGCTTGGCGACCCACAAGTCCCCCTTCCAGCCAGCCACGTCGATCGGGTAGAAGGGATAAAACACCCGCGTGTAGGCGCCCTCCCGCTTGATCCGAACCTCCCATTCACGCCGCTCGTCCCGGTCGTTGCTGACCGGTGCCGGTTCCGGTGCCGTCAGAATGCCTTTGTCAAACAGCGCGTGGTGGCCCAAGAGGCCCCGTTCCGGCAATTCAACCGGTGTGGGAGTTTCAACGATCAGGAACAGCGACGGACCTGATTCCACGAGGATCCGGTAGGTGGTGCCCTTTGGGATCACGACATAGTCGCCGGGCTCATACGCCAGCACCCCGTAGTCCGTCTCGAACCGGCCTCGGCCGGCGTGGACGAACTGCACCTCGTCTCCGTCGGCATTCCGGACGAAAGACGGCATAGTTTCAGCCCGGCGTGAGAGCAAGACCCGCACATCCGGGCTGCGCAGAATCTCAACCGGCCGAGCGTCGGCCGAGCGCTGGTCAGGGGTGGGGAGGGCCGCACAGGCGAAGGCGCGGGGCCGGAGCGGACCGTCGATGCGCACCCACCCGGTCGGAGGATGACGCCGGTACAGATGCGAGGCCGGTCCACTAAACCCGTGCCGGCCGTGCTCTTCTTCGTACAGGCCTTCGGGTATTCCGACGTGCGCCTGGTTCGGAGCATTGCCTTTCTTCATCAGATACATCGCGGGCCTCCCCAGTAGTCCGACAGGTAGAAGACAGACGAATCCGTGCAGATGAGTGCATGCTTGAGTTGTTCATTTTAACTCAACCTGTGGCACTGGCAACTGAAAACGAACTAGACATCGCTCATCCGTCCGCGTTCCTCAGCGTGTTACGACGCCCGTTTGCCCCGTCTACCTTTCATGGGGATGGCATCGTAGTCAATGATCGTCTGCTCAACTTCTTTGAGTTGGTCGCGCTCGATGTCCTTGTAGAGCGACTCGACGGTCCCCCGCACGAACGTCTTGGCCTGCTCTTTGCCATGCCGACGTTGCGTGAGTTCCAGAAAGACGCCGCTCCCCGGGAACAATGGATAGGTAAAGCGTTGTTTGAGCGGTCCGCAGCCGTCTCGCCCCTCCTTGAGAGGTCCACTGAACTTCACGCCGTGCTCCTCCCACTCGCGCGAAACGGCCTCGATGTCGTCCACTTCGATGGCCACGTGCTGGATTCCCTCTCCGTACTTCTCGATGAACTCGGTGATCTGGGATTTCACAGTTTTGTCCCGGCCTTGCATCAGCGCCACCTTCGCATCGCCGCGCTGGACCACGATGGTGTCCATGCTCGACTTCTCACTCCCCACATCCCGGGCTGACCAGATGACCTCGAACCCGAGGATCTTGGTGAACAGGTATTCTGCCGCCTCGAGATTTTCGACACACAACGTGATGTGATCGATCCCCATCGCGCCTTTCATGGTGTATCCTCCTCCATAATAACGTCTGGCGGCACCCGGTCAGACCCGTTCGACCGTCCGGCTTTCAGGTCTCGACGATGCCCCCAGTATAACAAATTTAATGCATTAAACAATAGCAAAACAATATTATAAAGAAAAGGTAAAAATCTTAATGATTCATATGGTCTTGAAACCACATGTAATTCCACAGAGCGCATGTTCGTGGCTGCGACACCCATCAGCTCTTGCGAATTTGATAAGAAAGTTATATCATTTGAATCGTATTCGTGGGACAGGTGGCATGAAGTCATCCTGTTCTTATGGAGGACAAGGAGGTGCGCGATGTCTTTTTATCAGGAGATGCGTGACTTTGTCCTCCGGCACGGGGCCATCAACAACCCTTACCTCGATCGCTTTCAAACCGGGGCACTGACCGACCCAGAGTTTCGCACGTTCGCCGTCGAATTCTATAACTTCGCCCGCTTTTTCCCGAGGATCCTCGTCGCGCAACTCGTCAACACGGAAGACGAGACCGTAGCCGACGAGCTCACCAAGGTGCTCTACTCGGAGCTGGGCGACGGACGCACCAAGAATCGCCATGAGTTGCTCTACCGTGACTTCCTGCGATCGCTCGGCATTGACGTCCATGAGTCCATGACGCGGCCCATGCTGCCCTCCACGCGGGCCTATATCGATGGCATGGAACAACTGTACAGCAGCGGAAATCACGCGATGGCCCTCGGCGCCTCGTTTGGTCTTGAGAACATGGCCATCACGATGTGGGATCATCTGATCCCCGGGCTCGTGCAGTTGCGGACGCATCGCCATCCCGGCCTGGACATCACGTATTTCACCTTCCATCGGGAACTGGAAGCCACGCATGAAGAGGCGATGGAGCACGCCGTCACCGCGGTGGATGGGGTCAAGGGGATGTCTGCGGCTGAACGGAAAGATTTCCGCTCCGGAGTCAAGGCCGTGCTGGATTACCTGGAAGGATTCTGGATGGGGCTGGAAGAAAGAGGAGCCGGCCCGTCGCAGGCCGCAACCGAGACGGCGCCCCGCACCTCAAGGGTGTCACGATCACGTGGCAGATGACCGAGCGAGAGACCAGATGCACCGTTCCTGGCATGGCCGGTACGATCCCGGCGTTCCATTCAGTCTCGCGCATCCGAACTGGACTCTGCCGGACATGCTGCGCCGGTCGGTGAACCGATTTCCCAATTCCCCCGCACTCCTGTTTTACGGCGCCTGCCTGACCTACCAGGATCTGGACCACTTGGCCACCCGCTTTGCGATCTCACTTCGTTCCCTTGGGGTCCGCCCGCAGGATCGGGTGGCGATTATGTTGCCGAACCTCCCGCAGGCGTTGATCGCCTATTACGGGGCCTTGCTGGCCGGAGCCGTCGTCGTGCAGATCAATCCGCTGTATGTGTCTCGGGAAATCGAGGCCCAGCTCAACGACTCCGGGAGTGAGACGATGGTGGCGCTGGATCTATTTCATTCACGCATCGAGCCGATCAGAGACCGAACAGCATTGAGGCGAACCATCCTGACCGGCGTCCAGGACTTCCTTCCCCCTCTGCGACGGCTGCTCTATCCCATCAAGGCCAGAATGAGCGGCCACTGGACCCGAATCAAGAAGCACCCATCGATGTATGACTTTCTCGGGCTGCTGAAGGGGAGCGCGGAAGCAGACACGTCGCCGCTTCCGTCGCTGGGACCGGATGACCTGGCGTTGCTCCAGTACTCCGGTGGCACCACCGGAACAGCCAAGGGCGTGATGCTCACTCACCGGAACCTTGTGGCCAATGCCTTCCAGTGCCGGTATTGGGTGCCGGATTTCCGGGAAGGTCACGAGGTATTTCTCGGGGTCATCCCCTTTTTCCATGCCTATGGCCTCAGCACCTGCCAGCACCTGGCCGTGCTGGCCGGATGTCCGTTGATCCTGCTCCCGAGGTTTCAGATTACAGAGGTCCTGGAGGCGATTCAGAAGTACCGGGTGACGATCTTCTCCGGCATCCCGGCGATGTTCATGAAGCTCAGTGAGTCTCCGAAGGTGGGGCGGTACGACCTCCGGTCGCTGCGCGTCTGCCTGAGCGGAGCCAGCCCGCTGCGCGCCGAGGTCCAAGACCGGTTTCGGCGCCTGATCGGCGTAGAGATCTCGGAAGGGTATGGTCTGACGGAGGCCAGCCCGGTCACCCATTGCAACCCGGTCTACGGGGAACACCCTGAGGGGTCGATCGGCGTCCCTTTTCCGGACACCGATGTCCGCCTCGTGGACCTGGACTCCGGCGAACGGGCGGTGCCGGCGGGGGGGCTGGGCGAGCTGGTCGTCCGAGGACCTCAAGTGATGCAGGGCTACTGGAACAAGCCTTCGGAGACCCACTCGGTGTTGCGCGACGGGTGGCTCTACACTGGCGACATTGCCCGGGAGGACGCCAGGGGGTTCTTCTACCTGGTAGACCGGAAGAAAGACATGATCAAGTCGAGGGGAGAGACTGTCTATCCTCGGGAAGTGGAGGATGTGCTCTGTGGTCACCCTGCGGTGCAGGATGCCGTGGTGGTCGGTGTGCCGGATCCTCTGCTCGGTGAAGCGGTGAAGGCCTACGTGGTGCTCGCGGACGGCCACCGTCTCAGTGAGCAAGAGTTGATCGGGTATTGCCGGCAGGGGCTGGCGAAGTTCAAGGTTCCCAGTACGGTGGAATTTCGGCAGGAACTGCCTCGCACGTTCGTCGGCAAGGCGTTGCGGCGTGTGCTGCGGGAAGAAGCGGCGCCAAAGGTCGGTGTCGGCTGATCGGCGTGTTAGGATTAGCATAAGGAGTTGAGCGATGAAGAATGTGGTGATCGTGGCGGGGGCGCGGACCCCGCTCGGAAACTTCGGGGGCGCGCTCAAGGATCTCTCGGCGCAGAAGCTCGGAGAGCTGGTGGTGCGCGAGGTGCTTGCCCGGACGAAGCTGGACCCAGCCCTTATTGACGAAGTGATCATGGGCTGCGTCGGCCAGTCCACGGATGCCCCCAACATCGCGCGGGTCATCTCGCTGATGGCCGGGCTTCCGATTCGCACGCCGGGCTATTCGGTGCAACGCAACTGCTCATCCGGCCTGCAGCCTTTTGTCAACGCGTTCCAGAACATCCAGTGCGGCGACGCGGATGCCCAAGTGGTGGGTGGAGTCGAAAGCATGAGCCGTGCCCCCTATATTTCCAGGGACATGCGCTGGGGGAAGCGATTACGCCATGCGGAGTTCATCGACAGCGTCTGGGAAGGCCTGACCGATCCCGTCTGCGGTCAGCTCATGGGTCGGACAGCCGAAAATCTGGCCGAGGAGTTCGGCATCGGTCGCGAGGAGCAGGACCGCTTTGCGGTGGAAAGCCACCGGCGCGCCTTCAAGGCCTTGCGGGAGAATCGGTTCAAGGACGAGACCGTGACGGTCACGATCCCCAAGATGGTCGCCGGCCGGGAGATGGCTCCGGTCGTGTTTGCCGAGGATGAAGGGCCCAATATCGGATTGAACGAGCAGCAGCTTGCGCTGTATCCACCCCTCTTCAAGGAGAAAGGCACCGTCACGGCCGGAAACAGTTGTCCCCTGAGTGATGGTGCGGCGGCGGCGCTCGTCATGTCGGCGGAACGGGCGCGCGAGCTGAGACTCCGCCCGCTGGGTCGCGTGAGAGGGTATGCGTTCGTCGGCGTCGACCCGACCCGCATGGGGATCGGGCCGGTCGAGGCACTGCCGCTGGCGCTCAAGCGCGCCGGGGTCGGGCTGGCCGACCTGAACCTGATCGAGGTGAACGAGGCCTTCGCGGCGCAGTACCTCGCCGTGGAACGACTGTTGGGGCTCAAACGGGAACTCGTGAACGTGAACGGAGGGGCGATCGCACTCGGCCATCCGGTCGGGATGACCGGGGCGCGGCTGGTCCTCACCCTGCTCTACGAGATGCAGCGGCGTGGTGCCGCGCTCGGAGCGGTGACCATGTGCGTGGGGGGTGGCCAAGGGGCGGCGATGATCTTCGAGCGAGTTTGAAGAAGGCAAGGGGCGCGAGGCGAGAGGACGGAACCCATAGCCCCTCGCCCCTTGCCCATAGCCTGTGGCGACAGAAGAGGAGCCATGTACATCTACAAGGTCGGGGTAGTGGGAGCCGGCACGATGGGTGCGCAGATCGCGCAGGTGGTCAGCTACGCCGGCGTGCCGGTCGTGCTGACCGACGTCAGCGAGTCCCGCGTGCAGCAAGGGGTCCAGCGCGTGCGCGCGATTTACCAGGCCAGGGTGGACAAGGGCAAGATGACCGCCGAGCAGCTCGAGCAAAAGATGCTGCTGGTGACGGCGGTTCCTGGCCTGGCCGCCTTGAAGGATGTTGATTTGGTGGTTGAGGCGGTATCGGAAGACCTGAAGCTGAAGCAACAACTGTTCCGCGACCTGGACGCGACCTGCTCTCCCGGAGCGATCCTGACGAGCAACACCTCGGCGCTGTCGATCTCGGCGTTCGGAGCCGCAACGCGGCGGCCCGGCAAGGTGTTAGGGCTCCACTTCTTCAACCCAGCCTACGCGATGCCGCTCGTGGAGGTCATCCCGGGTCTGGCGACGGACCCCCAAACCATTGATGACGTGGTGGGGTTCGCCGAAAGCATCAGGAAGACCCCGATCGTGGTCAAAGAGTGCGCGGGCTTCCTGGTCAACCGGCTCCTGATGCCCTATCTCAACGAGGCGGTGCTGTGCCTGCAGGAGGGCGCCGCGTCGCTGAAGCAGATCGATCAGGACATGGTGGCGTTCGGAATGCCCGTTGGACCATTCAGCTTGCTGGACACCCTCGGACTCGACCTGTCAACCGATGTCGCGCGTCTTCTTCAACGGAGCTACGGGCCCCGCATGGAACCGGCTCCCCTCCTTGAGGCGATGGTGAAGGCGGGACGTTCGGGGGTCAAAACTGGTCGAGGGTTTTATGACTATCAGGCTTCGGCCGGCCAGTCCGCTGATCAGCAGTTGGAGCAACTGATCCAGCGGGTCAGACAGGAAACCGGCGGTCACGGAACGCGCTGGACCCCCTCCCGACTTCTCCTGGCCATGGTGAATGAGGCCGTGACGGCGCTGCAGGAGGGAGTGGCCTCCACGCGTGACATTGATCTCGGGATGGTGGCCGGGGCGGGCTTTCCGGTCGAGAAAGAAGGCCCGTTGCACTTTGCGGATCGGCTCGGCATCGACCACGTGCTCGGCGAGCTGGAGGAGTTTTCCCGGAGCCTGGGTCCGCGGTTTTGGCCGGCACCGATGCTGCGTCGGATGGTGGAGGCCGGGTTCACGGGGAAGAGCGCCGGTCGGGGTTTCTTTACCTACTAAGGAGCCAGTGAGCAACTCACCGGAAGGGGAGACGAAGCGATGAGCACGAGTGTGAACACGCTCCTGTCGCGTGCGGACACGGACTCTGTTACCACCTTGACCCTAAACCATCCTCCGGCCAACACGCTCACCCCTGAACTGCTGGTGGAGCTGGAGGGTGCGTTCGCGGCGCTGGCCCGTGATGCGACGGTCAAGGCGGTCGTGCTCACGGGAGCGGGCCGATTCTTCGTCGCCGGGGCGGAAATCCGGGTCCTGGCAGGGATCGCCTCTTCAAAGGATGGCATGGAGATGGCCTTGCGGGGGCAGGCGATCCTGAGCAGGATCGAAGCCCTCGAGAAGCCAGTCATCGCGGCGATCAACGGCGCCTGTCTGGGCGGTGGGTTGGAACTGGCCTTGTGCTGCCATATCCGGATTGCGGCGGAAAGCGCCAGGCTGGGCCTGCCCGAGATCACCCTGGGCATCATGCCGGGGTTCGGTGGCACCCAGCGGCTCCCACGCATCCTCGGCCGGTCCAAGGCGACCGAGCTCATCCTGACCGGCGATCTCATCTCGGCGCAGGAAGCCAAAGCCTTGGGTCTGGTGTCGCAGGTGGTGCCGGATGCGGACCTGCTGCGCCAGGTGCAGGGGCTGGCGCGCCGGATCGCGTCGAAAGGCCAGATGGCGGTTCGAACCGCGCTCCGGGCGATTCACCAGGGGGAGGCGACAGGGCTCTCCGAGGGATTGGCCTTAGAGGCTCGCCTGTTCGGTGGGTTGTGTGAATCGGAGGACAAAAAAGAAGGACTGACCGCCTTCCTGGAAAAGCGGCAGCCCCGCTTCAAGGATCGCTGATCATCTCCGGGATCAGGACGATGAACCGCTCATCAAAGCTGGCCTTGGCGCTGTCGGGAGGCGGGTTTAGCGGGTACCTCTTCGAGATCGGAGCGCTCGCCGCCTTGAACGATCTGTTCGAAGAGGGCTTCGGAGTCAATGACTTCGAGATGTTCATCGGGGTGAGCGCCGGGTCCGCAGCCGCCTCGTTGCTGGCCAACGGGGTCACGCCTGAGGAGATCCTTGATGCTAATCTTACCGGCAAACCACCGTATTATTTCGAGCGCCGCCACATCTTTACCCCCGCGATGGGAGAAGGCCTGAAGACCGTCCCCCGTGCGATTCAACGACTGATCCCGCTGCTCCGACTGTACCTGCGAAATTTCCGTGAGATGAGCTTTATTGACGTGCTGGACAAGGTCCAGGAGGCCCTCCCCTGCGGGCTCTACACCTTAGAGCCGTTCGCTCGCTACCTTGAGACCACCTTTGCCGAAAAGGGATTCAGCAACAGCTTTGACGGGCTACGCAAGGAGCTCTATATTCCGGCGATCGATCTGGAGACCGGGCAGAGCGTCATCTTCGGGTCTGAGGGATGGCGATTTGTCCCGATCTCCAAGGCGGTCACCGCCTCGTCCGCCGCTCCCATCTATTTCGCCCCGGTCAGGATCGAAGGCCGCGACTACATCGATGCCGGGATCGGCCGCATCACCTTCTTTGACCTGGCGGTCCAGAGAGACGCGGACCTCATGGTGATCATTAATCCTTCGGTCTGCTTCCAGTATGACACGGCGGCAGCCTGGCTTCGCACCCGCAGCCGGCGCCCCCCGCGCATCCGGGACATGGGATTCCTGTCAATCGGCGATCAGGCCTCGAGGATCAACCTTGACGTGCGGTTCTCCCAGGCCTTGGCTGTGTTCACCCGGGAGCATCCGGAAAAAGACTGTATCGTCATCTCGCCGAAGCCGACCGAGACGTTGTTTTTCGAACGGAGCTTTCTCAGCCTGCCGGACCGCATCCAGCTCCTCCGATGCGGGTACCAGGCGGTGATTGATGCGGTGAAGGAGCAGTTTGCGCTGGTCCTCGCGCGGTTTGCTCGTAACGGCATTCCGATCTCTCTCGCCCGGTTCGAGGAGCTGGGGCGGAAACGCTTCGGGCAGCTCACCTCGCCGGGGACTGAGCCGGGCGTGCAGCCGGCATCGGGACAGAGTCAGGCCGGACTCTCGGCAGCGTTGTCAACCGCGTCGCCTGACCGGACGCGACCATAGGACTAGGTTCAGAGCATCTGGGACCGGCTCATGCGGCCCTGGTGGTCCCATCGACTCCGGGTGAGACGTGGGGTGAGGGCATGACGATGGAGATTGCAGGGTATATCGAAGCGATCAAGCAACGGTACCACCTGAAGAGCGATTATGCGCTGGCCGAGAAGCTGGGGATCGCCCAGCCTGAGGCCAATCTCATTCGCCGGGGGCTAAAGGTGCCGAGACCTGAGCTCTGCATCAAGATCGCGAAGCTCCTGGACAGGAACCCGGTCGAGCTGCTGCTGATCGCGCAGAAGGACAAGGCGCCGGCGCCGGCCAAGGAGTACTGGATGCTGGCGCTGAACGCCGTCGACGTGATGCTGCACGTCCCGAAGAGCCCCCGGTACATTCCGCGCAAAGTGGAGGCGATCGGCCGGGAACTCCGTCAGCTCGAGTCCCAGACGCTGACGTACGATGGCGCCGCCGCGAGCGCCGAAGCGGTCCGGCTGATGGAGACGGCCGAACGCTCCGTGGACGCCTTCATGGAACGCTGGAACATCTGGAAGAAAGGCGAGGCTCTGTATCCCAGCTACCTGCTGGCCAACCAGGCGGCGGTCCGTCGCAACGTCCGCATCCGTCGGCTGCTGATCCTGACCCGGGAACAGATGCGACACGCGCCCTTGGTTGCCGATGCGATCCAGATCATGGAGGATCAGCAGCGAGCCGGCATCAAGATTTTTTACGGGTTCCGGGAGGATCTCGATCGTGCGCCCGCGTTTCAACGGTTGGGAGAGGACTTCAAGAAGCACGGCGCCGCCCAGGACCTCAACGCCGCGATGTTCGACGGGGAGATCCTGATCTTCTCGCAATCGTACGACGAGGTCCCCCTCGGGGTGGTCGGGAAACCGACGCCGATCACCATGATCAGCCGGCTCCAGATTACCTGGAAGCCGGACCTGATTCGGGAGTTGAACCCGGCCCCGCTCTTCGACATGACCCGATACGTGTTCGAATATGAAGGGGGCAAGTCGTTCCAGGCGCAGTTGGCGCGATTGGCGTGAGGAGCGTGACCCATGAAGTTTCCCTCGGAGCCGTTTAAGATCAAAGTGATTGAGCCGATCCGCCGGACGACGCGGGAGGAGCGAGACCGTCTGCTGCGTCAAGCTGGGTACAACCTCTTTCAGATCCCCGCGAAGAGCGTCTACGTGGACCTCCTGACCGACAGCGGGACGGCCGCGATGAGCGATAACCAGTGGGCCGGCATGATGCTGGGCGATGAGTCCTACGCCGGAAGCGAGAACTACTACCATTTCGAGGAAGCGGTGCGCTCGATCTTCGGCTACCGCCATGTGATCCCGACCCATCAGGGCCGCATGGCCGAGAACCTCCTGTTTTCCACCGTCGTGAAGTCCGGGATGTGCGTCCCGAACAACATCCATTTCGATACGACGCGGGCCAACGTCGAGCACCAAGGCGCCGACGCGCTCGATCTGGTCATCAAGGAAGCCTACGATCCGCGCTGCGAACTCCCGTTCAAGGGCAACATGGACCTCGTGCGGCTGGAGGAGACCATCAACCGGCTGGGGCGCGACCGCATTCCCCTGGTCATGCTCACGATCACGAACAATAGCGGTGGCGGCCAGCCGGTCTCGATGGAGAACATCCGGCAGACGCGGGCGCTGGTGAAGCGGTACCACATTCCGCTCTTCTTCGACGCCTGCCGGTTCGCCGAAAATTGTTTCTTTATCAAGGAGCGGGAGGCAGAATACGCCGACACCTCGATCCTCGCGATCGCCCAGGAGTTGTTCGGCTACGGGGATGGCTGCACGATGTCGGCCAAGAAAGATGGATTGGTCAATATCGGCGGCTTCCTGAGCCTGAACAATGAACAGTGGGCCCGCGACATCACCAACATGCTGATCCTGGTGGAAGGGTTCCCGACCTATGGCGGGCTGGCCGGACGCGACCTTGAGGCCATGGCCAGGGGGCTTCGGGAGGTGCTGGATGAGGACTACCTACGGTTTCGGATCGGCCAGGTCCGCTATCTGGGCGAGCTCCTGGACACCGCCGGGGTGCCGATCCTGCGACCGATCGGCGGGCACGCGGTGTACCTCGATGCGAGGGCCTATCTCCCTCACCTGCGTCCCGAGGAGCTTCCGGCTCAGGCGTTGGCGATCGCCCTGTACCGCGAGTACGGCATCCGCGGGGTGGAGATCGGCACGGTGATGTTCGGCAAGAAGGACCAGGCCACCGGCCGGACCGTCTATCCCGAGCTTGAGATGGTGCGCTTGGCGATTCCCCGGCGGGTGTACACCAACATGCAGATCACCTACGTGGCGGAATCGATCATCGAGCTGTACCGGCGGCGCGAATCCATCGCCGGGTTCAGGATGACCTATGAAGCGCCGGTCCTCCGCCACTTCACGGCGCGGTTCGAAGAGCTTCCCGTGCGAACGTCACAACGGTCCGGTCTCTAAAGTTGCGGCAGAGAGGTGATGGGATGACGACCCTCTTGAAGGGAATGGAGCGGATCGAGGAAGCCCGCGAGCGCATCACCGGGTCGAGCTTCATGGCGGGGCTGTTCGAGGGCAGGCCCAATTTTGATCTGCTCTGTCCACCGGACGAGCCGCCCGAAGAGCGGGAGGCGGGCGAAACCTATTGCAAGAAAATGGAGGCCTTTCTCAGGAGCGAGGTCGATCCGGACGAGATCGAGCGCACGGCGAAGATTCCAGCCCAGGTCCTCAAGGGGCTGTTCGACCTCGGGGCCTTCGGGATGAAGATCCCGAAACAGTACGGGGGCCTGGGGTTCTCCTATAAGAACTACGGTCGGGTGCTGACCGTGATGGCCAGTTGGAGCAATATTCTGTCGCTCACGGTCGCAGTGCCCCAATCCATCGGCATCGCGATCCCCATCCTGCTCTTCGGAAACGACGCACAAAAAACCAAATATCTGCCTCGCGTGGCGCGGGAGGACATCTCCGCCTTCGCGCTGACCGAACCGCTCACCGGATCCGATGCCGCGAACATCCGAACGGAAGCGGTGCTGGACCAGACCGGCAGCCATTTCACCGTCAACGGCGAAAAAATATGGTGTACGAACGGGCCGATCGCCCGCTATCTCACCCTCATCGCACGCGTCCCTGTGCAGCGGGCTCAGCGCGACGGCAAACCGGTCTGGACTCCGGTGCGTGAGTCGAACCGAGCTGAGGACCACGTGCCCACCGCCTTCATCCTCGACATGACCACCGCCGGAGTGCAGGTTCGCCAGCGATGCCAGTTCGAAGGCTGCCGCGGGATTGAAAACGGGCACCTGATCTTCCGGGACGTCCAGGTCCCCGTCGACAACGTCATCGGAGAGATCGGGAAGGGGCTCCGGTACGCCTTCACGATCCTCAACGTCGGGCGTGCCATTAGCGTCCCCGCGCTTTGTCTCGGCATGGCCAAGCAGGCCTGGCAGCCGACCCTGGACCGGGCGAACTCCCGCCTGACCTTTGGGAGACCCATTGGCGAGCGCCAGACGCAACAAATGCGGATCGGCCAGATGGCCACGACCCTGTTCGCGATGGAAGCGCTGGCCGTGCTGGCCTGGCATCTGGCGGACCAGAAGCAGCACGACATCAGAATCGAAGCCGCCATCGCCAAAATGTTCTGCTCGGAGAAGACGATTCAGTTTCTCAAGGACGCGCAGATCATTTTCGGGGGCATGGGGTATGAGACGGCGGATTCAAAGCGAGTCCGTGGCGAGCCGGCGTTCGGCATCGAACAACTCGTTCGGGATGCCGAGATGGCCCGTATTGGAGAAGGCGCCACGGACATCTTGCGGCCGTATGTGGCTCGCGAGGGGCTCAGCCCGCATCTCGATCGCGCCGGACGATACTTTGGCGGGGACATGACGGGCGCCGGGAAGCTTCGTGAGTTTTTGAAGCTCCTCCGGTTCTACTTCTTCTGGTACCTGGGGCAGTGGAAACGGCGAGTGCGTCTCGATCGCCCGGCCATGCGGCACCCCAAAGTCCGTGGGAAACTGGTCTATGCAGAGCGGATGAGCCGTCGTCTCGCCCGCGCGATTTTCTACGCCATGGCCTGGCATCGAGCCGAGCTCCGCGATGATCAAGGCAGGCAGAACAGGATCGAGGCGGTTGGAGAAGATCTCCTCACCATCGCCGCGACGGCGCTCTACGCCGAGTCGCAGGAGCGCACCGCGGGGAACAGGGTCGCATGGGATCTTGCGGACGAGTTCTTCCGGACCGCCAAGCAGCGGATCAACACCGCGATCCGCGAACTCATCAGCAATGATGATCAACCCATCACGGCGATCGGCCAGCGCGCCCTTCGCGGGGAGTACCCTGCGCTCTCGCAAGGCATCATCCGGCGCACGCTCAAGGACTACGTGTTCAGCCGCAACAAAACGCCCTCCGCGTCGTAAAACTCTCCGGCACAGTCGGACACGCCTTCTCCGCCGCAGTTTTTACAGGTTTTTCACCCTCTAAGATCAGGTATTCACGGGATTGTCCTAGCCAAGCTTGTCATGACAGGAGAGGCTCATGATCTAAGAGGTGCACGCCGTGATCACTGCCAGGGCATACGCAGAGGGGCCGGACTCACGGGGAAAAGGCCCATTCGGGATTGCACAATATTGTACATCCGTCCTTTCCCCGACGGTTGGAGGGTGCATGCATAGCAAGTTCGTTGTAAATCAACAAGAACCGTTGTCAACCACTCAGAAGGAGTGACTCCTTTTCCCTTCTCGTCTCGCCCTATCCATTTGGAAGTCACGTTAGGACCCATTGAAAATCAAGAGATTCAAGAATCCCGTGCTGTCTCCAAATTTGGCATTTTAATTGCTCCGACAACTTCTTCCGACTGATTGCTAGCTCCGCCAATGACACGGTGACTCGATGCGACTTCCTGACCTGCGCAGACTCATCTACATTCTAGTAGCTCGGCGCCAGCAACCGAGGGAAGAGAAACCCGGAGAGCAGGTGGCGGCCAAGCAGGACCGGGGAATACCTGCAGAACCGCTCCACCAGGAATGCAGGCGCCAAGAGCGTGTTGCGTTCATGGGATCGTGTCCCTACGAAATAAGTGACTTCCTAGGTGATGAATCGATCGCGATTCACCAAGGGGAGGCAGTCGCGATGAATATCAGCGCCGGGGGAATGTTGCTGTTTATGGATCAGGCTCCTCCGGTGGAGCACGTGTTCCTACTACGCGTGCCCGGCTCTAAAATAGTGAAGTCACCCACGCTGGTCGAAGTCTGTTGGACCCGTGCGATCCCGATTGAGGACTATGACAAGAGGTACCTGGTGGGGGTCAAGTTCTTGAGCGGACTGTCTTCAAATCCCAAGGAGAGGGTGTTCGAGCAGCGAGCTTAAAAGTCTCCATGAGGGATAGGGTGATTACGAGCGAAAGATTTGAGCAAGGACGCCAGTGCGGGTCGTTGACTTGGTCTTCTCCATAATGTGTCGGATGTGCTCTTTGACGGTCGGCATGGCAATCCCGAGCTCGCACGAGATTTCTTTGTTGGTCCAACCTTTTGCGAGACACTGGACGACGCCCTGCTCCCGATCCGTGAACTGAAACCGCTCCGCCGCTTGCTGATTCGCGTTCCCGTTTTGGCTGCCCAGCTCCTCCATGACGATAATCACGCGCGACTGTTCCTGCCCCTTGTTTCCAGGCACCCCGAAGCCGTGAATCATCAACGGTCGTTCGGGGGCCCCCAACATGCGCCTGACCTCAAACTGCTCCCAGTCCTTCGCCTCCGTTCGATCTTTGAGATGTCGAAAGATTTCGGCACAGAGCTGCAGGAGCGGAGCGGGAAGCAGGCCTTTCGCTGCTTTTGAAATCCCATTCCCATTCTCACAGTGATCGATGTGTGACGTGAGATCCCATGCCCGTTGATTCATATGGAGCAACCGCATGGGTGGGGCAAGCACGAGAACGCCGGGGCCTCCGCGTGGCTCAGCAATTTTCTCCGGGAGGCCACTCGACTGGGGTGGTTCTTTCACCCCTTGCTGTTGATGCATGGTTTGGCAGTCGTTGAAGTGAACTGCGAGGGGCACTATCCACTTAGAATCATCTGCTTGTCAAGTACTTTGTGAAGTAATTGTAAAGAACCTGTCGGGAAGGGGTAGGGTAGGCTGACGAACCGACCTTCTTGCTCCCAGGGTGGGGAAAACCCATCCAGCGGGGAGTGGAAAAAGATCCCTGCCTTTTCAAGAGGAACGAGAGGTGAGGAGTAGTGCGAGACGCATAAAGACCGTTCTGAGAACACCATGTATTATCGAAACCGATACCCTTTATCCTGTCGTAAGGGTACCCCGCCTCGGCTCAGGCTTAACTGGAAGCGTTTTGCTTGCTTTGGTTCATGAATCCTGCCGCCGCTGACCTGAACCAACCACATCTTGGGCTTCCCTGTTGTTGATCCCTCTATATACTGTACTTTTCACTTGACGCCAAGAAATCGCTTTGCTATAGAAAGACCCGGCCTCATCCGAGTGACAACGCCATGGTGCCGGGTTCGAAACGCCTAAAACGCACCGATCGTTTTCCACTTGTTGGTTCATGTCCGTATGAAATCATCGAATCCCTGGGTCAGGAATTGATCGTGACGTCTCGAGGAGAGGCGCTCGCGGTGAACATCAGCTCGAAGGGAATGTTGCTCCTCATGGATCAGCCGCCAGCCCTGAACCAGGAGCTGAGAGTGCAAGTGCCGACACCCCTGGCCATGGTCAAGACACCGACGCGGGCAGAAGTGCGCTGGACGCGGAAAATCCATATGGATAGAGATGAGAGCAGATACTTCGTTGGGGTCAGGTTCCTGGTCCGCCGCGATGCTGCGTGGAGAGAAGGAAGGATTGAATACAGAGTCTAGATGATCAGCGCAAGACCCGCATAAGGACTCCTGTTCGGGTGGTTGACTCGGTCTTCTCCATAATGTGTCTCACGTGTTCCTTGACGGTGGGGAGGGCAATCCCGAGATTGGAGGCAATTTCCTTGTTGGTCCAGCCTCTTGCGAGACACTTCACCACCTCCTGCTGACGATCGGTGAATTGAAACCGCTCCTTCGTCTGCTCGTTGACGTCGCCATTCCAGTGGCCGTTCCCTTCGCTCCGTTTTGACTCCTTTTCCCGACGGCCGAGAGCTTCGAGGATGACAATAATGAGCGCATGCTCGCTCCCGCGTCGGTCGGGTACACCGTAGCCGCGGATGAGCATCGAACTATTGGGGGTACCGATAATCTGCCGCACTTCAAATTGCTCCCAGTCCTTTGTCGTGGTTCGGCTTTGAAGGTGAGTGAAGGTTTCCCGACAGATCTGGAGAAGCGCTGTCGGCAGTAACCCCCTCGCTGCCTTCGAATTACCCTCCCCGTTTCCCAATTCATCGTCATGGATCTGCCTAATTACATCCCATGCTCGCTGACTCATCTGAAGAAGTCGCGCAGGGGGAGCAAGCACAAGTATGCCGAGGCTTCCGCGTTGGTGGATGAGATTGTCGCTAGAAGAATTGTCAAAGCCGTCGAAGAAATTTACAACCGCAGCCGCCTTCATAACTGCCATGTCGCGCATCGCCCCGCTTCAAGCTTATTGGGCAGTTTCCAGAGAAAGAGAAATAGATTCAACTCAGCCGCTCTTACCGGCATGGCAAATTACGAAGAGCGCCATAGGCTAACCTAGTACTTTGGAAGTAGTCAACCCATCCTTAAGGAGAGGTAACCCATACTTTGGTATGGTAGGGTGCACCATACTTTGGTATGGCTGAGTACACCATACTTTGGTGTTATTGTGTTCCGGCAAACTTCTGCCTAAACTCCCCCGATATTTGTTTCTCCATTTCCTGAGCGTTCGTCACAACTGCTAACCCCAGACTTTGTGACGCCGTGGCGCGAAGCATCTGTTCAGAGTAACACCATAGCCTTGAACTGGAGACGTGAAGATCGCAGTGCACAATTTGTTGCGCGGGCGAGGTGGAGAATGCCGTTCGATGAGGGTGCCTGGACTGTTTCCCCCAATTCACAGCAGCACAGAGAACGTTACTCATTGATGAGAACTGTGCCATATGAGGTGACCACGACAATTGAAGGGCCTGAACAGGCGGACGATGACGACGAGGAGGAGAAGTTGTTAGCCCCTAAAGTAACGGCAGGGCATAACGGGAAAGCCCTCTCGCTCAATATATGCTCCGGCGGGATGCTCCTCCTTATGGACGAGGCCCCTCGTATGGAATGTGTGGTCAAACTCCACGTTCCTACACCAATACTCACCGCCAGGACGCCGACATTAGCTGAAGTACGCTGGGTACGGAAAATCCCATTTGATGAGGGTGGATACCAAGGTCTCTGTTTTGTCGGCATGAAATTCATCTTATGAGTGGAGCCTTGTAGAAACCGGCCACCCGGTAATTGCATTAGGAGAAATCAGGGAAATTCCGTGGGGAGAATCCGGCAACTCCTCTAAATACAACCTGATAATTGACTGATAAAGAGTTGCGACCATGAGCGGATCCCCTGGATGGATTGCAAGAAGGAATACGGTTGGCAATCTGCACACCGCGCGTATGAGGCGCGTGATGGCAGGAGTTGGAGTCTGCTGCGGTGCAGCGGGGCTTTCAATCTGGCTGTGGAGCGGGAACGCGTTCTCACAGCCCGCCGGTGGCGAAGTGGATCAACCTTCGCCGTCGCTGTCATCGGTGCAGGGACACAGCGCCCCTCCGCCACAGGGCGCAACGACAAAGGTCACTGAGAAGTCTCCGCTGATCGTGACGCAGGAGTACATCATCGGCCCGGAAGATGTGCTGGAGATCACAGTCTGGCGGAATCAAGATTTGTCAAAGGTCGTCGCGGTCCGACCGGATGGTCGTATCTCACTTCCGCTCATCGGCGATGTCACCGCGGTTGGCAAAACGCCCGCACAGCTTACGGAGGAAATCTCAGCCAAGCTGAAGGAATATAAGGAAAACCCGTCGGTAGCCATTTTGATGAAGGAGATTAACAGCTATACCATCTTCGTGTTGGGGGAAGTGGCCAAGCCGGGGAAATACCCGCTCAAGAGCAAGACCACCTTGCTCCAGGGGATCACGGTCGCCGGAGGGTTCACCCCAGTGGCGGCGCGCAACAAGCTCGTGGTGTTTCGGTTCAGTGAGAATGGCCATGGTGACGAGAAGATCAAGGCCAGCTATGACGATATCGTCCTGCGCGACGGCTCTAAACAGAATTTTGAGTTGAAACCCGGCGACACGATCGTCGTGCCATCGGAAACCATGGTGTTGATACCGTAGCGAATAGCCCCCCACCTTCCCCTCCGGGGTGCCCGTTGCTCTCCCAGTGCAACGGGCCATGAGGGGGAGGGCTGGGAAGGGGAGAGGAAGATGGTGCTGTTCCCGTAGCGAATAGCCCCACCCCCACCTTCCCCTCCCCCCTCGAGGGGGAGGGCTGGGGAGGGGGGGGGAAAGGGGAGAGGAAAACGGGAAGACGGTTAACCGAGTAACCTTTGACGATTAGCGGTGAATGAACGTAGCGCCGAAGGCCGAAGATGACACGAGCTATCATAATGACCCTCATCGCAATCATGACACTAGAAGCTTCGCAGGGGTGCGTCAAACAGATTAATTACCCGGTGGAGTACGCTCCCGCGGCTGAATTCCTCCTGGGGCCGGAAGATGTGTTGGTGGTGACGGTGTGGCGGAACCAGGACCTCTCCCGCGATGTGGTGATTCGGCCGGACGGGTTGATCTCAATGCCACTCATTGGGGATGTGCCAGCCGCAGGGCTTACGGCGAATCAGCTTGCCAAACGGATTGCCGAGCGGTTGAAAGAGATCATGGCGACTCCGACCGTGTCGGTGCAGGTCAAGGAGGTCAACAGCTATTTCATCTACGTGCTCGGGGAAGTAGTGAAGCCCGGCAAGTATCCACTCAAGTCCTATGCGACCGTACTACAAGGGGTTTCCTTGGCCGGCGGCTTCACGATCTTCGCATCAAAGGACAAAATGCACGTACTGCGCCTGGGCACGAATGGACAAGGCACAGCACATCAGATCCAAATACCCATAAATTACGACCAGATATTGTCTGGCAAAGGCTCGATCGGCAACTTCTTCCTAAAATCTGGGGACGTCATTGTGGTGCCCTAAAGGCATCATGAGACGTCCAAGGTATGTATCCCTAATACTGGCTTCAGGAATTATGGCGACAGCAAACCCGACTTACGGAGAGACTCGATTGGCGCCTATCCTCTCTGTCTCGGAACGGTACGATTCGAACGTGTTTTTTCTGCCCAAAACCCCTGGCTTGAAGCTAGAAGATTTCGTGACGTCGGTGTCACCGAAGGTCTTGATCGGACACAGGGGGAATCTCATGGAGGGGGGGCTTCTGGCCGGGGCAACGGCTGAGGCCTATGCGAACAATCCAGACCTGAACTACGTAGGTGGCAATGGTAGTCTGGCACTCAATCTGAATCGAGCGGTGAACCGGTTTTTCCCGAGAACAGCCTTGTCGGTCTCTGAATCCTTTCTGTACACCCCACAGGCGCCAGCCTTCGGGATAGGAGGTGGGGAGGTACAAAATCCCTTCACCAGAGGAATCCAAATCTCTCGCGTGAATTCAGTGACTAATCATGCCTCCGTTATGGGTTCCTACCGCCTCTCTCCGACGCAGACCCTTCATACCAGTTATACGAATTTCTTAATGCGATTCGGAAGCAGGTTTGGGACCCAGGGCACGACATTGGCCCTGTTCAATACAAATAGCCAGACAGTGTCAGCAGGCCCGGCTGTGCGGGTTTCTCCCACCGATGACCTGAGGCTTACATACCAATACAACCGGGTTGATTTTCCCGGTGCAAATCTAGATTCCTTAAGAAACCACAGTGGTTCAGTGGCTTGGGCAAGGATATGGTCGCCCGAATACAGGTCGACTGTTTCCGCTGGCGCGACGGTCTTTGAGCGATTCAGTGGGACAGGTGCTCCGGGCGGGGGATTTGTGGGAACAATATCAGGTGGTGCGATCTTCCCGAATGGGAGTCTGTCGCTGATATGGGAAAGGACGAGGGGCGCGGGCTCTATGGAATCAGGCTTCTTTAGCAGCATCCTCCTGCCCCAGGCCCAAGCCGGTATGGTAAGTCCGAATCTGCCACCAATCTCGATCGTAGGCGGTGGCATGGCCCCGACTGGGGGACCAATAACTCCTACGACGAGCAGGGCCACGCTCAGTTACTCCGTAGGGGTGTTCCCAAGCATTTTCCTTGCAGCAGTCCCATTGCTGAGCCAAACCGTCACGGTCACAACCGCGCATCCGCTGACGGAGCGTCTAAGCGTGACCGGAGGAGCCAACTTTGCCCGTAACGATTCGACTTCCTCTGGAAGTAATATTTCATTCATGTCGTACCAGGGTGATGTGAGCGTCAATTACTTGCTTACCTCCACGTTGAAGGCCTCGGCTGTTGGCGCTTATGGCCACTACGACCAACAAGTTATGAGCACGGCGGTTGACTTTGATCGCAAGGTCCTCATGCTCATGATTACGAAAGTTTGGGACCGGGAGCTTTTTGTGCCGGCGTTTATGCGACCTACTCCGGCACCTGAAGCCTCAGAATCTGATCAGAGAGGATCTGAGAAGAAATGACAGAGGCTCGGGAATTCACGTTCCAGGACTATCTGGGGATCGCCAGCCGAAGAAAATGGCTGATCGTGGGATGTATTCTTCTATCCCTAACAATCGCTCTGGCGCTGTGCCTGATCTTACCCAGGAGTTACATATCCAGCACGTTGATCATAGTCGAGAGTCAGAAGGTTCCGGAAGATTACGTGAAAGGTGTGGTCACAGGCACGGTTGAGGACCGCCTCGAGATGATTCAACAGATGCTCAGAAGTCGGACACTGCTCACCCGGGTCATCGAGATGTTCAACCTTTATGAGGAAGATCGAGGAAAGGGTCTAGAGCATCGCATTGGAAGGATGCGGAAGAACATCGCAATAGATAAAACGAAGAATAACCAGGCCTTTACTCTCTCCTTCGAACACGAGATCCCAATCACAGCCCAGAAAGTCACCGCGACCCTCGCTGACATTCTCATTAAGGAAAATCTCAGTACACGTGAACAATTGGTGGAAGGAGCCAACGAGTTCCTGGCGTCCGAGCTCACCGGGGCCAAACAGGAACTCGAGGCTCGCGAAAAAGCGATCAGCGAGTTTAAGCGAGCATACATGGGGGAACTACCTCAGCAAATGGAAGCCAATCTCCGAACTCTGGACCGCCTTCAAGTCGAGGGGTTTACTCAAAATGAGACGTTGAGCAGCCTCAATGCTCGGCTTGGAGTGATCGAGAAGGCTATTAAAGAATATGAGATCACTGGAACTCCCTCCATGGAGTTGCCTGCCTCCACAAGAAAGACGGGGCATCGTCTCTCCCGTCTTACAGAGCTGGAACGGAAATTGGCCACCCTCTCAATGACTTATAAGCCGAACTACCCTGATATCGTTCAGCTTAAAGAGGAGATCGCAGGGCTCAAGGCAGAGCCTCCGGCGAATGATGACGAACTGACAGATGATCTGCTGGGCCAAGAACGTAAATCGGTTGGGCCGAGACCTGCGGATCCCTACCTCCGGGAGCTAAATCGACAACGAGGTGAGGTGAAGGTTGAGATCGCCTCGGTCAAAGAGCGTCTGAGCCGACTCAGCGGGCAAATCAAGGACTATGAAGGAAGGGTCGAGCGGGCGCCAACCCGCGAGCAGAAGCTGATGGTTCTTGTCAGGGATTATGAGAACATGCAGAAAAACTACCAGGCGCTGCTTGAGAAAAAGCTCAACGCCAGAATCGCGGAGAATTTGGAGAGGCGACAGAAAGGGGAGCAATTCCGGGTCATTGATCCGGCCAATACGCCGGAGAAACCTGAAAAGCCAAACAAACCGCTTATCTTGCTGGGAGGCCTTTTGATCGGATGCGGGTTAGGGTTCGGCATGGCTGTTCTCCTTGAGCAAATTGCGAAGAGCTTCAATTACCCTGAAGAGGCCGAAATCTTCTTGGGGCTGCCGCTCCTTGCCGCGATTCCATCTTTCCAAACCGCCTTTGCTCACTCGGGCAAGTTTCTCCCCTTAACGACTGAGGGACCACCCTCGAGCCCGCCTGTCAGGAGCAAAGGCCTGCTCCAATATCGGGGGAAAGGCCCGAATCAGGAAGCTAGACCTGAAAACGGTCGAGCTGTCCAGCGTGGGTTTTCACCAGAGCTCAACCTGGTGGCCAAGTGGAGGCCCATGTCCGTGGTGGCCGAGCAATTCCGGGTGGCCGCGACAAAACTCACCTTGATGAGTGCAGAACGAGAGCACACTGTTGTGGTGGTGACCAGCGCCGTGATGGGAGAGGGAAAGTCGTCGACAGCGGCGAATCTTGGGTACGTCCTTGCGCAAGATCTAGGCAAGGCAACTCTTCTCATGGATTGCGATTTCAAAAGACCCGTGCTCCATGCGTACGCTGGAGCGGAGCCGGAGCCGGGTCTGGCCAAGGTTCTCCACAAGGACCATCCCCTTGAAGATTGTCTGCAGAAACTGGGGGATTTACCACTTTGGATCTTGCCGGCCGGTTCGACCGCCCGGAGGCCCGTAGAGTTGTCCAAGATGAACCAATTGAGCGCCATCCTCTCTACACTTCGGTCACGGTTCGATTACATCATCATGGACGCCCCGCCCATTCTACCCTTGGCGGATATGAACGTGCTGGCGAGCATGGCCGATATCATGGCGCTCGTGGTTCGGGCAGGAACAACCGGAAGGGATGTGGTCAAGAACGCGCTTAAGGCTCTTCGAATTCCCAATCAGGCCGGAATTGTTCTGACCGGCCTCCAAGCCGACTGGACTCCCTACTATATGCAGCAGGAGTACTACCTCGGATCTGATGCCGAAAAACACTTATGAATAACGGGCTGATACGTCCATGAAGACATTGGCAGCATTGCAATACTTGTCAACGACAACCATTCACTTCGCCGGATTGAGAAATCGCATGCTCATCCTAGGAATCGGCCGGTTAGCTAAGGACCTGTGTCAAGTTCTGATGTCCAAGCGAGGCCGTGTTTTCAACGTGGTTGGGTTCCTCGACTGGAACCCCGATCATGTTGGAGGGCGGCTAGTGAACCCAGGCAGCATCGGGACCTTTCAACAGCTCTTTGAGATCGTGGAATGCCTTTGGAGATCCTACTCCCCTCGGGGGAGAGCGCAGGCTGCGGGGACAAGAAATAGTCTCTAACCTGACGCTGCGGTTTGTGAGTCAGGAGAGTCGGTCGGCGACAAGACAAAGGCCGGTCATGCACCGGGTTGGCGGTAGCCTGTCATGAGCTTGTCGAATGGCCTGCCTATTTCGCGAAAACCGGCCCGTAGAGGCCCTGGAGACGCCCAGGGGTATTCGACCATGCACTGGTATGTAATCAACACGAAACCGCATCGGGAAAAGGAGGCAGAGTTGCAACTCAAGCGGCTCAGTGTTGAGACATTCCTGCCACTCCTCAGGCGGAGCAAGATCATCCGCCGGATGCGCAAGACGGTGACCGGCCCCCTTTTCCCCGGATACCTCTTCGCACGGTTCGACCTGAATGAGCACCATCGGGCTGTGAGCTACGCCAGAGGGGTGCGCAAAATAGTGGAGTTCGGCTCAACGCCAGCAAGAGTGGATGAGGAGTTGATCCAGGGAATGAAAACCAGGCTTTGCAATGGCTACGTGTCGCTGGCTCCTCGACTGCTGGCACCAGGTCAAGTCGTGAAGATTCAGGATGGTCCGCTCAGCGGGTTTGAAGCGGTCTTTGAGCGAGAGATGCCTGACCACCAGCGAGTAGTCTTGTTGCTGAGAACCCTGGCCTATCAGGCGCGCGTGGTTGTGCCGTCCGAACAGGTGGCGAACCTGTAGCCGCATATAAGTCTGCGGTCTTCGAAGGATTTTCAAGGAACCGGTGATGCACCGGAACAGCGGTAGCCTGTCATGAGCATGTCGAATGGCCTGCCCTGCTTCAAAAGCTATCACGTCATTGCTGGCCCTGAACCCTCAGATCCCCTAGGTTATAAGTGAAAAAAGACCTTCTTCCGATGCTAGCCTACATGGCACTGTTGTTTGTCCTAGCGACCCTGCCTGACACCGGAAGTTTAGTTGATCTCATGAGGGTGATTCCAGCCAGTCTTCAGAATTTAGCACATGTCCCAGCGTACGGGTTTTTAGCTCTGTTATGGATCATCGCGCTCAAAAACCGGGGCATGGCGCATCAAGGAAGTCTCGTTCTTGCGCCATTCCTAGCCTCAACCTACGGGGCGCTAACTGAAATCTGTCAGATCTGGGCCACGGGGCGGTTTCCATCCGTGTCGGACGGCCTGCTGGATATTGTCGGTTCTCTGCTATTTGTGTCGATCTACCAGATGCCGGGACTCCCAAGGTATGGACTGAATGTCATGAGGAAACCGGAGCCTTGAAATCCAATTGAAGGGGAAAGTCGGCTCTTCCATAGAGAGTATGCTCAAATGATGGAGAAGCACGAATCCACTCCCGAGGCGGATACGTCTGAGTCGGAAGCCCCAATGGCCATCCGCACTCATGGTTGGCCACTATCTGGCCAGGGCGACGGCGACTCCCATGACGAATCAAGGGCGAGTGGTCTGCCGGGGAACGGATACGTCTGCATTGCGCCCGACGTCAAGCTGGGGAAGGACGTCAAGTTCGCGAAGTTCATCAACCTCTATGGCTGCGAGGTCGGCGACGAGGCGAAGATCGGGGCATTTGTCGAGATCCAGAAGAATGCAAAGGTCGGCCGGCGGTGCAAGATTTCGAGCCATACCTTCATCTGTGAAGGCGTGACGATCGAGGACTACGTCTTCGTCGGCCACGGCGTCACCTTCACCAACGACTCCTATCCGCGGGCGACGACGCCCACGGGGGAACTCCAGAGCGAGAATGATTGGAAGGTCGAGGCCACGCTGGTGAGGAGAGGGGCGTCGATCGGGTCCGGGGCGACGATCCTCTCGAACGTCGTCATCGGGGAGAATGCCATCGTCGGAGCCGGTAGTGTCGTCACCAGCGACGTGCCGGCCAATGCCATCGTGGCCGGCAACCCGGCGAGACTCTTGCGGTATATAACCACCGAACCAGGGGCACCGAATGAGTACCAATAAGATTCCCTTCCTTGATCTGGTCACTGTCCACCGAGAGCTCCGGGAAGAGCTGCTCTCAGTCTTCGAGACCTCGTTCGACACCGCCGGGTTCATCGGTGGTCCCGTGGTCCAGGGATTTGAGCGCGACTTCGCGGAGTTCTGCGACTCGCGGTTTTGCGTCGGAATGGCGAGCGGCACGGATGCCCTGCGCCTCTCGCTGATCGGGGCGGGTGTCCGGCCCGGAGACACCGTGGTGACGGTGCCGCTCACCTTCATCGCCACTACGGAGGCGATCTCGCAGGCCGGCGCGCGGCCGGATTTCGTCGACATCGACGAGCGCACCTATACCATGGATCCCGAGAGGCTGCGCTCCTATCTGGAGACCAAATGCAGACGCGACCTGCGGACCAACCGCGTGCTGAGCAAGCGCACTGGCAGCCCGGTGACGGCAGTCATCCCCGTGCATCTCTACGGGCAGATGGCCGACATGGATCCCATCCTCGACCTGGCGACCCGGTACAACCTCATCGTCATCGAGGATGCCTGCCAGGCGCATGGCGCCGGGTACTTCTCGAAGAAGGAGGGCCGCTGGCGCCAGGCCGGGTCGATGGGCCACGCCGCGGCCTTCAGCTTCTATCCCGGAAAGAATCTCGGCGCCATCGGTGAAGCGGGAGCCATCACCACCGATGACGAGCGACTGGCGCGGCACTGCCAGATGCTGCGCGACCACGGCCAGTCAAGGAAGTACTACCACGACATTGAGGGGTACAATGGCCGGCTCGATGCCATCCAGGCGGGTGTCTTGCAGGTGAAGCTTCGTTATCTGGCGATGTGGAACGAGCAGCGCCGGGAGCGGGCATGCGGCTACGACGAGCTCTTCGCCGGTGCCGACGGAGCCCTCGCCCTTCCCTATGAGCCGGCGTGGTCTCGACCGGTCTACCATCTCTACGTGGTGCGGGTCGCGGACCGTGACCGACTCCAGAAGGATCTGGCCGCCGCCGGCATCGGAACGGGCATCCACTACCCGATCCCGCTTCACCTCGCGAAGCCCTACGAGGCGCTGGGCTTCCGTCCGGGTGACTTGCCGGTCGCCGAGCAGGCCGCCTCCCAGGTGGTCTCCCTCCCGATGTTCCCCGAGCTCTCCCGGGAGCAGCAGGAGCGGGTTGTGAGCCACGTGGTCGAGTCCACTAAAGCAACCGGCCAACGCGTGACCCTGTGCACGGTACAGGCGACGCGCGGGACCTCCGCTCCGAGTATAAGGTGCTCACAGCCAGGGAGAGACTGAGTTGATCGACGATAAGACTTCCGGATTGATTCCTCCCTCTGGTGGGACGTTGGCGGATTCACTGGTGCCCGCGGAAGCCCGTAACGCACTGCAAGAGCTCCTCGGTCGGCTGCGATCGCTGCAACTGTCGAAACGCTGGGTTTGTGATCTGGAGTTGCTGGCAATGGCAAATTCGTCACAGGTTAAGACCGCACTTCATCACCCGCGCACGTCCTGGGAGTGATGGCCACGAGAATTTCGGTTTCACCCAAAAGTGTGCTTCGAGTCTTACTGCTCATTGTGGTGATGCTCAGTTTGACCAGTCTTGTCGGTCATCTGTTCAACTACTATGTTGTCGTCGAGGACTTCCTCGTGAAGGAACTGCAAGAGAGTTTTGTCCGTTTGTTCTCGGTGGACGGAGAGGGCAATATTCCCACGTGGTATTCCTCAGTCACCCTTCTGTTTAGTTCGGCTCTATTGGCCGTGATCGCCGTCTCAACAAAACACTCCGGCGGTCGCTATTTCTACCATTGGGGGGCTCTGGCCCTCATTTTCTTTTACCTATCTCTGGATGAAGGGGTGCAAATCCATGAAATGGCGATTAAACCAATGCGACTCATCCTTCAAGCGAGTGGGTTGCTTGACGCCGGCTGGGGTGGGTTGCTCTACGGCTGGGGTGGGTTGCTCTACTACGCCTGGGTTATACCGGGTGCTGTTTGCACCGTTATTTTCGCAATGGCGTACGTGAGGTTTCTGATGCATCTTCCTCCGAAGACACGATGGCTGTTCACGATGGCAGGGGCTCTCTACGTCGGAGGCGCGATCGGTGTTGAATCTCTGAGCGGCCAATATGCCGCACAATACGGTGAGGAGAGGATCGGATATCACGCCCTAACAACGGCTGAAGAGCTTTTAGAAATGTTGGGCGTCGCGGTCTTTGTCTATGCATTATTGGAATACATGAGGTCGCAGTTGACGACGGTGGAGTTCCATATCTACAGCCGCGAAAATCTTGCTGGATTGCGATTAAGAATCTATAGGGCTCGAGAGCAGCGCCGGCTTAGCGCGACAGGGGCAGAGGCGCCACAAGGCTACGTGGAGGGTGGCGTCACGCATGTGAACGCAGGGATAGGTGGAGCCCGGCATGACCTGGGTGATGTTGAGCGGGGGGCGTCGTGACGTTTAGTTTCGTGGCGCGCAGCGGGAGGCGGCGAGCGCGCGGGGACGGGGGGCGTATGTCCAGACCGCCTCTGGGAGGAGACTTGCGGCTATGAGTGAGACTCAGACGGTCGTTGTCGTCGGGCTCGGAGAGGTGGGAAAGCCTATCCTCGAGATCGTCTCCAGACGCCACAAAGTGGTGGGAGTGGATGTCGCACCTCCCACCGAGCGAATCAAGGCTGTCGACGTCATGCACGTCTGCTACCCGTTCGAGATCGAGGACTTTGTCGGCCAGACTGCCCGCTATATCAAGCTTCTCGGCCCCAGTCTGACGATCATCAACAGCACGGTAGCGGTCGGGACGACGCGAGCCGTAGCCGAGCGAACGGGCGCTGCCGTGGTACACAGTCCGGTACGCGGTAAGCACGTGCGCATGCTCGAGGAACTCCTCAGCTACACGAAGTTCGTGGGAGCGATCGATCCGGTCTCCGGCGAGCGCGCCGCGAAGCATTTTGAGTCGGTAGGCATGAAGACGAGGATCCTGTCATCGCCGGAGGCGACTGAACTCGCGAAGCTCACCGAGACGACTTTCTTCGGCCTGATGATTGCCTGGGCACAGGAGGTGGAGAGATATTGTGATCAACTGGGCCAGGAGTACGACGAGATCGCCTCCTTCTACGAAGGAATCGGATTCTTTCCTCCCGTCAAATACTTCCCGGGAGTCATCGGTGGCCATTGCGTCATGGCCAACATCGACATCCTGAGCAAGCTGGACCAATCGGAGATTCTCAAGGCGATCCGTTCGTCCAACAGGAAGAAAATCGAGCGCGAGGCGCGCAGAGGCAAGACGGCCGGTGCGCAGCTTGGCGCCGACCCATTGACTGCTCGCGCTTGACCAGGACGAACTCCGCACCCGTTGCACAGGCTTGGCCATGCTGCTCAGGCAAATCTATTACTTCCTAAAGCCCACCCTTCCGCGGAAACTCCGCCTAGTGTTTCGACGTTTCCAGGCGAAACGACTGAGGCGTAGGCACATCAATTCTTGGCCCATCAGTCAGGTAGCCGGAAGGGCCCCGGATGGTTGGCCCGGCTGGCCTGATGGCAAAGAGTTTGCCTTCGTCCTTACCCATGACGTCGAAGGCAAGAAAGGCTTGGATCGGTGCCGCGACTTGGCCGAGATGGAAATGCGTCTGGGGTTTCGCTCCTCATTTAACTTCGTACCCGAAGGCGAGTACGCAACGCCGGAATCCATACGCGACTTTCTTGCCACACACGGATTCGAAGTGGGCGTCCATGACCTACGGCACGACGGCTCACTGTACTCTTCCCGGAAGAAGTTTGCAGCCAACGCTCAAAAAATTAATCATTATCTGGAGGCGTGGCAGGCCGTCGGGTTTCGCTCCGCATTCATGTTCCACGATCTTCCATGGCTCCAGGATCTCAACATCCTCTACGACGCATCTACCTTTGATACGGACCCGTTTGAGCCGCAGCCAGACGGGGTGAACACGATCTTCCCGTTTTGGATATCTCGTAACGATGGCTCCGGTTACGTCGAACTTCCATACACGTTGCCACAGGATTCAACCCTGTTCCTTGTGTTCCAAGAACCCTCGATTGACATATGGAAGCGCAAGCTTGATTGGGTGGCCCAACACGGCGGGATGGCGCTGGTGAACGTTCATCCCGACTACATGAATTTCGATGGCAGGAGGAGGTCCTTGGAGTATGGGGCTCAACTTTATCAGGATTTTCTCGAACATGTGGCCAAGCGCTACCGGCATCAATGCTGGTTTGCTCTGCCACGAGATGTAGCCCGGTACGTCTGCGACTATATACCCGGTTTTCATGAGCCGAATGGCGAATCGCTTTCTACCACGAGCGTCGCCTATCCCGGAGTGGATCGACCTGACAGCATACCATCAACTCACTCATCGAGTCCTCGCACTTCAAGTCGCCAACCTCGGACCGTCTCGAGCGCCTGGCGCCTTCGGGGCAAGCGTGTGGCCATGGTCTTGTTCTCTAGTTATCCAGCGGATCCACGGCCGCGCCGTGCCGCCGAGGCCCTTGCCAATGAGGGAATGCAAGTCGACTTGATATGCCTCTCGAAGGATGAAAAGGATCCGAAGCGTGAGACGGTGAATGGCATCGACATCCTTCGTATTCCTTACAGGAACCGCCGCGGCAGCACATTCCAATATCTCTTTCACTATTCCACGTTCATTTTGATTTCCTTCGCCCTCCTCGCCATGCGCTCGTTGACCCGACGCTATGACGTCGTGTACGTCCATAATATGCCCGACATTCTTGTCTTGAGCTCGCTGGTACCGAAGGCCTTCGGTGCAAAGGTCATCCTCGATCTACACGATCCGATGCCCGAACTTTTGATGACGATTTTCAGCCTTCACCAAGAGACCACAGGCGTTCGGTTCCTAAAGCGACTCGAGAAGTGGAGTATGGCACTCGCCGATTCGGTGCTCACAGTCAACCTCGCCTGCAAAAGGCTATTCGCCTCGCGTAGTTGTCTGCCGGAGAAGATTCACGTCATAATGAATACCCCCGATGAGCAGATCTTCCGATTTCGTCCCGCGGGCTCGCACGCCTCCACTACTCGAAGTCCGAGCAAGCCGTTCGTGATCATGTATCATGGCACTTTGGTCGAACGAAATGGGGTGGATCTCGCGGTTGACGCCCTCGCACGAGTACGACAGTCTGTTCCTATCGCAGAGCTCAGGGTTTACGGTTACGCGACACCTTTTCTTAAACGCGTGATGGATTCAGTCAGACACAAGGGTCTGCATGAGGCAGTCCATTACCTGGGGCCGAAGCCACTGGAGGACATCGTCGCGGCCATCGGAGAGTGTGACGTGGGCGTCATTCCGAATCGTCGAAGCGTATTCACCGAGCTTAACACCCCGACCCGCATTTTCGAGTACCTGGCCCTGGGTAAACCCGTGATCGCTCCCCGCACGCCGGGCGTCCATGACTACTTCGACGACGACTCTCTCCTGTGTTTCGAGCTTGGGAACTCGGAGGACCTAGCCAGGAAAATCGAATATGTGTTCTTCCACCCTAGCGAGGCGGGCGAGATCGTAAAACGAGGGCAAGAGGTTTATCTGGCCCACACCTGGCGTCAGGAGAGGCTGAGCCTCGTGAATCTAACGGCTGAACTCCTGAGTAGTCGAGATCGGCCGAATTCAGCCAAGCCGCTATGAGAGGGAGGAAATGAGTCATCGCTGCTCGTCCTTGCCATACGTTCTGATCACCCCTGCTCGTAATGAAGAGGCGTTCATCGAGAAGACAATTCAATCGATGATACGTCAGACTGTCTTACCGACAAAGTGGGTGATAGTGGATGACGGATCGATAGATTCTACGGCCAGTATTGTGGGACGGTATCTTGCAAGGTATGACTGGATCGAAATGATCCAGATGCCACGACGTAGGGATAGAAGCTTTGCCGCTAAGGTGTATTCTTTCAACGCTGGCCATGAGAGGGTCAAGAACCTTGAGTATGAGGTTATAGGTAATATAGATGCAGATATTTCATTCGACGAGGATCATTTTGAATTTCTCTTGAACAAATTCGGAGAAGATTCAACCCTTGGAGTTGGGGGAACAATTTTCAAGGAAGAAGAAGGCTACAGCTCAGAATCACACAGTTTCGAGGGGCATAACCATGTTTCTGGTCAATGCCAGCTGTTTCGACGGCGATGCTTTGAGGAAATTGGTGGGTATATCCCACACAAGGCCGGAGGAATAGACTGGATCGCAGTTACAACCGCCCGCATGATGGGCTGGAAGACCCGATCATTTCGAGAGAAATCGTTCTTCCACCATAGGCCTTTGGGAACGGCTGGGCGCAGTGTCTTCGCTGCAAGTTTTTCCTACGGTGAGAAAGACTACTATCTAGGTGGACATCCGGTCTGGGAGCTTTTCAGAGTCGCTTATAGAATGACCAAGAAACCGTATGTCATTGGGGGAACTGCACTGGGTTTGGGATATTGCTGGGCCTTGTTACGCCAGATAGAAAGGCCTATCTCACACAACGTCATGGAATTCCACCGCAGAGAGCAGATGCTCAAGCTAAAGATTATTCTGAAATCCATACTGAAGTTCAAGCGAGTAGATAGTTTCAGAGTCATACCGAACTAGTCACCTTTTGAATCTGGCCAAGTCTATCCATGGGAGAAACGCTAGTCGAGAAGGTCGAATCAGTCGTCTCCCGGTTTAGCAACTGGCTCGATGGCTACGGAGAGACATCGTACGATCATCAGAGCTTCTTCGCGAGTAATCGAGGGCGGAGTGCCAAGGCGCTGTACTACAGAAAGCCGCTACTGGGAACGCTCGCGGTGTCTCCGATGGTATTTTGTGAGGTATTTGTGCCCTCAGCGCGAACACTCTTCTGGAAACCGCAGCGGTTTCCCATCGCTGACGCACATTACGCCATGGGCTTTGCGTTCCTTGCAGAAGTCCTTGGAGCGGAGAAATACTACAAAAGAGCAGTCCATTTCCTTGAGGTCCTTCAGGAGACACGCTGCCCTGACCATGAGGACTACTGCTGGGGATACCCGTTCAACTGGGAGACGAGGGGCGGCACCATCAAAGAGGGCACTCCTCTTATAACAACTCTCCCCTATGTGTACGAAGCTTTCTCGCAGGTCTATGAGATTGATAAGGACCAGAAGTGGTGGCGAATAATGCGATCAATCGCCCAGCATGCATTCAAAAGCTATCGTGATTTTGAGATTTCTCCAAATACCGCTACGTGTGCGTATACTCCTGCACTCGACGACCCTGGTGGTGTCATAAACGCGAGTGCGTATCGAGCGTGTCTCCTAACGAGGGCAGCGTTAGATTTCTCGGAGGACCAGTACCGGGAGGTCGCGAACAGAAACCTGAACTTCGTCCTTGCGTCTCAAAATGCAGACGGCTCCTGGTACTATTCAACTGATAATCAGAAAGATTTTGTCGATCACTTTCACACATGCTTTGTCCTCAAGGCCCTAGCAAAGATCGAAAGGCTCACAGGAGATTGTCGTTGCACGAATGCCATTGAACGCGGGGTTGGTTATTACGTGAGGTTCTTGTTTGACGCACAAGGTTTGCCCAAGCCATTTTCCAGGGCGCCTCGGCTCACGGTATATCGGCGAGAGCTCTATGATTATGCGGAGTGTATCAACCTTGCCATATTGTTGAAAGGGGGTTTTCCAGAATTGGACGGGCTCTTGTCGACTGTCGTCACAGATCTGCTTGTGCGATGGCAAAAGTCCGACGGCTCCTTCCGGACTCGTCAGCTTCTCTTCGGCTGGGACAATGTTCCTATGCATCGCTGGGCTCAGTCGCAACTGTTTCGAAGTCTCTGCTTTCTGCTCTATCAACACCTACAGAAGTCCCCCGAGACAGGACTATCCTGCGCCGAGTCGTAATCGCGGCAGCGGTGCACTAAGTCCATGATACGCTCTGGGACGGCAAACGTATTAACACAATTCCAAGTCTGGACAGACTAGCGAATCTTATGTGCGGCATTTGTGGACAATATAACTTTGGGAACCAGGCTCCTGTTCTCCGTGAACACATAGAAAGGATGACAAAGGCCCTTATCCATCGAGGTCCTGATGACGAAGGGTGCTATATCGCAGGACCACTCGGACTCGGGTTTCGACGGCTCTCCATCATCGATCTTGCGGGTGGCCACCAGCCCATGTCGGACCAGGAAGAATCCGTTTGGGTCGTCTTCAATGGCGAGATCTACAATTTCCTGGAACTCAGGCGTGAGCTGGAAGCGTGTGGGCACGTATTCCGAACGAGATCCGATACGGAGGTCATCGTCCATGGATATAAGCAGTGGGGCGATGAGGTGCTCAATCGTCTCAGCGGTATGTTCGGTTTGGCGATCTGGGATGCCCGACAAAGACGGTTAGTGCTAGCCCGAGACCCGTTCGGAATCAAGCTGGTTTACTACAGGATAGATGCAGATCGTGTGTACTTCGGCTCTGAGATTCGCGCTGTTCTTGCAGCGACCCAGGACAGAGCTGAGGTAGATCCCATCTCCTTACATCTGTTTCTCCGCTATCGCTACACACCTTCTCCCTACACCTTACTTAAGGGCGTACGAAAGCTCGCGCCAGGAACCATGTTAGCATTCGAAAACGGCTCTCATCGCCTGAGTCGATGGTACAAATCTAAGCCTGCTCCATTTTTACCGCGGAAGTCCGACGGCGAAGCTAAAGAAGAGCTGCTCGCCCTCTATAAACGGGCTGTGCAGAGGCAGCTCATCAGCGATGTACCCGTGGGCCTGCTGCTGAGCGGTGGCATCGACTCTGGGCTCTTGCTCGCCCTGATGAATCTGTACGGGAGTTCTTGGCCGACTTACACAGTGGGGTATGGTTCAAGCTTTGCCGATGATGAATTGGCAGATGCGGCAGAGACGGCCCACAAGTTGTCGTCGCAACACACCACCGTGACGCTGACGAGGTCCATATTTGAGGAAACGCTCCCCAAAATAGTGGCATGCTTGGAAGAACCGATCGCATCTTCCTCAATTGTTCCCATGTATTTCGTCTGTGAACGAGCCCGACAGGACGTCAAGGTAGCATTGATCGGTCAGGGACCGGATGAACTATTTGGCGGTTATCGTCGTCATCTCGGAATCCGCTACAGCGCGTTGTGGGGAAGTTTACCGAGGTGGATGCGCACCCCTATCTCCTCGGCTATCACTGCTCTACCGAGAAATGAGACCCTGAAGCGGGGGGTGTACTCTCTGGACATCCCTGATCGAATGGAAAGATATCAACACGTGTTATCGATCCTACCAGGAAATAAAATCGATGAACTGTTTCAAGACGGGCTACTTTGCCCTAATACGGGTGACAAAATACTGGAATGCTGGGAGGATCTCGCCGATCTCATGACTGAGACAGACGAGCTTGGAGGCTTCCAGTTTTTGGAGGTGCGATCCACTCTCCCCGATGAACTCCTCATGTATGCGGATAAGCTATCGATGGCTCATGGCCTCGAACTTCGCGTCCCTTACCTGGATAAAGAGATCGTCGAATATGTCGAAAGATTGTCGGCAGATTTCAAAGTGAGGAATGGCTCCCAGAAGTGGTTGCATCGCCAAGCTTGTGAGACTTATCTCCCTCGCTCGTTTCTGAAAAGGAAAAAGCGCGGGTTTGCTGTGGATGTGGTTGATAGTTGGTTCCGTGGTGCCATGGACAACAAATTGGCAGAGATCCTGCTTGACAATGAATCTCAAATATATCAGTACCTGCGCCAGTCCGCAGTGCAGGAACTGTTCAAACAACATGCCTCTGGTCGACATGACAATCATAAGATTTTGTTTAGTCTGGTCGTCTTTGAGGAATGGCTCAGATCTCACTAGTCTCTTGCTGTAAGTGAGTGTAAGAGTTGAAGCTTCATTGGATGGATAGATGATAGGCGTTATTGCAAATTCGGGCGACCACGGGACTGTGCGCGAGTTCTTCGAACTGTTCAAAACCCCGTGGGAGTTTTATCGCAGCGACCGCCGATACCAAGTCCTGCTCTGTGCAGGAGATGCTAAGTTCAGCAGAACGGCCGCGGAACTTGTCATTATCTATGCTTGTTCAAAGACACTATTTGATCCTGAAGAGGAGATCGCTTCACAGCGGAGGAGCACGATCCTTTCGTACAAGAAAGGCCGAATCCCGATCTATGAAGGCAGCATCACCTTTCGGCACAAGGGACTCGAAATCCTGAAAGATGAGATCTCCCATGGATCGGCTGGATATTTACAGAAGTCCAACGGCAGCGTGCTGGCCCGGATGGGCTATGACCTATTCCGCGAGGTTCGGACCCTGCTCACCAAGGGTCAGCCTAGCGCCAACGCAAGCTTGCCCGCACTGGAGATGCATATCACCCTTCTGCGTGACCTGATCATCGGTTGTGAGATTCCGCTGCTCGAGATCCCGCCTGTTCCAGATGGGTATCCATTTATTGCCTGCCTAACCCACGATGTGGATCATCCCTCGATCCGCCTCCACAAGTGGGACCACACGATGTTCGGGTTTCTGTACCGGGCCCTCCTTGGTTCACTGATCAACCTAGTCCGAGGACGGGCTCCCGTGCGCAGCCTCTTCACCAATTGGCGGGCGGTTGTGATGCTACCGTTTGTTCATTTGGGCCTTGTGAAGGACTTTTGGCATGAGTTCGACCGTTACGTCGCAATGGAGAAAGGCCTGGCCTCAACATTTTTCGTGATTCCCTTCAAGGACGATCCAGGACGAACCGCCGCAGGGCAGGCGCCAGCGATGCGCGCCTCGCGTTATGGTGCTTCTGACATTGCAGATCGGATCTCTATGCTTGTCGGCGCGGGCTGCGAAATCGGTCTTCATGGTATCGACGCATGGGTGGACAGTTCGAAGGGGCGTGAGGAGCAGGAACAGGTTACGCGAATAACCGGACAGGCAGACATCGGGATACGTATGCATTGGCTCTATCTCGATGAGAAGTCTCCAGAAACTTTGGAGAAGGCCGGCTTCTCGTATGATTCAACGAGTGGCTACAACGAAACGATCGGCTACCGGGCTGGAACCGGGCAGGCGTACAAACCACTGGAAGCAACCCGGCTGCTCGAGTTACCATTGCATGTGATGGACACGGCGCTGTTCTACCCGTGCTATCTCAACCTTTCCCCAAGAGAAGCCACGAAACAAGTCGGCGGTATTATTGACAACGCGGTCCGTTTTGGCGGCACCGTGACAGTCAACTGGCACGACCGGAGTATTGCGCCTGAAAGGCTGTGGGATGAGTTTTATCTGAACTTGCTCACGGGACTGAAGCGCAGGCAGGCGTGGTGTTCAACCGCGGCCCAGGCCGTCGCTTGGTTTCGGAAACGTCGATCGGCAAGCTTTGAGACAGTCTCCTGGGAACCCGGTGTGCTTCACGCGAAGGTCTCGGTTGATGGTGATGAGAAGCTGCCTGGATTGCGGCTGAGAATCCACAGAGCAGGATGCCTGCCTCGGGATGGCGCGATGGGCACAGACGCTTCTGAGAGCTACGTCGACATCGGGTTCAATCGCCGCATAGATACCCGCGTTTCAATCTGAGATCTGGAGAGGAATGGCTTCAGTGTGATCACTCTGCTGCCTCCGTGCATTGGCCACGGCCGATGAAGCACTGTTCACTGTAACCCTGAAAGACCTGCGGATCACAAGGTACATAAGATTCGCGCGACTAATATTGTCGTGAAGATGAGCGACTATAGCAAACGTCTTTATTCCCGTGACGACTGTCCCCCCTCACCCCTCCCTCTCCCCCGCAGCGGGGGAGAGGCGTAGGTGAGGGGGCTGAGAACAGATGCAACAGGACTTACCACGTTGGTATTAGATTGATGCACGGCTCTAGCGCAAAGTCCAGGCTTGCTGCTCTGGGGGCTAGCTTCACACAGGGCAACCTGGCCTTCCATCTGCCGCGCTGTTGGGCCATGCTCGGAGGGACGACTCGATGGTCCGATTGCGTTGAGGCCTTGCGCTATTTGATGAGACCCACACAGCTTGTCCAGGGAGCAAAGATCGAAGAGTACGAACAGGCTTTCGCTCGCACGTTGGGCGCGAAGTACGCGATCAGCTTCGGCAGTGCAAGGGTAGCTCTTTACGAACTTCTCCGAGCGCTCGGAATCGGTGAGGGAGCGGATGTTCTGCTCTCGCTCCCTTCACACATTGTGGTGGCCAATGCAATACGCTACACAGGCGCACGGCCCGTCTACGTGGACTGCCGCTGGGAGGACTACAACATCGATCTGGCAGATGCAGAGCGTCGCATCACGCCGCGTTCGCGCGTTCTCCTGTTGCAGCACACGTTTGGCATCCCCGTGGACATGGACGCCGCGCTCCTCTTTGCACGTCGCCACAATCTCCTGGTGATCGAAGACTGTGTGCATGCCCTGGGCGCTCGGTACGATGGGAGACAGGCGGGCATGTTTGGCCACGCGGCGATCTTCAGTACTGAGGAGACCAAGACGATCTCTACAGTGATGGGCGGCATGGCGGTAACGAACGACCCAACCCTGGCTTCCCGTACGCGGGCCTTTCAGGCTTCCTGCAGTTGGCCCCGCAGGTGGCTCTCCGCGCAATATCTGATGAAACTCGTCGTCTACTACTTGCTGACCCAGCCGCACGTCCACCGGTTTGCGCGCATCGCCCACGAGAGATTGGGACGCCGCAATCCACTGCCCGGTCCAACGACGTTGGAGGAGCGGAAGGGTCACCGGCCCATGGACTACGAACGGCGTCTGAGTAACGGTCAGGCTGCTGTCGGTCTCTGCCAGCTCAGCAACCTGGACCAGAACCTGGAGCATCGGGAACTTGTCGCGAACGTCTACCAAGCCCACCTCTCAGGTTGCGGACTCCGACTCCCTCAGGCTCCGGCCAAGGCCGAGCCAGCTTTCGTTCGATACCCCGTGTGGGTGGAAGATCGACCCAAGGTGATTCGCGCGCTCGCCCGCCATGCCGTGCTCGGCACCTGGTTCACTTCCGTGCTCGAGGAGGCGGAGTCGCCCGACGTCGCGGGGTACGAGCCTGGTTCCTGTCCACGCGCCGAGCAGGCGGCACAGCATTTGATCAACCTACCCACCCATTCTCGGATCGGCGCGAGAGACGCGGGAATGCTCGCGACGGTGCTGATGAGAGCGTTGTCCTCTTAACCCATCCACATTGTCCCAGCGCCGGTACCGGTTGAGCCTGACCTGCGAGGTCTCCCGGCTACCGCCTTCACAAGCCTAGGGGGAGTGGTGTCAGACATGCGGGCGGAATCAGATCGGTGCTTACCCGGCGTTGCCCTGGAGGGTCGGTTGGGCCAGGCTTACAACGAGGAGGCGTTCCGGTACTTCTTGGCGAGTGAGCGAAAACGCTCTGAACGCTCTGGCTGCCCTTTCCTGCTTCTCCTGGTGGATCTGAAGGAGCAGGAAGGATTAAGTGCGCGCATCGACTCCGTGGTGGCCAGCAACCTCTTCTCGAATTTATGGCTCTGCCTCCGCGAGACTGACCTTGTGGGCTGGTACCGCGAGGAGCGTGTTGCTGGAGCCGTGCTGACCGAGATCGGGGATGGGCGCCAGACGGAAGTCTCCCCCCTGATTGGTCAAAGAGTCACTGAAGGGCTTTACGAACGCCTTCCCTCAGGCGTTGTCCGTCGGCTCCGGGTGCGCATCTATCAACACCCCGAGCTTGAGGGGATCGATTCGGGTGATGGCTTCCACTTGGTTTTCTACCCCGACGTGACCCGTTGGTCCCTGTTCCACAGATGTGCACTGTCTGTTAAACGCGCGATCGTCCTGACCGTTGGGGCTGTCGTCTTGCTCCTTGGCCCCTTCGTGTCGGGGCTGAGCTGATCTAAGGAGGAATCTAATGCTTAAGCTTGGTGTCATCGGATACGGCTACTGGGGTCCGAATATTCTACGCAACTTCTCAAGCCAACCCGGCTGCCGGGTGGCAGCCATTTGCGACAAGAATCCCAAGGCTTTGGCTCGGGCGTTGAGCCTCCATCCCGCCGTGTACGCGACTTCCGATCTGGATGAAGTCACGGGCTCGCCCGAGATCGACGCTGTGGCCATCGTCACTCCGGTCTCAACGCACTACGATCTTGCGAAGAAGGCGCTCGAGAATGGGAAACACGTGTTCGTGGAGAAGCCCTTTACAGCTACTTCAGCCCAGGCTGAAGAGCTGATCGAGCTCGCCGATCGCAAAAACTTAGTGGTCATGGTGGATCACACCTTCCTCTTCACCGGTGCCGTGCGCAAGATCAAGGAACTGGTCGATGGGGGGGCGTTGGGGCCGCTCTACTACTACGATTCGACTCGAGTCAACCTGGGGCTCTTTCAGCACGACGTCAACGTCATCTGGGACCTCGCGCCCCACGATCTATCCATCATGGACTATCTGATCGGCCTCGAGCCGGAAATGGTAGTGGCAACCGCCGGAGCGCACTTGAACGGCCTCGAGGACGTGGGCTATATGACTCTGTACTTCCCCAACAGTGTGATCGCCCACATCAACGTCAATTGGCTGTCACCCGTAAAGGTGCGTACGACCTTGGTCGGCGGGCAGCGGAGGATGCTGGTGTGGAATGATCTCGAGCCCGCCGAAAAAATCAAGATATACGACAAGGGCGTCGAGGTCGGAACAGAGCAAGGAGTTCATCAGCTTCTGGTGAGCTACCGGAGCGGGGACATGTGGGCGCCCAAGGTGGAAGAGACTGAGGCGCTGCAGCTCGAAACCCGCTACTTTTTGGACTGTGTGGCCGAGGGAAAGAGGCCTTTCAACGACGGACGTGCTGGCCTGCGCGTGGTGAGGATGCTGGAGGCAGCCGAAGAGTCCCTCAAGCGCCGTAAAGAGATCGTTTATGCCTCATCGCATTGACCGGATGTCAAGCGGGCGCTCTCTGGTCGCGTCCCGCCGTGTTCGTGCGTTTGGCCCATGATCACACCTCACCACCCGGAACGCATGAGAACACGGGCCTGTGATCAAGAAGATGGGAGGAGCCGTCCGCACGTCATCAACGAAGACCTCTTCAGGCAGGTCTTGATCAGGGAGCGAAAACGCTCGGATCGATCTAATCAGTCATTCGTTTTCCTGCTGCTCGACATGGACGATGGCATGGACGCTGATTCTTCGACGACTTCGGAGACTCTCGTCGAAGCATTGGCGGCAGCCAAGCGTGAGATGGACGTCCTTGGATGGCTCGAGTGGCGGGCTGTAATCGGACTCATCGTGCCCGAAATCTGCGCATCTGATCCGGTCAACGCGTGCGAAAGGCTCGAAATTCGAGTCCGTCGAGAGCTCGCTAGACGCTTGGATGTGGAAACAGTCGCCAGGCTTTCGATCCGAGTCCACGTCTATCCCGAGCCGAAGCGCGTAGGAGTGGACCCATTTCGGCCGGTTGATGCGTTCCTCTACCGGGAGCTACGTTCCTGTAAGGAACGGAGTACCCCCTACGACCCGATCAAGCGGAAGCTGGATATCATCGGCAGTCTGACTCTCCTGGCGGTACTTTCACCTATTCTTCTGCTGATCGCCATCCTAATAAAGTCAACGTCTCGGGGTCCGGTCCTCTTTAGACAGGTACGAGTCGGGCAGATGATGAAGCCCTTCACGATACTGAAGTTTCGAACGATGTATTGGGACGCTGATTACAGGCTCCATCACGAGTTCGTCATCCGGTTCATCAAGGCGGGTGGCCAGGTTCACGAACGGGGCGAGAACGGGCTCTTCAAACTCACCAACGATCCACGGATCACGCCGGTTGGACGCATTCTTCGCAAGGCGAGCCTCGACGAGCTACCTCAACTGTGGAACGTGCTGCGAGGAAACATGTCGCTGGTCGGGCCCCGGCCTCCGCTTCTATATGAGCTCAAGCTGTACAAGCCCTGGCATCGCCGCCGGCTCCTGGAGGCCAAGCCGGGGCTCACAGGACTCTGGCAGGTGGCCGGGCGCAGCCGCACGACCTTCGACGAGATGGTGCGCCTCGACCTCCGGTACGCCAGGAGGCGCTCCCTCTGGACCGACATCAAGATCCTCCTCGCCACGCCAGCGGCTGTCATCTCGGGGAAGGGTGCCGGTTAACGCGGGCCGGGGGGCAGCGCCGCATCTCGGCGTCCTGCGGGGCTGCGACTGGACCAGCCATGTAACCTAGCAGGAGCTTCACGGTGGAATGATGCCGGATTTGACATCGAACTTAGGACTTGACCCGCCTGAGGCCCCGCGTATTTCATCTTGGCTGTGACTTTGGGGCCCACGCGCGGCGCTGAATCGGTTGCAAGGTTCGTTGGAATTGAACACCGCTTTTGATCTCACGAAGGTGCTATGAAGAAGCTATCTGTATTGCAAACTATTGCCTGCATTCTTGCATATTTTGTTGGCACTCAGTTCGGGTTTGAACTCTGGCAAGTAGCTGTGTTCGCCTGGCTCCCGATTTTCCTGGGCGGATGCATCTGGCTTTGGTGGTTTCGAAACGTATTTTTTTTCCGTGATCCCGAGCGCCGCATTCCTCATGGGGACAACCTGATATTGTCCCCTGCCGATGGCCGGCTCATGTACCTCTATCCGGTGAAGGCTGGTGAAGTAACTTCCGATAAGAAAGGAAAGAAGATCAGGATCAGTGAGCTCACCAAGACGGAGATGAAGGACGCGCAAGGATGGTTGTTGGGCATTTATATGACCCCATTCGACGTTCATTATAATCGCGCTCCCATCGACGGCGAGATCAGAACTCTGCATTACCACCGGACGGGCACGAATCTTCCGATGGTTGACCTCTGGGAGTATGTGAATTTCACCCTCCTGAGGAAAGCTGTCGATATGTTCGCTGCGCCATTCCACCTCGAAAACGAACGAATGACCATGCAGATTCAGAACGGAAAGATGGTGTGTTTCCTGATCCTTATCGCAGACCGGTTTGTGAATAAAATCATCCGCTTCTTTCAGGAGGGCCAGCAAGTCAGGAAAGGCGACAAGATATCATTCATCGAGCGCGGTTCGCAGACGGATCTATTCATTCCCTACGAGCGCATTTCGTTTAGAGTGCGGCCGGGAGAGCAGGTCTATGCGGGCAAGACGATTATCGCTGCGCTCGAACAGTAGCTCCATGACAGACCCGCATTCTTCGGACTGTTCACCGATCTTCGCCGAGGCTGCATGCGCAAACCAGCGACAGTCGTCATAGGCGACCATACCCAAGGACTGGGAATCCTGCGATCTGCATCAGTTGCCGGTGGAGACGTATGGGTGGTCCACGACAGGAGCATCAGCCTCGCGCGGTTTTCGAAATATCTTTCAGGTTACAGACAGATTGGCCGCGGAATTCTCAGTCAGCTCGGCCAGACTGAGTTCGCAGAAGTGCTGCTGAAAACCCTTCTTGAGTTGCCGGTGGAGTATCCCTCGTTACTGTTCGGCGTCAATGACGACATCATCAGCTTTATTTACCGGCACGGCAAGTTGCTTAGGCAGAAGTATGTCGTTCCAGATGTGAGGTTCGACAAGA
>MNDM01000010.1 GCA_001914955.1 Nitrospirae bacterium 13_2_20CM_2_62_8 | reverse complement strand
TCGCGCGTCGCGCACACAGGAAAGAGGGGCGGGGCGGCAGGGCTGCCCGTTGTGCTCGCGCACCGCGCACTCAGGATTGATTCGTTCCGGGCCGAGGCGGATGGAGTGCTCGGTGGACGCGCGCAGTGAAGGCCAGCCCAGCCGCCCGCCCCCCTGAGTAAATGAGGTGGATGGTGTGCCGGGTACCCGTTGCTTTTCAGATTGCAACGGGTGATGACGCGCGCAGTCTGAGGCGGCCAGGCCACCTGCCCGAAGAACAGCAGCTAGATTAGATGGTGCTCTCGATGCACTCGAGCAGTTGGGATCATCCCAGCCACCCCGGAAATGGATTGATATGCGGCCGCGCCTGGGATAGGGCGCGTCTCGGCGCGCCGGGGTCGGGCGGGTGAGAACGTTGGCCTTTTTGAGCATCCTGTTGCAATCCCGCTAGAGATCTTCTCTTTGGCGCGATGTCCCTGTTGGGCGGGGTCGCGAACATGATTACCGGAACACACAATTTATCCAGTCGGTTTCGATCGGGGTCCTTACTTGAGGACCCGGCAGGGACCGACCTGTCCGTAAACCGTTATTTGGCCGGTCAGAAATTTAACAAAGCCCTCTATCTTGTTAAGAACAAAAGATTTTAGTTGACAAGCCTTCTCGGCGATGTATACTGCTGCCAAAAAGTGGGACGAAGTGGATGTTAATGGGCCATCGAAGCGGCCCAACCAGAATTCCCATGTCCCCGTTTTAGTAAAGGAAGTCTTGTCCTGGCTGGCCTATCGGCCCGGCGGACGATACCTGGATTGCACCGTGGGGCAGGGTGGACTGGCCTCATCCATTCTGGATCTCACCGGGCCTGACGGATCGGTAATTGGAATTGATCAAGACGAAGAGGCGATAGCTGCGGCCCGCAACCGCCTCGAGCCGTATGCAGGCCGCGCGCGCCTGATTCGAGGCAATTTTCGGGAACTGAAACAGCACCTGAGGTCGGTAGGCCTGTCGGAGGTGGACGGCGTAGTGTTTGACCTTGGAGTGTCGTCGGCTCAGCTGGACCGGCCCGATCGGGGGTTCAGTTTTCTCGCCGACGGCCCGCTTGATATGCGCATGGATCGGCGTGGCGACCGAACCGCGGCCGAGCTTCTCAATCAGCTCGGCGAGACGGAGTTGGCCGACTTGCTGTACCAGTTCGGGGAGGAACGGTATTCGCGCCGGATCGCGCGCGCGGTGGTCCGGGCGCGAGCTCGTCGCCCTCTGCAGACCACGTTTGACCTGGTCTCTCTAATCAGGGATGCGGTGCCGGTCTTCTACCGCCACGGACGTCTTCACTATGCGACACGCACCTTTCAAGCCTTGCGAATCGCCGTGAACCATGAACTCGAGGTTCTGGAAGAGTCGTTTCGAGATGCGGCCGACGTGCTGGTGCCCGGTGGACGGCTGTGCGTCATTTCCTTTCATTCCCTCGAAGACCGCATCGCCAAGCAAACCTTCCGGGCGCTGTCGCACGGCCAGGAGCCCTGCCTGGCCACATTGACCAAGAAACCCTGTGTCCCCTCGGAGCAGGAACGGCGGGAGAATCCGCGCGCCCGCAGCGCCAAACTGCGGGTGGCTGAGCGCCTGCCTCACAGGAGGTGTCCATGAAAACGCTCGCCGCCGTGGCCGTGATCGCGCTGCTGTTGCTGTTCGTGTGGGAACGGGTGGAAATCATCCGCGTCGGTTATCAGATCGAGCGACTGAAGTCGAAGAAGATCACGTTGCAGCGTGAGCGCGATGAGTTGCGTGTGAAAGTATTGACCTTGACCTCCCCGGAGAGGATCGCGCGGGCGGCCAGCGAACAACTGGCGATGGTCCCGCCGCGCCAGGGACAGGTGATCCTGGTGCGGGTACCCCCTGCAGCTCCCGCGGCTCCAGGTCCGGGCACGCCGGAATTCAGGTTGGCCAGAAACGAATCGGGGGACAAGCTGCCATGACGGGTGCTGACCCGTATCGTCGTCGCCGGATCGTCGCTGCGTTGGTGCTGATGGTTGGCTTTGCGGCTGTCCTGTTCAGGCTCTTCAGCCTGCAAGTCCTGCAAGCGGCCGAACTGACGCTGAAGGCGGACCGGCAGCACCGGAAGGCCGTGACGATCGAGGGAGAACGAGGGGCGATCTACGATCGTCGCGGAAAAGTCTTGGCCATGAACATGGAAGTCCCATCGGTCTTCGGGGTCCCGGCGTCGGCCGGGAATCCCTCACGGGTGGCACGCGACTTGGGCCGGCTCCTGCACGTCCAGGCAAGCGAGATCGAGAAAAAACTCAGGCAGGAGCGAAGCTTCGTCTGGATCGCGCGGAAACTGGAGCCCGAGCAGGGGCGAAGACTGGAACGGATGGCCCTGGAGGGCATCGGGGTGGTGATGGAAGGGCGGCGTTTCTACCCCAAGGGGCCGTTGATGTCCCATGTGCTTGGCTTTGCGGGGATGGATGGCCAGGGCTTGGAGGGCATCGAGCGGCGCTACGAGCCGTATCTTCGCGGCGCCAAGCAGAGTGTCGTCCTGCAGCGTGATGCGCTTGGCCGAACGGTTTTTCCGAAGGGACCGAATGACCTGGGCCCGGCGCCAGGTCACAGCGTCACCCTCACTGCCGACGAGGTGATCCAGTACATTGCGGAGAAAGAACTGGAAGAAGCAGTTGCGGCAAGCCATGCGAAGGGCGGAATCGTCATTGTCATGGAGCCCCGTACCGGCGCGATCCTGGCGATGGCCGTCAGCCCCAGGTTCGACCCGAATGCGGTGCGGGCCATCTCCGCCGACCGCTGGCGCAACCGCGCCCTGACGGACGCCTTTGAGCCCGGCTCAACGATGAAGATCTTCGTGGCGGCCGCCGCGCTCGAGGAAAAGGTCCTGGCGCCCGGGACGTTGATCTATGGAGAGCAAGGTCGGATGGTAGTGGCCAACACGGTCATTCATGACCACGACAAGTCCGGCTGGATGACCTTTGCTCAGGTGATCCAACGATCCAGCAATATCGGGGCGGTCAAGGCCGCTTTGTCCCTCGGCGAGACGCGCTTGCATCGCTTCCTTACGGCGTTCGGGTTCGGCGAACGGGCCGAAATCGATCTGCCGGGCGAGGCGGCAGGCCTGGTGAAGGAACCGCGGGACTACGGCCGGCGGTCGCTGGCGTCGATTGCGATCGGGCAAGAGATCGGCGTCACGCCGCTGCAGTTGATCACCGCGGTCTCGGCCATCGCCAACGGTGGATGGCTGATGAAACCGTTCGTGGTGTCGGAAATTCGGGATGGAAGCGGCCAACTGGTCTTCCAAGCCGTTCCGCAGGTCCGACGTCGGCCGATTGCACCCGAGACGGCGCAGGCTCTCGGCGCGATCCTAGAGGGCGTCGTCGTTGTGGGCACCGGCAGCCGGGCCGCGATCCCAGGGTACAGAGTGGCCGGAAAAACCGGAACCGCGCAGAAGATTGATCCCGAAACCGGGGGATACTCCCCCACCCAGTTTGTGGGGTCTTTCGTGGGCTACGTTCCTGCCGAGGACCCTCGCCTGGCGATTCTGGTGGTGATCGACGAGCCGCAGGACGAGGCCTGGGGAGGCGTCGTCGCGGCGCCCGTGTTCCGACGAGTGGCTGAACAGGCGCTCCCCTATCTCCGAGTGTCCCCCCGGGAGCCGGTCAAGCTGGCCCTGGCGGCGCAATGACCTTTGCTGAACTGATCGCCCCGCTGCAGGCGACTGAGCGGTATGGAAGTCCGAATGTGGAGGTCACCGACTTGACCGATGACTCTCGTGGCGTGAAACCGGGCAGCGTGTTCGTGGCGGTGAAGGGCGGGCGAGTCGATGGCCATGCGTTCGTCCGGGATGCCGTGGCCGCTGGCGCCACCGCGCTGGTCCTGCAGGACCGGTTGCCGACCGGTCTGCCGATCCCCATGATCCGGGTCCCCGATTCGCGGCGGGCACTGGGGCTGCTGGCGAGTCGGCTTCGGCAGGATCCCTCCTCCCGCCTCAGGCTGATCGGCGTGACCGGGACGAACGGAAAGACGACCGTGACCTATCTGTGTCAGTCGGTGCTGGAAGCGGCCGGCCGCCGGGTCGGCGTCATCGGCACGGTCGCGTACCATATCGGACCGGAGCGGCTGCCCGCTCCGCATACGACGCCGGGGGCTGTGGAGCTGCAGGGCCTGTTGGCCCGCATGGTGGAGGCCGGTCTGGACTCGACGGTGATGGAGGTCTCGTCGCACGCGCTGGCGTTGGACCGCACCGCCGGCTGTGAATTCGACGTGGCGGTCTACACCAACCTGACCCAGGACCACCTGGATTTCCATGTCGACATGGAGGACTACTTCAAGGCGAAGTTGCGCCTGTTCACCGGTCTGACGCTTGCGGGGAACAAGTCCCGTCCCAAGCGCGCCATCGTGAATGTGGATGATCCCCGAGGCCACCACGTCTGCGGGGCGAGCCGGGTTCCGGTATGGACCTATTCCATTCAGAAGCAGTCGGACATTCAGGCCGCGGACGTACGTCTGTCGCTGGCAGGGACGAGCTTCACGGCTGTGACTCCGTCTGGCCGGTTCCCGGTCGAGAGCCGATTGGTGGGCGAACACAACGTGTACAACATGCTCGCTGCGGTCGGAGTGGGGTTGCATGAGCAGGTGTCACCGGACGCCATCCGCGAAGGGATCCGGTCGGTCGTGAATGTTCCGGGACGGTTCGAGCGGGTCGAGGCCGGGCAAGGCTTTACCGTGGTGGTGGACTATGCCCATACGGAGGATGCGCTCGCGCGCCTGCTGGCCACCGCACAAGCCCTGAAGACGGGACGGATCATCACGGTGTTCGGGTGTGGAGGAGACCGTGATCGGGGCAAACGGCCTCGAATGGGCCGAGTCGCCGCGCAGCAGAGTGATCTGGTCTTTCTGACCTCGGACAACCCGCGCAGCGAGGACCCGATGGCCATCATCGCGGAAGTGGAAGCGGGCCTTCGGGAGGCGCTGGATCCCGCACGGGGCCGGTACCGGGTGGTGGCCGATCGCCGTCAGGCCATCGAAGCGGCCGTCCGGGAGGCGAAGCCCGGGGACATGGTCCTCATCGCCGGCAAAGGCCACGAGGATTACCAGATCATCGGTGGCACTCGCGTGCATTTCGACGATCGTGAGGTGGCGTGCGAGGCCATCCGGAAGGGCGGTCCATGACGCAGGGTATGTGGTGAAGACCGCGCAGGACCGATCGGGGGCGCGCGCGGTCGGCTGGGCGCCGCTGGTTTGAGGCCATGTCGCTCTTCACAGTCGGGGAGGTGGTGGAGATTACCGGCGCCAAAGTATGGTCAGGCCTAGACCAGCGGAGGCCACGGGTCGGAATCCGGCGGGTCTGCACGGATTCGCGCGACGTGCGACCCGGAGATCTCTTTGTCGCGCTCAAGGGGGAGCGCTTTGACGGCCACCAGTTCGTGGAGGCGGCGTGGCAGCGTGGCGCGATCGGCGTCGTGGTGGAAAACCGATCCGGGATCACCTCGGTCGCGAAATCGCAGGCGTCCGGCAGGCCCGTGCTGCTGGCCGTGCCGGATACCCTCCTGGCCTATCAGCAATTGGCCGCCCACCACCGTCGAGGGTTTCGGATACCGGTCGTGGCGGTCACCGGCAGCAACGGCAAGACCACCACGAAGGACATGGTGGCCCACGTGTTGTCTGAGCGGTGGACCGTCCTCAAAACCGAGGGCAATTTGAACAACCGCATCGGGGTTCCCCAGACGTTACTCGGGCTGCGCCCGCGTCATCAGGCGGCCGTAGTGGAGATGGGCGTCGATCACCAGGGACAAACCACCCGGCTTGGCGAGGTCGCCCGCCCGACGATCGGCCTCATCACCAACATCGGGCCGGACCACCTGGAATTCTTCGGCACCGTGGAGGCCTCCGCCCGGGCCAAGGGCGAATTGCTCGACCTGCTGCCGCCGGACGGCGCGGCCGTGCTGAATGCGGATGATGCCCATTTCGGGTATCTCGCCTCGAGAACCCGCTGTCGGGTGGTGTCGTTCGGGCTGTCCCGAAGCGCGGAGGTCCGCGCCACCGAGGTGGTGGCCGATCCGCGCCGCGGCACGGCGTTCCGGTTGACGCTTCCCGGCCGGACACGCCGCGCGCGTGTGATCTTGCGGGCGCACGGAGCCCACAATCTGTCCAATGCCCTGGCCGCGGCGGCGGTCGGACATTGCTTGGCGCTGAGCGGCGCGGTGATCGCCCGGGGCTTGGCCCACTTCAGGCCGGCCACGATGCGGTCACAGGTGCGCCGGTGGGGAGACCTCCGGATCATCAACGATTGCTACAACGCCAATCCGGCCTCGATGAAGGCCGCCGTTGATCTGTTGATGCACTTAGGCGTCGGCGGCCGCACGATTGCTGTGTTGGGCGATATGCTGGAGCTGGGCCCGGAATCCCCGGCTCTCCACCGCGAGGTGGGGGCGTACCTGGCCGAGCGTGGCGTGGGATACCTCATCGCGTGTGGGATGCTCGGACATGGCTTCGCGGACGGGGCGCGCGAGGCCGGCATGGCCCCTGATCGCGTCCGGGAGGCGCCGGACGCTCTGGCTGCGGCCGCGACCCTCACCACGATGATGGACGCGGGTGATGTGATCCTGGTGAAGGGTTCCCGCGGGATGCGGATGGAGCGGGTGATCGAGGCGCTGACAGAGAGAAAGCGAGTAGCGAATAGCCAATAGCCTCCGGAAGCAGTCTCCGGCTATTCGCTATAAGCTGCTCGCTATTGGCCAATAGAGGGAACTGACTGATGCTGTACCTCTGGCTCTATCCGCTCCACACCGAGTTCTCCTTCCTGAACGTCTTCCGATACCTGAGTTTCCGCATCATCTACGCGGCGGTGACGGCGTTTCTGCTGGCGTTTGTGCTGACCCCGATGCTGATCCGGAAGCTTCAGGAGATGGGGCTGGGGCAACAGGTTCGGGATGATGGTCCCAGCCGCCATCTCGCCAAGACCGGCACGCCGACGATGGGCGGGCTCCTGATCCTGTTCGCGGTTCTCCTCTCCACCATGCTCTGGGCGGATGTCACCAATCGGTATGTGTGGCTGGCGATTTTGGCCACCATCGGGTTCGGGCTGGTGGGGTTTGTGGACGACTACTTGAAAGTTGCGCGTAACCAACCCAAAGGGCTGTCGGCCTCGCAGAAAATCCTCGCGCAAGGCCTGGTGGCGCTTGGCATCGGCCTGTTTTTTTATTTTTTGCCCGGCTACTCCACCAAACTCAGCGTACCCTTTTTCAAGAATTTCACGCCGGATCTGGGCCTGTTCTACATTCCGTTCGCAATCCTGGTCATCGTCGGCGCCTCGAACGCGGTCAACCTGACGGACGGCCTCGATGGGTTGGCGGTGGGCCCCGTGATGATCGCGGCCCTGGCGTACACCATCGTGGCCTACGTGGTCGGGAACAGTATTACGTCTGAATACCTGCTGATCCCCTATATCCCGGGGGCAGGAGAGCTCTCGGTGTTCACGGCGGCGATCTTTGGGTCCAGCCTCGGGTTCCTCTGGTTCAACACCTACCCCGCCTCGGTATTCATGGGCGACGTGGGCTCCCTACCGCTGGGCGCGGCGCTGGGGACCGTCGCCGTGGTCAGCAAGCACGAGTTGCTGCTGCTGTTGGTCGGCGGGGTGTTCGTCATCGAGGCGATTTCGGTCATCTTCCAGGTGGCGTCGTACAAATCGCGGGGGAAACGGATCTTCCTGATGGCCCCCATCCACCATCATTTTGAAATGAAGGGATGGGAGGAGCCGAAGGTCGTGGTGCGACTCTGGATTATTGCGATCTTGTTGGCGCTGCTGAGTCTGAGCACGTTGAAACTGCGGTGAGCGGGCTGTGTCGGGTGGGAGAAATGCCCTTGATCAGGAGGGACGGCTGCACTGTCCCCCGTGCTCGCAGAGCGCGCACGATCGAACTGTGCCGGGGACCCGTTGCTCTTGAAGTGCAACGGGTCGATGATGCGCGCAGTAGGGGACAGTACAGCCATCCCTTACGATGGACGGGGGAGTTGGTAGCGTACCGCAGAAGGCCTGCTTTCGCACCAGTGGGGGAGTCGGTGGTGGAGGCGGATCTGAAAGGGAAGAAGGTCACCGTGGTTGGGTTGGCCAGGAGCGGAGTGGCGGCGGCGCGGTTGCTCCAAGCCGTCGGAGCGCGCGTCACGGTCGCGGATAGCAAAGAGGAAGCGTCGTTGGCGGAGGCGCTGTCGCGTCTGGAACGGGGAACCCTGGCGGTGAAGGTAGGAGCCGGCTACGAGTCGGCGCTCGAGGAGGCCGACGTGGTGGTGATCAGCCCCGGCGTTCCGTCCCGCATGGAGTCGCTGCAAGCGGCCCGGCGGCGGGGCGTGCGGGTCATCGGCGAACTGGAGTTGGCGTCCGGTTTCTTGAGCGCGCCGGTCATCGCCATCACCGGCACGAACGGCAAGAGCACCACGGTGACGCTGGTGGGGCTCATCCTGGAACAGAGCGGCCGGCGGGTCTTCACGGGCGGCAACCTCGGTACGCCGCTGTGCGAAGCGGCGCTCGCGACCTACCGGGCGGGGAGCCGGACCCGGAACGCCCCCTCTGCGGTCTATGACTATCTCGTTGTGGAGGTCTCCAGCTTTCAGCTCGAGACGATCGAGCGATTCCATCCGTGGATCGCGGCGGTATTGAACATCACGCCGGATCATCTGGATCGCTACCCGTCGGTGGACAGCTATGCCCTGGCCAAGGCCAGGATTTTCGAGAACCAAACGGGCAAGGACTTCGCGCTGCTGAACCTGGACGACGAACGGGTTGCCGGCCTGCGCAAGGGCCTGCGCGCCAGGGCCCTGGGATTCAGCCGGACGGGCCGGGTCTCGGAGGGAGCCTATCTGGATGGAGACCGTGTCATGACAATCATCGGGGGACGCGAGGAGGAAGTGTGTCGGCGGGCCGACATTCGAATTCCCGGGTCTCACAATCTCGCGAACGCACTGACCGCGGTCACCATCGGCCGGGTCTGCGGGTGCCGCCCCGAAGTCATACGCCGGGTCTTGCAGACGTTTCCCGGCATCGAACACGCGTTGGAGACGGTGGGCGAGCGGCGGGGGGTGCGGTTTGTGAATGACTCCAAGGGCACGAATGTGGACGCCACCCTCAGAGCGCTGGAAAGCCTGGAGGAGTCGATCTTCCTGATCGCGGGGGGACGTGACAAGGGGGGCGATTTCACCAAGCTGCAAGAACCGGTGCGTCGGCGGGTGAAGCGGCTGATTCTGATCGGTGAAGCGGCGGCGCGCCTCCAGGAAGCCATGGGCTCCTTCGATCGCATCAGCCACGCCGGCACGCTCAGGGACGCGGTCGAGTTGGCGGTCCGTCAGGCCTCACCCGGAGATGTCGTGCTGCTGTCACCGGCCTGTGCCAGCTTCGACATGTTCATGGACTATCAAGACCGGGGCCGGCAGTTCAAGGCGCTGGTGAAGGCGCTCCCGTAACCGGCAGCGAATAGCCAATAACAAGCAGCGAATAGCTAGCAGCTAATAGAAAATAGCGAAAAGCGAACAGCTATGAAGAGCGACCACCGATTGGCTCCAGTGCTATTAGCTACTCGCTGTTAGCTACTTGCTGCAGGCAGCCACTAGCTGCTCGCTATCAGCTACTAGCTATTTGCATAGGAACGGACGAATGGCGCGCAGGGGGCTCGAGGCGGGGACGCTGGCGCTGCCCTGGCCTTCCTCAGACGACCGGGGGCGCAAGCGGAGCGGGAGCGACGGCAGCGTCCTGGCGGTCGCGGTCGTGCTGGCACTGATCGGCTTGGTGATGGTCTACAGTGCCAGTGCGGTGGTGGCCGGAAACCGGTTCCACGACTCGATCTATTTTCTCAAACGTCAGGGGGCGTGGTTGGCGCTCGGGTTCGTGCTGCTCCATGTCGCCTCCCGCCTCGATTACGAGGTCTGGCGCCAACTCGCCCTGCCGATCCTGGCCGTGACGACGGTGCTGCTGATCGCGGTCCTGCTGCCCTCGCTGGGCGTCGTGGCCAAGGGAGCGCGCCGGTGGCTCCGGCTGGGGCCGATTTCGTTACAGCCGGCTGAGGTGGCGAAGCTCGCGGTGGTGCTCATCCTGGCGAGGTACCTCGCCAAGAGAGAGGGGCAGGTGACGGAAGGCACGACCGGCGTGCTCCTGCCGGTCCTGGTCGTGGGGCTGCTCGGGGGCTTATTGATGTTGCAGCCGGATCTGGGGACGGTGGTGGTGATCGGACTGGCGACCCTCGGCCTGCTGTTCCTGGGTGGGGCCCGGCTCACGCATTTGGCCGGGCTGGTCCTGCTTGCGCTGCCCGTCGGGGCGGCGCTCATTCTCGGTTCGAGCTACCGTCGTCAGCGCCTCATGACCTTCCTGGAACCTTGGAAAGACCCGACGGACGCCGGCTTTCAAGTGACCCAGTCGTACCTGGCGTTCGGCAGCGGGGGTCTGTTCGGAGTCGGGCTGGGCGAAGGCAAGCAGAAGCTGTTTTTTCTGCCGGAGGCTCACACGGATTTTGTACTGGCGCTGGCCGGCGAAGAGCTTGGTCTGGTGGGGACGGTCACGATCATGGTGCTCTTCGCGATCCTCGTGCTCAAGGGGTTTCAAATCGCGGGGCGCGCGCGAGGACCGTTCGGCCGGTATCTGGCGCTCGGGATTGCCCTGCTCATCGGGGTCCAGGTGTTGCTCAACGCCGGCGTGGTGACGGGGTTATTGCCGACGAAGGGATTGACCCTTCCGTTGGTCAGTTACGGGGGATCGTCGCTGGTCACGAGCCTGCTGGGGATCGGCATCCTCCTGAGCATTTCACGCGACCGTCGTGGCGGTCGGCAGACCATCGGGTGCGGCGATGGGATCCGGGTCCCATGACGGTTGTGATCGCGGCCGGCGGTACCGGTGGCCATCTGTACCCGGCGGTGGCGCTGGCTCGGGAGTTCCTTCGCCAGGATCCGAAGACGACCGTCCTGTTCGTGGGGACCTCGCGCGAGCTCGAGAGGAAAGTGCTCACGCACGAGGGCTTCGAGCTGGAGAAAATCCTCGCGTGGCCGGTCATGGGACTCGGGATGCTGAGAGCCGCCGCGGCGCTGCTGGCGCTTCCGGTCGGCCTGTACCAGTCGCTCAGGATCCTCAGAACGCGGCAGGCGGATCTCGTGATCGGGGTCGGAGGCTATAGCAGTCCGCCCGTGCTGGTGGCCGCATCCCTGCTGGGCATCCGCCGGGTGATCCTGGAGCCGAATGCGTATCCGGGTATGGCCAACAGGGTACTGGGGCCACTCGCAGACATCATATTCGTGGCCTTCGAAGCGGCGGGCAGACACTTCACTCCCTCGAAGGTTCGGGTGGTCGGGACCCCCATCCGACGGGCGTTTCTGGAGCCGGCTCAGGCCGTCTCGCCCGGCCTTCCCGAAGTCGCGGCCCGGGCCGCCGGGGGCGCGAACAGGACCTTGCTGATATTCGGCGGCAGCCAGGGCGCGCATGCGATTAACGCCGCGATGCTGGCGGCATTGCCGCATTTGGGCGCTCTGCGAGCGAGCGTGTCCGTGATTCACCAGACCGGTGAGGCCGACCACGATGTTGTCAAAGCGGCCTATGAGGCGGCCGGGTTCAGGAGCGAGGTGGTGCCGTTTGTGTTCGATATGCCGCGGGCCTTGCGCTCGGCGGACCTGGTGGTGTCGCGCTCCGGCGCCGTGACCGTGGCGGAGCTCACCGCCTGCGGAAAGGCGGCGGTTCTGATTCCGTTGCCGCATGCGATCTACCGACACCAAGAGCGCAACGCGCAGGTGATGGAGTCCGGGGGTGCGGCGGTCGTGTTGTCCCAGGAGAACCTCACCGGGCTTGAGCTGGCCCAGACGATCGAGACGTTGCTGCGCGATCCTGGCCGGCTCCGCGCCATGGGGGCGCGAAGTCGGGTCCTGGGGCGTGTCGACTCGGCGGAACGGATGGTCCGGGAATGCCAGGCACTCGTCGCGCGCAAGGCGAAGGGCGAGGGGGCACAGCCTCGCGCCTGTTGAACGATGTTCAGAAAGATCCAGCATATCCATCTGGTGGGGATCGGGGGGTCCGGTATGAGCGGGATCGCCGAGGTGCTGCTCACCCTGGGATATAAGGTCACCGGCTCCGATCTGCACGATTCGGAGACCGTTCGACGCCTCGAAGAGTTGGGCGGGCGGATCTTCATCGGACACCAGGCATCGAACGTAGGAAACGCGCAGGTGGTCGTGGTGTCGTCGGCTGTGCCAGAGAGCAATCCAGAAGTGGTGGCCGCCAAAGCCAACGTGATTCCGGTGATCCCGCGCGCCGAGATGCTGGCCGAGCTCATGCGCTTGAAATACGGGATCGCGATCGCAGGCGCTCACGGCAAGACCACGACGACCTCCATGGTGGCCGGAGTCCTCGCGCAGGCCGGCCTGGATCCCACGATCGTGATCGGCGGGAAAGTCAACGCGCTCGGGAGTCACGCGCGCCTCGGACGCGGGGACTTGCTGGTGGCGGAGGCGGACGAGAGCGACGGGTCGTTCCTGAGACTCTCTCCGGCCATCGTGGCGGTGACCAATATCGACCGCGAACATTTGGACTACTACCGGACGATGGAGCGGCTGCAGGACAGCTTCCTAGAGTTCATCAACCGCATCCCCTTTTACGGGTTGGCGGTGCTCTGCGCCGATGATGACCGGATTCGGGGGCTCCTCCCCCGCGTCGTGAAACGGTATCAGACCTACGGGCTTCAGGAACGGGCCGGCTCGCCGCCGCCGGACTATCGAGCGAGCGAGATCATGCTCAAGCACTGGGAATCGGAGTTCAAGGCCTTTTACCGCGGGAAGAGTCTGGGGCCGTTTCGTCTCTCCACGCCGGGCGTCCACAATGTCTTGAACGCGCTGGCCGCCATCGCGGTGGGGATGGAGCTGGACGTGCCCGTCGATCTGATCCGGAGAGGGCTCGCGGGGTTTACCGGCGTCGAGCGGCGCTTTCATCTGCGTGGGGAGAAGGGCGGGATCATGGTCGTGGATGACTACGGGCATCATCCCACCGAGATCCGGGCCACCCTCTCAGCCGCGAAGCAGGGATGGGGCCGGCGTCTGGTGGTGCTCTTCCAGCCGCACCGATACACGCGCACCCGCGACCTTGTCAGCGAGTTCGCGCACGCATTCGACCAGGCCGAGGTCGTGTTCATCACCGAGATTTATCCTGCCGGCGAGCCTGCCATCCCCGGCGTGTCGGGCGAGAAGCTGGCTGAGGCGATTCGGGCCGCAGGACATCAGGGCGTCACCTGGGTCGATCGGAAAGAAACCCTGGCAGAGCGGGTCCTGCCTGCTCTCCAACCCGGCGATATGGTGATCACGCTCGGTGCCGGGGATATCTGGAAGGCCGGGATCGAACTCCTGGAGCGTCTACACGCGTGACCACCATCAGGCACAACGGCGTCCGGCGCCAGCGCACAGCGGACCGACGGAAGAAGGGGAGCGAGAGTGATGCGCACGATTTCACCGCGGTGGTCTCCGGGATCCGAGGGGAGGTCAGGTTCAAGGCCCCGCTGCGGGACTTCACCTCGTTCCGAATCGGAGGACCGGCGGACGTGCTCGTCGTCCCTGCTGATGTGGATGATCTGTGCAGCCTGGTCAGGCAGGCTCGGACGGCCAAGGTTCCGATCTTCGTGCTCGGCGGCACCAATCTCCTCGTGCGGGACCGAGGCATCCGAGGGGTCGTCGTCAGCCTGTCGAAACTGAGCGCCATTCAGGATGAGCCGCATGGCGTGGTCTATGCCGAGGGCGGAATCGGGATGCCCACCCTGATGCGGCATGCGATCAGTCGGTCCCTGGCAGGCCTCGAGTGGGCAGCCGGTATCCCGGGCACGGTGGCGGGCTGCGTCGTCATGAACGCCGGGACGCGGCTTGGCGAGATGAGGGACGCCGTGAAGGCGGTGCGCATGGTGGACCCCCTGGGGCACATCGTCGATTGTCCGGCCTCGGCGATTCAGTTCAGCTACCGGCGGGCCCGATTGCCTCGCGGTATCGTGGTCGGGGTGTGGCTGCAGCTCAAGTCGGCGTCACGGGAGAGAATTCAAACCGTCGTCAAGGAATACCTTCGGTACCGGAAGGATACCCAGCCCCTGACGCTACCGAACGCGGGCTGCGTGTTCAAGAATCCGGAGCACGAGGTCTCGGGGCGGTTGATCGAGGCGGCGGGGCTCAAGGGTGCGCGGATCGGTGACGCGCAGGTCTCGGAGAAGCACGCGAACTTCATCGTGAATCTGGGGCGAGCGCGGGCGTCCGATGTGATCGCCCTGATCAAGAAGGTCGGCCGGACCGTGGAAGAACAAGCCGGCATCACCCTGGAGCTGGAGCTCAAGATTGTCGGGCAACCGTAGCGCGGGTGAAGCGTGAAGCCGGATCTAGCTCGTCTATTAGGTCTGTTCGGTCTCTTAAGTCTGTTTGGTCAGACGGAACAGACTGAACAGACATAACAGACCAAACAGACCGGCCCGTGAGATACGAACGACGAAGATGCCACTGACGCGGGCGCGCATCGGGGTGTTGATGGGCGGACGATCGGCCGAACGGGAGATTTCGTTACGGACCGGCCAAGCGGTCCATCGCGCGCTGCTCCGTCGCGGCTATCAGGCGGTGGCGATCGACGTGGATGCGTCGGTCCACCAGCAGTTGCGGACAAACAAAGTGCAGGTCGTCTTCCTGGCTCTGCACGGCCCCGGCGGAGAGGACGGCACGATCCAGGGACTCCTGGAGATCATCGGGATGCCCTACACAGGGTCCGGCGTCAGGGCCAGCGCGATCGCGATGCACAAAGTCACCACGAAAGCCCTGCTGGACTGTCACGGCATCCCGGTGCCGCCCGGGACGGTGGTGCAGGCTGGACGGCCGGGAAAGGGGCCGGCGACCGTTCCACCTGCAGGCTTGCGATGGCCGGTTGTCGTCAAGCCGGCCGCACAAGGGTCCACGATCGGGGTCACGATCGTCCGCCGGCCTTCCGAATGGCGTGCGGCGCTCCGACTGGCGCACGAGTATGACCAGGAAGCGGTGGTGGAGTCCTACATCGCTGGACGCGAGATCGCGGTGTCCGTCCTCGGGGGAACCCCGCGGCCCAGAGCCCTGCCGGCGGTTGAGATCGTGGCCCTGGGTGGGTTCTACGATTACACGGCCAAGTACGTGAAGGGGCGAACGCGCTACCTGTGCCCGGCTCCGCTGCCTGCCGATGTGGGCAAGCGGGTGCAGGATCTGGCGATCCGCACCTACCAGATCATCGGATGTGAGGGGGCCGCACGGGTGGATTTTCGCGTCACTCAGCGGGGCCGGCCGTACGTGTTGGAGATCAATACGGTGCCCGGCATGACCGAAACGAGCCTCTTGCCGATGGCAGCAGCCAAGGCCGGGATTGATTACGATGCGCTGACCGAACGAATTCTCCAGTCCGCTCTCGGACGTGGCGGCACGATGGCGAGGGGTGGAACGACGACGCATTGACTCGAAGGCGCGTTGAACCAACGGATCGGAAGGGGATGCGGAGGAGCACTCGATGAGGTGGTGGAGCGGACACAAGGCGGCCGCGCGTCCCAACCGGGTGATGCGGCAGGGAGCGTCCGTCGGTCGTGCCGCCTCTCGTCGAGGCGGGCTGGGTCTGCTGCGACGGATGTGGTGGCTGGCGGTCTGCATGACGATGGTTGTCTCTGTCGGGTGGGGCGCCACCTGGCTGTACCGGGAGGCAAGCCCGCTCGTCGCGGACTGGTTGCAAGTCCGGGAGGTGACCGTGGTCGGGGCCATCACCTTGTCCCGCCAGGAGGTGGTCGAACGGTTGGGACTGCAACCGGGGGAGACCATCTTCTCGGTGGACGTGCAGAAGCTGACCGATCGTCTGGAAGCACATCCCTGGATTAAGGAGGCCAGGGTGAGCCGCAAGCTTCCGCAGACGCTGGTGGTGGGCATCACCGAGCGCCAGGCGGTGGCCGTCCTCCGGACACCGTCGTGGGCGCTGTTACTGGACGCCGATGCCCATGCGCTCTCGGCTCTGAAGGAGTCGGAAGATCCGGGGTTGCCGGTGCTGGTCGGAATTGACCCCAAGGCCTTCCTTCTGGGCACGACGCAGTCGCGCGAGGCGGCCCAGACCGGAATCAAGGTGGCCCGCCTGGTGGGCCATGCGCTTCATGACAGAGCAGAAGTGGATATGGGGAATGCGGAGAACGCGGTGGCGTACGTCAAGGGGCTCCGTTTTCAGTTCGGCCCCTCGTCCTTCGAGGAACAATGGGACCGGTACCGGAAGATCGAGCACGCCCTCCGCACCGGGGTCAGTGTCAGGCAGGGCAAGAGTACTGCCCATTGCGCGCTTCACCCGTTTCAGGAAACCCGGCAACAGCGACCCGGCAACGGATGCCCGGAAATCGATCTGCGGTATCCAGGCAAAGTGATCGTCCGCGAGAGGGGGTGACCAGCGGTGGCGAAGAGAGATCACATCGTGGTGGGGCTGGACATCGGCACGACCAAGATTTGTGCCATTGTGGCGGAGGTGACGGAGGAGGGCACGGTCAACGTGGTCGGAGTGGGGTCGAGTCCGTCCCGTGGCCTCCGGAAGGGAGTCGTGGTCAACATCGAGAGCACCGTCGAGTCCATCAAGAAAGCAGTGGAAGAGGCGGAGTTAATGGCTGCCGTCCAGATCAATTCGGTCTACACCGGCATCGCCGGCAGTCACATCTCCGGCGAGAACTCACGCGGCGTGGTAGCCCTCAAGAAGCAGGAGGTCACGCGGGTGGACGTGCAGCGCGCGGTGGATACGGCGCGGTCGGTGGCCGTGCTTCCGTCTGACAGGCGGATCCTGCATGTGCTCCCGCGGGAGTTCATGGTGGATGACCAGGACGGCATCCGTGAGCCGCTCGGGATGTCCGGCTCCAGGCTCGAGGTGGACGTGCATATTATCACGGGCGCCGTCACGTCGGCGCAGAACATCATCAAGAGCGTCAATCGGGCCGGGCTCGACGTGGTGGACATGGTGCTCCAGCCGCTGGCCTCGAGCGAAGCGGTCCTGACGCCTGAGGAACGGGAGCTGGGGGTGGCCATGGTGGATTTAGGGGGAGGCACCACAGACCTGGCCATCTTCGCTGAGGGGAGCATCCGACACACCGCCGTGCTCCCCATCGGCGGCCAGCACCTGACCACCGATCTGGCGATCGGCCTGCGTACACCTCAAGGCGAGGCCGAGCGACTCAAGATCCGGAAGGGGGTGGCCCTGGCCGAACTGGCAAAAGACGACGAAATGGTGGAGGTGCCCGGCGTGGGGGACCGACCTGCGCGGACCCTGTGTCGCAAGCTTGTGGCTGAGATTATCGAGCCGCGCGTGGAGGAAGTGTTCGATCTGGTGCGCCGGGAGATCATGCGCACCGGGTATGAAGGGATTCTGGCGGCCGGCGTGGTGATCACCGGCGGGACTTCGATGCTCGAAGGCATGCTTGAGGCGGCGGAACGGGTGCTGGACCTCCCCGTCCGGCGCGGCGTTCCGAACGGGGTGGGCGGGCTGCGGGACATCGTCAGCAATCCGATGTATGCGACCGGTGTCGGGTTGATTCTGCTGGCCCGTCATCATGCTGGAGAACTGGAATTGACCGGCCTGCGCGGCGGCCGGCGAGTCGGGAGGGCCCTGGGCCGCATGCGGGCGTGGATGCTGGAGTTCTTCTAAGTCCTTCGATGCGTGAATTCGATGACGAATTCATGCCCTCAGGACTTAGTGCCGAGCGAGCATTCTTCGTCGAATCTGGTTTTGCAAATACGTAACCGTCATTGCGAGTCGAAGCACTAAGCAAGCGAACAGTTAGCAGCTGGTAGCTCACGGCTATTCGCTATCGGCTCTTAGCTATTCGCTCTTCGATAAGGGAGGAGACGCGATGTTCTCATTTCAAGAGGACGAGATCATGCCGGCCAACATCAAGGTCATCGGTGTGGGTGGGGCTGGCTGCAACGCAGTGAACACGATGATCGTATCGAGCCTCAAGGGCGTGGAGTTCATCGCGGCCAACACCGATGTCCAGGCTCTGAGCCGGTCGCACGCCGCGTTCAAGATCCAACTCGGCCCGGAGCGGACCCGAGGTCTGGGCGCCGGCTCAAAGCCGGAGGTGGGTCGAGAGGCGGCGATGGAAAGCAAAGACCGTATTCGGGAAGGTCTCGAAGGGGCCGAGATGGTGTTTGTCACCGCGGGCATGGGCGGGGGAACCGGAACCGGCGCCGCTCCGATCGTGGCCAGCATCGCACGGGAGTTGGGCACATTGACCGTCGCGGTCGTGACCAAGCCGTTCCAATATGAAGGCCACCGGAGGATGAGCCATGCGGAGGAGGGGCTCCGCGAGCTGCGGAAGCAGGTGGATACGCTCCTGGTGATCCCGAACCAGCGCTTGCTCGGGATCGTAGACAAAGCGACCCCGTTGCTCGAGGCCTTCAAGGTGGCCGACGACGTGTTGCGGCAGGCGATCCAGGGTATCGCCGATGTGATCACCACGGCGGGACATGTGAACGTGGACTTCGCGGATGTCCGGACGGTGATGACCTACACCGGTCGCGCCGTGATGGGGATGGGGGTTTCCCGGGGGACGAGCCGCGCCGTCGAAGCGTCGCAGAAGGCCATCTCGAGTCCCCTCTTAGAGGACGGCAGCGTGGAGGGCGCCAGGGGGGTGCTGTTGAACATCACGGGAGGGCCGAGCCTCTCCCTCCACGAAGTGGACGAGGCGGCCTCGATCATTCGGGAGGCGGCGGATCCCCAGGCCAACATCATCGTGGGGCAGGTGATCAACCCGGACATGGGCGAGGATCTGGTGATCACCGTGATCGCCACGGGGTTCGATCGCGAGGAGCCGAGCGGCAAGTCGGCCTCGCTCGAGCGGCCATCGTCCGCATCGGTTCGGGCCTCGCAGCCGGCGCTGGCTGGGGTGCGGGCGTCGGGGGGCGAGGCGCCGTCGAGGAATCTGGAGCGTCCCACGTTTTTGCGCCGGCTGACGGCCAAGCGCGACGGTCAGGGGCGACTGGGGCTGGTCCCGGACGAGGAATGGGATGTCCCCACATTTCTGAGAAAGCAGTCGGAATAAGGGGCGTGGCGCGGGAACCGGATCGTGCGAGCGGGAGAGGCAGCCATGGCCGGAGCCCTCATCACGGTGCCGGCGTTCGCCGGTCGGCGGGACGGCGTGCGGCATTTCTTCGGGACCCGTCACGAACCACGCGACGTGGGTTCGCTGGCATCGGACGACGAGTCGGTGCGGTGCGTGGTGTCGGTCACACAGGTGCACGGGACAGATGCGCTGGTCCTGGACCGTCCTGTCAGGGATGGAGAGACGTTTGCCGGTGGGTGGGATGCGCTGCTCACGAACCAGGCCGGGGTGGTGCTGACGATCAGGACGGCCGACTGCCTGCCGATGTTAGTCCACGACCCGGTGCGCCACGTGGTGGCGGCCCTGCATGTCGGCTGGCGCGGGGCGGTGGCCGGGATCGTATCGAAGACCCTGTCGCTGTTGCACCATCGGTTCGGATCGATGCCGGAATCCTTCCAGATCGGAATCGGGCCCTCGGTCGGGCCCTGTTGCTATGAAGTGGATGAGCCGGTCCTGAGTCGGCTGCGGGCCGGGTTCCGGGACTGGCGCTCCGTGGTGGAGGAAACCGGGCCGAATAAGGCCATGCTGGATCTGCATGCCCTGGTCCGGCGGCAGGCGCAGGCCGCCGGGGTGGACGGGGAGCGCATCCAGTCCGTCAGAGTCTGCACTGCCTGCCATCCTGATCTGTTCTACTCGTATCGGCGTGAAGGGACGGTCAAGGGGACCATGATCAGCGGGATCGTGCTGACCCGCCGCAGATCACGATGAATGGTGAATGATGAATGGGGAATGGTGTAGGATAGGCGGCATATCCAAGTCATCAGTCAGCATTCCGCATGCATCATTGGTCCGATGGCGGACACAGTCGATTCGGATGCCATCGCGCGGAACGTCGAAACCGTCTTTGAAAACATTCGGCGGGCGGCGCAGCGCGCCGGGCGTCCCGCGGACTCGATTCGCCTCGTCGCGGTGACCAAGTCCGTCTCAGTGGATCGGATCCGCGTCGCGATCGCTGCCGGAGTGAGCATTCTGGGTGAGAGTCGGCTCCAGGAGGCGGTTCCCAAGCAGACGGCGGTCGGTCCCCGGGGCGATCTGGCCTGGCACTTCATCGGGCGCTTGCAGCGCCGGAAAGTGAAGGCCGTGGTTGGGCGGTTTCAGATGATCCATTCACTCGACAGTGTTGAACTCGCCGCGGAAATTGACCGCCGCGCCGGCGAGGCCGGGCTCTGCCAGCCGGTTCTGCTGGAAGTGAATATCGGCGGGGAGCCGAGCAAGGCGGGGTTCCTCCCTTCCGCCGTGCCTGATGCGCTGGCCGCGTTGGATGGGATGCCGAACCTCTCCGTGAGGGGGCTGATGGCGATTCCGCCGCCCGCCTCGGAGCCGGAAGCGGCCAGGCCGTACCTCCGTCGAGTCTCCGAACTGGCCAGGTCGGTGGCGCGTCCGGGCTTCCGCCGGATCCGCATGGATCACCTCTCGATGGGCATGTCGCAGGATTATGAGATCGCCGTAGAAGAGGGCGCGACGATGGTGCGCGTCGGGACAGCCATCTTTGGGGTGCGCCCAGCACCCGTTGCAACTTAGGAGCAACGGGTCCCCGGTCACGCGTGACGCGTGACGCATGACGAGGGTGGGAGATCCGGAGCGCAAGGAGAACCCGGAGGGATTGTGAAAAAGATCGCGATCATCGGGGCGGGCCAAATGGCGGAGGCACTGCTCGCGGGCCTGCTGGCCTCGAGCTCGGCCGACCCGGCTGCGGTGTTCGCGACCGATTCGAGCGCCGAACGCCGCGATGTCGTCAAGCGCCGGTTCGGCATTCGTGTCGGATCGGACAACGCCGAGGCCGCATCCTGGGCCGAGGTCGTCCTGCTCGCGGTCAAGCCGCAAGTCCTCGACACCGTGCTGGCGGGGATCGGCGCCGACCTGGCGGGCCGGCTGGTCATCTCGATCGCGGCAGGGGTGTCGATCCGGCGGATCGCCCAGCGGCTGCCTCGCGGAGCTCGGATCGTGCGGGTCATGCCGAACGCGCCGGCGCTGGTTCGTGAAGGGATGTCCGCTCTGGCCTTTGGACCGGGCGTGACGGACGAGGATGCCCGCCTGGTGCGCACCTTGTTCGAGGCCGTCGGCCGGGTGGTGACGGTGGAGGAGCGCCTCATGGACGCCGTCACCGGGCTGAGCGGGAGCGGCCCGGCCTACGTGTTCATGGCGATCGAGGCCATGGCAGACGGGGGCGTGAAGATGGGCTTGCCCCGAACGGTCGCCGAAGTCCTCGCCGCGCAGACCGTGCTGGGGGCGGCGCGCATGATGCTCGAAACAGGCGAGCATCCCGCACGCTTGAAGGACCGTGTGGCCTCTCCCGGCGGGACCACTATCGCGGGGCTCCATCAACTGGAGCAGGGGAGACTCAGGGCCTGCCTCATCGCGGCGGTTGAAGCCGCCACGAAGAGGTCTGAAGAGATGGGACAGTAGTGTTTCTCGCCGGCAACGTGTTGGAAGGGGTGGCGCACGTCGCGGACTGGGTGCTGACCCTCTATATGTACGTAATCATCGCCCGCGCGCTGGTCTCATGGGTCAACCCCGATCCGTGGAATCCGATCGTGCAGTTTCTGGAGCGGGCGACCGAGCCGGTCTTGTACCCGATCCGACGCCGCTTCGGCTGGGCGATGGGGATCGATCTCTCACCGATCGTCGCGATCCTCATCATCATCTTCCTGCAGTACGCGCTCGTCCGCTCGTTGTTTGAGATGGCATCTCGCATGCACTGAGAGGCGATATCGATGAAGATCACGCCGCTCGACATCCGGAAAATGGTGTTTAAGGTCCGCCTGAGAGGGTATGACCGGCAGGACGTGGACCAGTTTCTGGAGGAACTGGCACAGACCGTCGAGACGCTGAATCGAGACCATACGGTGCTGCGCGAGAAACTGGCGTCCGCCGAGCAGCATCTCGCCGAGCTGAGAAAAGCCGAGACGACCCTCATGAACACGCTCGTCACGACGCAGGCGCTCGCGGATGAGCTCAAGCACGCGGCACACCGGGACGCCGAGCTCATCATGAAGGAAGCCGAGCTGAAGGCTGGGGAGTTGCTTCGGGAGGCACAGGCGGAACTGGCCGGCACGCAACGCGACCTGTCGGATCTGCGCAAGCAGAAGCTGATGGCGATCGAACGCCTGCGCTCGACCTTGCGGACCTTTGAACGGATGCTGGAGATCGAAGAGGGGGACGAGCAGCTCCCCGCTCCAGGCGACCGGCCCGAGAAGATCGCCGACGGCTCCAACCGCTAGTGCCCCGGCCGCCCCTCTCCCGTCGCGCCATACGATGAGCGCGTCTGACCCCATCACGAGCGCCATGCAGTCGGCCGCGGAGACCGGGGTGTTTCCCGGAGCGGTCCTCCTCGTCAGGGTGCGCGGGCGCCTTGCCTATCAGCGCGCGTTCGGCTGTGCGGCGCTCGTCCCGGAACGAGAACCGGCGTCCCTTGACACGGTGTATGACCTCGCCTCGTTGACGAAACCATTGGCCACCGCGACGGCCGTCCTGTGTCTGGTCCAGGACGGGCGACTCGATCTGGAAGAGCCGCTGCAAAATCTATTATCGGAGCTGAAGGGGTCGGCGTTGGGCAGCGCGACGGCCGCGCATCTCTTGAGCCACAGCTCCGGGCTGCCGGCGTGGCGTCCCTTCTACGAGCGTCTTGCCGAGCAGGATCGCACCGAGCCAGGTTTCCTCGGCAGCGCGGCGGCCAAGCACGCGGTGTTGGACCTCATCCGCCAGGAGGCCTTGGTCGCTCCTGTGGGGTCACGGAGTCTGTACAGCGATCTGGGCTTCATGCTGTTGGGACTCCTGGTCGAGCGGATCGCGGGATGTTCACTGGCCGCGTTCTGCCGGGATCGGGTGTATGCGCGGATCGGTGCGGGACTGCTGTTTTTCATCGAGACGCGCGGGTTACTGGCCGGTGAACCGCCCGGTCAACCGATTGATCTGGGGAGAGTGGCGCCGACCGAGGACGATGCCTGGCGCGGGCGGGTGGTGCGGGCTCAGGTGCACGACGAGAACGCGTACGCGATTGGCGGGATTGCCGGCCACGCCGGCCTGTTCGGGACCGCATCCGCCGTCTTGGCGGTCTCGCGCGCCTGGTTGAGCAGCTCTCTCGGGCAGGATGCCTTGCTGCCCGTTGACTTGGTTCGGCGCTTTGTCAGCCGGCAGCACCGCCCCCCTGGGTCAAGTTGGGGACTTGGCTGGGACACACCGTCCCCCCCGTCCTCCTCAGGGACCCGGCTTTCAGCTCGGGCGTTCGGGCATCTGGGGTACACAGGGACTTCACTCTGGATTGACCCGGCCTGCGAGCTGGAGGTGGCCTTGCTGTCGAACCGGGTCCATCCCACGAGACGAAACAACGGAATCCAGCAATTCCGTCCGTTGATTCACGACTTGATTTATCGGGAAATGATAGGTGGAAGCTGATAGCGAGTAGCTAGTAGCTGCCTGCAGCAAGTAGCTAACAGCGAGTAGCTAATAGCACTGGAGCCAATCGCTGATCGCTCTTCATAGCTGTTCGCTCTTCGCTATTTTCTATTAGCTGCTAGCTGTTCGCCACCCGCTATTGGCTATTGCTATGTGCTACTGGCTGGTGTCCGGGTAGTCGATCCAGGTTTCTTTCTCGGCGAGGTAGCGTCGGCCCTTGAAATTCGGCCTGGTCCGCATCCGCCTGAACCCGAACTCTCGGAGCTTGTCAACCACGCTCCTGACCGCCGCGCCGACGGTGGAGTGCGTCTGCCCCTCAACCGTCAAGGCCTCATACATGACCTTGGCGGCGTAGCCCTGCGCAGTCCGACTCACCAGGATGGACCGGTTGAAATACCGGTCACTGGGGTCAGTGCCCTCGATCTGGTGTCGTTCGACGACGCCTTCTTTTCTAAAGGACAGCGGAAGGGTGCTCACCTCGGCCCCCGCGCAGACGGACCTCATTCCGACGAGCGACGGGATTATAGTCATCCCCGGCGGAGAGTGCAACCGGGCTCCGGCCTTGTTGACAACCCCTGGCCCGGTTCTTATGATGGCGCTCGCGCGCTGGCAGGGAGGCAGACCACGGAGAGCAGGCCGGCTGAAGCGGCAACCCCATGAATCTACCGAACAGCCTGACCATCCTCCGCATCCTGCTGATTCCAGTTTTCATCGGGTTCCTCCTCTATGAGCGCTATGAGTATTCGCTGGCCGTGCTCCTGCTCGCAGGGCTCACAGACGGGCTGGACGGCACCATCGCACGGGTGGCCAACCAGCGCACCCGGCTCGGGGCGTACCTGGACCCGGTGGCCGACAAATTGTTACTCACCTCCGGGTTTGTCACGCTGTCGGTTCTTCACCTGGTCCCCTCGTGGATCGCGATTGTGGTGGTCAGTCGGGATATGATGCTCATGACCGGCACGCTGTTGGCCCGACTCACCGAATCGCAGCTGGATATTTCCCCGACCCTGTTGGGAAAAGGCACGACCCTGGTTCAGCTTTCCTATCTCATTCTGGTCGTGGTGCTGACGTCGCGCCAGATGGACCTCAGTCTCATCCAACCCCTGTTGTATCTCATGGTCTGCGTCACCGTCATGTCCGGCTTCCACTACCTCTACCGTGGGTTTACGCGTCTCAGCACCGGTGAGGTATAGCCCGCTCGCCCGATTCGTGCTTCGTGTGAAACCGCCTTTTTTTTCGCTGCAGTCTATTGCGATCAAAGTTGACAAGCTCAGGGTCCTCCAGTAGACTTCGCCCATAGTACTGACCATCTAAGTCCTGGCAACTACATGCGAAATGGGGGGAGTGGTGCGCGCGCACCGCTCGGTAGCCTTCAAGGACCGGATCGCTGATGGCCACATTTACCTACGTTGGTAAAACCAAGCAGGGCGCGGTCAGGAAAGGCGACCTGACCGCCAAGACCCGTGAAGAAGCAGCGGAGCAACTTCGCAGGCAGAATGTCATCGTCTCGAGCCTGCTGGAAGTAAAAGCCCCCGAAGGCATATTGCAGCGCCTGTCTTTGGGCGGCGGGGTCGGCGACAAGGAAGTTGCTGTCTTTACCCGCCAATTCGCGACCATGATCAACGCCGGCCTTCCGCTCGTCCAGTGTCTGGAGATTCTTTCCACCCAGACGGAGAACAAGATCTTCGCCAAAGCGATCGCGGAAATCAAATTTGACGTGGAGGCCGGTTCCACGTTTGCCGATGCCCTGAAAAAGCATCCCAAGATCTTTGACGAACTGTATGTGAACCTGGTCCATGCCGGTGAGGTCGGCGGTCTGCTCGATACGATCCTGGGACGTCTGGCCAAACACATTGAAAAGGCCATGAAGCTGAAGAGCCAGATCAAGAGCGCCATGGTCTACCCCTCTGCCATTATGGGTGTGGCCGTGATCGTGATCAGCGTCCTGATGATCTTCGTCATTCCGATCTTTGCCCGCATGTTTCTGGAAATGTCGGGAGGGAAGGTAGGCTTGCCCTTTGCCACTCAATTGGTGATCGACGTCAGCAATTTCATGAAGAGCAACATCCTGTTTCTTATCATGGGAGCGGCGGCGCTCGTGTACGCGATCAAGAGGTATTATGCGACACCCAAGGGGCGACTGGTCATGGATCGCATGTTTCTCAAATTGCCGGTGATGGGAGATCTGATCCGAAAGGCCGCTGTGGCGAAGTTCACACGGACGCTCGGGACCCTCATTACCAGCGGGGTGCCCATTCTGGAAGGCCTGACGATCACGTCCAAGACCGCCGGCAATAAAGTGGTGGAAGGAGCCATCCTGATGGCGCGGCAGAGCATCAGCGAAGGGAAAACGGTGGCCGAACCGCTGGCGAAAAGCGGGGTGTTCCCCAGCATGGTCACCCACATGATCTCGGTCGGTGAAGCCACCGGCGCGTTGGACGCGATGCTGGGCAAGATCGCCGACTTTTATGACGAGGAAGTCGACGCGTCGGTGGCGGCGCTCACCGCGCTTCTCGAACCCATGATGATGGTCTTCCTCGGAACGATCATTGGATTCATTGTCATTGCCATGTACCTGCCGATATTCAAGATGGCCGCGGCGATCGAGTAAGGTCGGCTGCGCGCGTCCGGGTGCCCTGCGGCGCCATCCGTCGTCATGAAGGTCGAGAGAACGAACCCACCGCGCTGATCATGGGTCCGTGGCGCAGCCGGCGTGGAGGCCGACGTTCGGCGGCCCGTGTGGGGCCAGTGAGCGGTCAGGGAGCGCGCAGGGGCCTATGGCTGATCTAAGAGTCAAGCTGCATTGGCTGATGGGGGTTCGAGTGGTAGCCGTCACGCTGCTGCTCGGGCTCTCAATTGCCTTTCAAGTCGCCAGGGGCGAGCTCGTCCTCACCTTCTACGCCCTGATCGTCTTCACGTATGCGATCACGATCGCCTACGCCGTCACCATCAGGTATCTGACCGATGACCTCGCCTTGACCCGATTCGCGTACCTCCAAGTCGGCGTGGATCTGTTGCTGGAAAGCTTTTTGGTGGCCACCACGGGCGCCATCGAGAGCCCATTCGCCGTGCTGTACGTGATCACGGTGACCCTGGCCAGTCTGATCATGAGGCGCCGCGGAGGGCTGATCACCGCCGGCGTGTCGGTGATTCTGTTCGGGCTCATCACGAATTTCCAGTTGTACCAGGTCTTCGCGGCGAGCGGATGGCTCCTGCCCAGCCGATTGTCGGTGGTGGACACGCTTCACACGTTCGGGGTCCATAGCCTGGCGGTCATCACGGTGGGGGTGCTCAGCGGGGCGCTGGCGGAGTCCCTGGTCGAGAAGGAGCGCGGGCTGAGCCGGTTGCAGGCGTTTCACGAGAACGTCGTGGAGAGCATCAGCAGCGGGCTCTTTACGACCGATGCCTCTGGCCGGATCACCTCGTTCAACCGGGCCGCCCAGGAAATCACCGGCTACGACTTGGACAAGGTGCGTGACCGACCATGGTGGGAAGTCTTCCTCTGGCAGCAGGCCGAGCTGTTCGGGGGAGACCCGGCCGCCGCCATGGCGAATCCGTACCGATTCGAGGCCCAGGGCAGTCGGGTGGACGGGAGCCGGCTGGTGCTCGGCATGACGGTCTCCCCTCTGACCGAAGGCGGCGCTCAGACCGGACTGGTGGGAGTCTT
>MNDM01000049.1 GCA_001914955.1 Nitrospirae bacterium 13_2_20CM_2_62_8 | reverse complement strand
AAAAGGGACTTTCAGTTGCTTGAATGAGGGAAGGTACTTCTCAAGGATTTCCGCGTCCATGAGTTCACCCGTGTCGTCCGTAAGAAGCAGGGGCGAGCGATCCAGAAGAACAACGGTCAGCGGATTATCTCCGGTGCTGAGCCCAAGCGCGATGCGAAGAGCCTCAACAGGGCGGTGGGTCTTAAGAGGATCCCCATGGATCACCACGAGCACGCTTGGCGACATGAATTTCCAGTCGAGCCTGGCCTAGTTAAAGGCGACGAAGCGGTCGCACCCATTCAGCATGTTAGACAGGACCACGAGGCCGCACAACGTGATCCCCTCATCCAGCCCGTCAGTCGGAACACCGTGTCGCTGACAGCCATAGGCACAGACAAAAAACTTTGCTCCAGCGGAAGAAAGCTGCAAGAGGCGTGGATCACGCAGGTTCAGCACCCCCTCGTCGATCAGATATAAGTAGACGTCGATATCGCCATCCAGAGCCTCTTGGCAGAGTCGTGCGACGGTGGTCACACTGAGGTGAGAGGGCGGGGTGGAAAGCAGCACTCCAAGCTTCTTTTTCTCTACGGGATGTTGCTCAGGACTTTCCATTTTAAACCAAATAAAATCAATAACTTACAGGCGTAAAAGCACTGTGCATAACCTACTCCGTTCCCCACGAAATGTCAACAGGAAAATCCGGCTCATTTCAGCCGATTTTGAGGCGTGACGAGAGGCTTCGTGCAGCGGTCAAGAGGGGAAGCTCTTCTTGTTCTTTCGTGCGCATGTTGCGGACGAGGAGCCGCCCTTTTGTCACTTCGTCATCCCCGATAATCACGACATATTCAGCGCCGAGGCGATCGGCTTGTCGGAGATGAGCTTTGAGCGTGGACGCGCGATAATCGGTGTCTGCGCGCAGCCCGAGACCGCGCAACTCATCGAGGACACGCGTGCCGGCAGTCACCCCTTGCTCGCCGAACGCAGCCACAAAGATTAGGCTGTGCGGTCGCGGAATGGCCGAGGCGGGGAGCACCAGCGCGACACGCTCAAGACCCACCGCGAACCCGACAGCCGGCGTGCTGGCTCCTCCCAACGCCTCGACGAGTCCGTCATAGCGCCCACCTGCCGCCACGGCGTTCTGCGCGCCTAAACGGCCTGAGGTGACCTCGAAGATCGTCTGGGTGTAGTAATCCAGACCGCGCACGAGCCTCGAATTGAGAGAAAAGGGAATGCCGAGATCGCGCAGACCGGCCTGCACGTCCTCGAAATGCCGGCGCGAGCCCGCCGAGAGATGATCGGTGATCCGCGGGGCGTCCTCGGTGGCGGTCTGGCACCCGGGAACCTTGCAGTCCAGCACGCGCAAGGGATTGGTCCCCATCCGGCGTCGGCAGTTCTGGCACAGCCGGTCTTCACGCGTCTTGAGGAATTCGAGCAGCGCCGCCTTGTAGGGCGGCCGATCGGCGGCATCGCCCAGGCTATTGATCTCCAATGTCAGGTCGGGAAGGCCCAAACCTGACAGGAAGCGCCACAGCAGCGAAACCACTTCGACATCCGCCAGCGGGCTTCTCATTCCGAAATATTCCACCCCGTATTGGTGAAATTGTCGGAGTCGACCGGCCTGTGGCCGTTCATGCCGGAACATGGGCCCGAGGTAAAAAAACTTCTGGGAGACCGCGGAACCCCCGAGGTTGTGTTCGATGTAGGCTCGGACCACCCCGGCGGTGGCCTCCGGCCGGAGCGTCAGGGACGTCCCGTCCCGGTCCTGAAAGGTGTACATCTCCTTCTCGACGATGTCGGTGCTCGCGCCGATACTTCGCGCGAACAGCTCCGTCATCTCGAAGACCGGCACGCGGATTTCCTGGTAGCCATACGACAACGAGAGGCGGCGGGCCATGTCCTCAATGAGCTGCCAGCGGGCAATCTCGTCTGGAAGAATGTCTTTGACGCCCTTGATGCCGCGAAGCATCGCCTTACTCCCTTCAGCAGGCGACCGGGGACGCAGGACTGGAGGAACTATACTGGCCGCTCTCCATCAAGTCAACGCGGTGCCGGCGACACCGATCTTGCGAAGACCACGGGCTGGAGGTATAGTGCGGCGCAAGCAGAGCTTGAGATTTATTGATGTGAAGATTTGCTGATTTGATCATGGTGTTGGATGAAGGATGACCAACCTAAGCGCCGGGTGATCGCCGTGGCCCCCATGCCGCCGGAGAAATCGGCCTATGCGCTGGCGCGCTATAGCCGTTCCCCGGACACGATTGAGGACAGCATCCGGTGGGTGCATGCCCATTCCTCCGAGAAGTTCTGGGAGCAGTTCTATTTTGCGTACGGGCACGCGTCGATCGCGGATCTGGGCCACGCGATCGTCTGCTTCGAGAACATCTCCGAACTGGCGGCCATCCGTCTGGAGGACGAGCCTCTGTGGGACGGGCAGGCCAAATCCAGCCGCTACCAGAACTTCGCTCCGAGCGGCTGCTACGTTCCGGGCACCATCCTCGGGAGCGAGACGGAGGGCATGTACCGGGGCATCCTCGGGAGCCTGTCCAACGCCTACACGGTGCTGCACGCCCCTTTGAAGGAGTTTCTGTCGGAGCGTACCCCTCGCCCGGAGAGCATGAAACCGGGCGAGTATGACCGGACCATCGCCGCCCGGGCCTTCGACGTTACGCGCTACCTGCTGCCCCTCGCGGTACGGACGAACGTGGGGCAGGTGGTCAGCATCCGGACGCTCGAGAAACAGATGACCCGACTGCTGTCGGCGCAGCTGACGGAGCTGCGCGCGATCGGAGAAGACCTGAAGGAGGCCTGCCGCAAACCGCCGGTGAACCTCTGGGGCGAGCTATCGGGCCAGGCTGCCGGCTTGGAGGAGCCACTGGCCCCCACGTTGGCCCGCCATGCGCAACCGAACGCCTACCAAGCCGACGTGTACAGCGACCTGCTCCGCCATGGGCGCGAGGTGCTGAAGGTCGCCGGCCTGGATCAACCGTCCTCCTGGGGCAGGGCGGGCGACGGCGTGGATCTTGTTGAGCCGCATCACCCGTTGGACGAACTGGCCGCGACCCTGCTGTACCGCGCCGGGCAGGCGCCGTACCGGAACATCCTGACGATGGTGCAGAACTGGACCGAGAAGCAGAAGCAAGACACCGTCGAGGTCGCGCTCCGCAAGCGGGGCCCGTACGACGAGCTGATCAAGGAGTTCCGCTGCGGGTACGCGTTCGTCTTCGATGTGCTGATGGACATCGGGGGGTGGCGGGACCTGCACCGGCATCGGCGCTGTCAGCAGATCCAGCAGAACTTCACCACCCTGCATGGGTACGACGTGCCGCCGGCCGTGATCGAGGCCGGACTCGATGCCGACTACCGGGCCGCGATGGACGCCGTGCAGTCCGATATCGAGCGCCTGCGCGCCTCCAGTCAGGAGGCCGCGGTCTACGCCATCCCGTTCGGCTTCAAAGTCCGCTGTCTCTTCAAGATGGACTATGCCGAGGCGGAGTATATCGCGCGGCTGCGCTCCGGCGTGAAGGGCCACTGGTCCTACCGGACGGTGGCCTGGCAGATGAAGCAGAAGATGGCGGAGCGGTACCCCTTCCTGGGCGGGCAGATCAAGGCCACGCCGCCCGACGAGGAAGACAGCTTGGTACGATAGCGAGGAAGGCTGAGGGCTGACCGAGGTCAGCATTGCAGTCTCAGCGGTGCTATACTCACGGCCATGAAAAGTCGTCTGCAATTCGCCGGGCATCCGATCCACGTGATGGTCGTGGGCTTCCCGATCGGGCTTTACACTTCCGCGCTGGTCTGCGATGGCCTCTACCTGATGCTCCATGACGCCTTTTGGTTCCGGATGGCCTACTGGGCGATCGTCTTCGGGCTGGTCACCCACGTGACGGCGGCGGCGACCGGTCTGCCCGATTTCCTGGCGGTCATGCGGGAACAGAAAGAGGCGCGGCGTCCGGCCACCTCCCACCTGGTCTTCGGCGTCGGCCTGTTGGTGGTCCAGGGATTGAACCTGGCGGTGCGGAACGGAGGGGACATCCCGGTCGGCGGGTCGGTCGTCATGCCGGTTCTCGTCAACGTGATCGGGGCTACGTTGACCGGGGTGCAGGGCTGGTACGGCGGCGAACTGGTCTACCGATACTTCGTCGGGGTCGAGTTGCCGGACCCGACGGGCGACGGCTTACACGGCAAGCATAAAGGCAAGAAGCACTTCTAACCCCCCTGCGTCCTTACCAACGGGTTGAACCTGAGCCCTCCAGCACTCATCACCAGGAAGAAGCCGAGGGATGATGGAGCACGTTGATCTCATCCAAGATGCCATCGTTCGGGGGGATTGGCCTGCGGTGTTCCGGGAGGCGTCCGCCTGGGTCGAGGATCTCGCACGCACGTCACGCAAGGACCCTCGGCCGCACTTTGCGATGAACGTCGTCCACCTCATCAGGGGAGAGGCCCGCGAGGCCTGGAAGACCCACGCCAGTTCCCTCCAGGAGGCGGACGACATCGAGACAGTCAGGGCCTGGACCGAGGCGCTGCTGAAGGCGCACCCCGATCACGCCAATGTCTACCTCGTGACGGGCCTCTTCCTCTCGCAGTCCGGCCGGTCCGAGCAATCGGTGGACCGGTACAAAGAGGCAATAAAGCTGGAGCCCCTCGCGGCCTACCCCCACTTTTTTCTCGGCCAGATCCACGAACGAGCGGGGCGGAACGAGCTGGCCATCAAGGAGTACCGTGAGGCGGTGAAGCTGGACCCCTCCTTCCTGGCCGCCAAAACGAACCTGGGGGTGGCGTACCAGGAGCAAGGCCGGTTGGAGATGGCGATCCCTCAGTATCGGGAAGTCATCCGCCTCAGCCCGAACGACCCCGTCGCGCACTCCAACCTTGGCTGCGCCTTGGCGGAGCAAGGGAAGGTGGAGCCCGCGATCCTGGAGTACAAGGAGGCGCTTCGCTTGAACCCGCAGGACGCCGGCGTGCATTTTGCCCTCGGGGGCGTGTATGAGACGAGAGGCCGCCTGGACCTGGCGATGAAAGAATACAAGGAGGCCTTGGAGGCGGACCCGAACTTCGCGGCAGCCGAAACCGCGATCGGCTGGATGCTCCTCAACAAGGACCAGATCCACGAAGCCATGGAGTGCTTCAATCGGGCGCTCAGATCGAATCCCGAAGACGCCCGGGCCTATCTCGGCATCGCCCGGGTCTATTCCCGCCGGGGCAAGCAGCAGATGGCGATGGAGAACTACGCGCAGGCCATCAAGCTGGAGAAGGATCCGGAGCAGAAGAGCCGGATCATGAATGACTTGTTCAAGGAAGGGAACACGTGGGACGTCTGAGACCGTTGAAGGTTGAGGCTGAGGCTGAGGTTGAGCAAGAGTTTACCCGTCCCGGCTTTTCCTTAACCTCGACCTAACCCTCAACCTGTTTGACTAGAGGTCGCGGATGGCGCCTTGGAGCACGGTGATCTGCGTGATGGGATCGCCGGCGTTCTTGAGTTCGGCCCGGATCTGCTCTTTCAGGTAGGAGGAGTACCCGACCTTGTCCACGAGCAGTTCGAGGAATCGTTCCGCCGGCAACAGGCTCTTGGCTTTGAGGTCCTCCACGATTTCGTCGGTCACCGGGATGTATGTGCTGCCGATGTGGAGCACGACCTTGTAGTAATGCCCGTTCCCGAGCCGTTCGAACCGCAACCCCTTCATGCTCGCCTCCTGCTGCACCAGCCGGGGAAGGCCGTATTCTAGACAATCGGGATGCGGAAGACAAGGTCGCCGGGTTCCCGAGAGGCTCCCGGCTTGCTCAGGGAGAATCCCTCCCGGCGGGTTCGTTCCCACCTCTTTAGTGCGGCGTGGCTCCTCAAGTCGAACCGGTTGTCTTCGGCAGCCGGTCAGGCCATAATGGCGGCAAAGAGGAAGCGATGAGTGATGCTGAGAGCCGCGGGATTGCCGGATTGGTGTTGTGGCTCGTGGCCCTGTCGGCCCTCCTCATGGATCAAGCTCCGGCGACATCGGCCCAAACCTCGCCGCCGTCCGATCGGTTTACCCTGGTGATGGGCGGCGAAGCGGTTGAGGACAAGAAGACCGGCCTCTTGTGGGAGCAGTCGCCGGACCTCATCCATGACACCTGGAGCGCGTCGGTCGCTCGCTGCCAGACGAAGTCGGTCGGCGGCCAGAAGGGATGGCGCGCCCCCTCGGTGGAGGAACTGAAGAGCCTCATTGATGCCTCACAAACGGACCCAGCCCTGCCCGAGGGCCATCCCTTTTCCAATATCAAGTCGGAGATTTACTGGTCGGCCACGCCATCCAAGAGCGATGACATCGTCGCGTGGCAGGTGAGCTTCTTCACGGGCGAACCGGTCACCGACCAGAAGTCAGGGACGCGCCGAATCTGGTGTGTCCTCGGCGGCACGTGACAGTCACCTTCTTCGCCCCCTGCCCGCGGGGGTTGGAGGCCCTGCTTCAGGACGAGCTCGAGCAACTGGGCGCCCAGGCCGTCGTCGTCACCCCCGGCGGCGTCGAGTTTTCCGGCCCCTTTGAACTTTGCTACAAGGCGAACCTGGAAAGCCGGATCGCCAGCCGGGTGCTCTGGCGCGTCTTTCACGGCCGCTACCGCAGCGAGCAGGATCTGTATCGGGCCGCCTACGACCTGCCTTGGCCGGACTGGTTCTCTCCCCGCGATACGATCAAGGTGAAGGTCAGCGCGCAACAGTGCCCGCTCAGAAGCCTTGAGTTCGTCACCCTCAAGATCAAGGACGCAGTCTGCGATCGATTCCGCGCGTCCACCGGCTCCCGCCCGAGCGTGGATACCCGCAAGCCGGACCTGCGCATTGATGCCTTTCTGGAGCGCACCGGCGTCACCCTCTACCTGGATACGTCAGGAGAGGCTTTGTTCAAACGAGGGTGGCGCCGGGTCAGCGCCGAGGCCCCCCTTCGAGAAAACCTGGCAGCAGGAATCCTGAAGTTGTCCGGCTGGAACGGGGAGCAGGCCCTGTTGGACCCGATGTGCGGGGGCGGCACGATCCTCTTGGAGGCGGCGCTCATGGCGCTCAACATCTCCCCAGGAGTGGGCCGCAGCTTCGCCTTTGAGAAGCTGAGCCACTTTGATGAGCGTGCCTGGCGCGCGCTGTGCCGCGCAAGCCGGTCACGGGAAAGGCCGCGCATCCCCCTTGCCATTCACGGAAGCGACCTGGATGGGGTCGCGCTGAAGGCGGCACGGGCCAACCTCGAGACCGCCGGGCTGAGCGAGGTGGTGAAGCTAGAGCAGGCCGACGTGCTGGAGATCACGCCGCCGGCCGACGAAGGAGTCCTCATCACGAACCCGCCCTACGGGGTGCGAGCCGGCGATCCGGTCGAACTGTCCGCGTTCTATCCACGCCTGGGTGACCGGCTGAAACGTCACTTCGCCGGCTGGCGGGCGTACCTCTTCACGTCGGACCTGCGCCTGCCCACCCTGATCCGGTTAGCGGCGACCCGCCGGACGCCGTTATTCAACGGTGCGCTGGAATGCCGGCTGTTCGAATTCAAAATGGTTCGGGGCGGGATGAGGCGGAGCCCAATCACGTAGCAGGATGGCGGATTCGTCCCAAACGATGTCACGGCTTCAACGAATGGTGACCTGCGCACTGCTTCTCGCCGTCGTGGGATGCGGCCTGGAGAAAACTTACCGTGCCGACCCATCGCGACCTCAGGCTTCGCTGGCCGCTGAGGCCACGCCTGAACTGGTCGTCGCCAAGCTCCAGCAGCAGGTGAGAGGGGATCTCGACCAACGCGTCCCCACCCAGCAGGCCTCAGTTCTGAAGGCCCTGTCCGAGGGGACGACGTTTCCAGCGAGGTTCAAAAGGCCGCTTGTCGTGCAGGGGCTGACCGAGCCCTGGAAGGGGCTGATGGCTTTGGAGCGGCAGGGGTCCCGACTGGCGGAGGTGGCCCGGTCAGGGCCCCAAAACCTCCCGACGTTGATCGAGAGGCTGGAAGCAGGGATGGACCGAGTGGCGGGATCACCCAAGCCCGTTCCTGCTCCGACGGGAGGGACTGAGGAGGACCACGTGGCCTTTGTCACGGCCGTCCTGCAACAAGCCCACCAGTTGCGCGGGGAGGCGTTGCGGACACTCCGCCCGGACGATCGGCGGTTCCTCTTCGAGCATGCAGAGACACTCGTCGAAACCTTTACTCCACAGGTCGCTGAGTGGAACGAGCAGACGAGGCAGCAGGCCAAGGCCGATCTGCGGTTCTGTCAGCTTGTCGCCGAGCAGTTGGACTATGGCGCGTTGGCGGCTGCCGCGCAGGTGCTGGCAGGCTTGGCGGACGAGAGGTGGCTGGCCTCGGTGGAGAACGCCTTCCGCGATCGTCGGGCCCTTCCCGCACCGCCTGCCGGGATCACCGGCGAGGTGCTGCTGACCCGGGAGACCTCGTCCGGCCTCATTGTGATCGGCGGGTCCGGCCCGAACGCCTACGACCTGGATCAGCGGGTTGCCGTCGTCATCGATCTGGGGGGTGACGACACCTATCGCGGCAGGATCGCGGCCAACGCAGATGCGGAGCACGGCATTAGCGTCGTGATCGACCTGGGCGGCCAGGATACCTATCACGCCGCACCCTTGGGCCTGGCGACCGGTCGGCTGGGCGTTGGGCTGCTGGTTGATCGCGCTGGGGACGATCTGTATGAGCTGGCCCAGGGAGCGGGAGGCACAGGCTTTGCCGGGCTGGGTCTCCTGGTGGACCTGGCAGGCAATGATCGCTATGTCGGGGCGAAGTTTACCCAGGGAGCGGCGGTAGGCGGCGCGGGGTTGCTGGTGGACCGAGCCGGCAACGACACACTGACGAGCTCCGGCTACGCGATCGGCTTCGGCGGACCACTCGGGATCGGAGCCGTCATGGACCTGGCCGGTAACGACCGGTACCAGTGCGGCGAGCAGTACCCCAGCGTCTATAACGCCACCGACGCTCCCGACGGGAAACCTGGAGACTCTTTGTTCCAGTATGATTGCTTCGGGATCGGGACCGGCTCCGGCAAACGCATCTTCTCGAAGGATCCAGAGCAACAGTCCTACGGGCTGGCCGGGGGATTGGGCCTCATGATCGACCTTGACGGTCACGACCGCTACCGCAGCGCCAACTTCGCGCAGGGCTCCGGGTACTTCTTCGGTGCCGGGCTCAAACTCGATTTGGCCGGGAACGATGAGCATGCCGCCGCCCGCTACGGCCATGCCGCGGGCGCTCACCACAGCGTGGGGCTGTTTATTGATTACGGTGGCCAGGACTTCTATACCTCAACAGGCCCGGTCTACAACGGCGGCGCGGCCTGGGACCGGAGCGTCATGCTGTGCATCGATGCGGGGGAGGGCGATGACCTCTACGACCTCCGGCGCTCAGACGGGCTCGCTCGCGCCGATCACCACTCTTGGAGCCTCTTTATAGAAGAAGGCGGGGGGGACCGGTATCTGGTCCCCAACGGCATGGGGAAGTCTGGCAACAACAGCATGGCAGGGTTCTTTGATCTGGCCGGCGAAGACGATTACGTGGCCATCCTCCGAGACAGCCTTGGCGGGCGTGGCAACGGGCGGATCCTAGTCGACGAGGCGGGTGGATTGTTTCTGGACCGCTAACCGTGTCGAACCCCCAGGACGAGAGTTTGAGCCGGGGTCTCGCGTCTGCCGCTTCGACCTGATCCTTCGTCCCTCCCTGTCCCCCTAACAGGTTCAGGACAAGAGCGCGTGAGCATGTGTCTGCGCGCATTCGGGGCAGAGGCTCCGGGTAAACTGCGCGCCAGTATGCTCCTGAAGATAGAGTTCGAGCTGCTTCCAGTATCCCTTGTCATCGCGGACCTTCTTGCAGGAGGCGCAGTATGGCAGTAACTCCTGCAAGGTCCTGAGCTGGTCCGCCGTGCGCCACTGAACGAGGTAAAAGATCGCGGTCACTCCGATGACCAGGACGGCCAGCGAGCGGTTGATGATAGCCATCCACAGGATGCCGTCAAGAGGAGATACCAAGAAGCCGATAATCGTCAGGACGATCGAGACGGCTGCCATCACGAGGAAAAATTGTGGCCGGGGAGACCGCAGGGCGATTAAAAGCGGGACCGTATAGAGGACGGGGATCAGGACTCCGGCCGGAATGAATAGATCCAGGATAAAGATGCTGGTCATTAAAAAAACGGTCGCCACGACCAGCAGCGGCTTCGTCATGGGGGTAGGTTCTTTCATCGCGTCACCTCCCAGTGATACGAATGCTGTGCTGAGCTCGTCTTGCTCGAATCTTTCACCAAACGCTCCAGAGTGCGCAAGATAGGGGTTCAGTTTTTCTACATGCTGGAGCCTGGACTCACTTGACAGGGTCTTCATGGATCGTTTATCCCTGCTAGCGGGCGGGAGGGCTGAGGATTCACCGGCTGTTCACGCTGAAGCAACTGTCGTCCCTCTGACCAGGATAGAGAAGCTCAAGAATACCCGATGAAGATCGCAACATTCAACGTCAATTCTCTGCGCAAGCGCCTTCCCGTCATCCTGCGCTGGCTCGAACGCCACCAGCCCGACGTGCTCTGCCTGCAGGAAACCAAGGTACAAGATGAGGACTTTCCTCTGCTCGATCTGGCCTCCTCCGGCTACCAGGTGACGTTTCGCGGGATGAAGGCCTATAACGGCGTCGCCGTGTTGAGCCGGGCAGCTCCCGAGGCGGTTTCGTACGGGTTCGATGACGGAGGGGAGCTCGATGACGCGCGGCTCCTCCGGGTGGTGATCAAGGGGATCCCGATCGTCAACACCTACGTGCCTCAGGGCTTCAAGATTGATTCTTCCAAGTATGCCTACAAGCTGAAATGGTTTCAGCGATTGCGCGCCTACTTCGACAAGCATCTCGCGCCCAGCAAGCCGGCCATCTGGTGCGGGGATGTGAACGTCGCGCCGGAGCCGCTGGACGTGCACAGTCCCGAAAAGCACCTCACCCATGTCTGCTTCCATGAAGACGTGCGCCGCGCCTATAAAGAAACGGTCTCCTGGGGGTTTGTGGATGTCTTCCGCAAGCTCTATCCCGACCGCCTGCAGTATACGTTTTGGGACTATCGCCAGCCCAGTTCCGTGAAAGCCAACAAGGGGTGGCGCATCGACCACATCCTGGCGACCAAGCCGCTTGCGGACAAGTGCAAATCCGTCGAGGTGGACATGCGCCCCAGACGAGCGGCGACCGCCTCTGACCACACCGTCTTGTGGGCCGAGTTCGCGATCTAGTGAGCGTTTGCATTCCCCGCCGAGATTCCCCTACCATGGGGCGTTGCGGAGAACGCTCACGTGATCCGGCCCATTGCCTTTGCGAACGCCCTCACGATCACAGCCGCCGGCCTGGTGGCCTTCTTGATCGCCTTGCGGCTGTTGGCCCCGTCGTTCTTCGTCTATTTTTTCAATGCTCAATTCTTTGGGGCGAACGTTGCCTCGCTGCTCCCGGCCGAGCCTCGTTTCGTGTCGCTGGCGGCCGATCTCCTGGCCCTCCTCGCCGGCGCGTGGCTGTTCGGCTTCTTCTGGGCCCTCTTCTACAACCGCTGGGCCAAGTAGTGTGACCACTAACGACAAGCAGGTCATCTTTTCCCTCATCGGCGTGGGCCGGGTCCACCCGCCGAACAAACAGGTGCTGAAGGACATCTACCTGTCCTTCTATTACGGGGCCAAGATCGGGGTGCTGGGGCTCAACGGCTCGGGCAAGAGCACGCTGCTGCGCATCATCGCCGGCGCGGACAAGGACTACCTCGGCGAGGTCACGTTCGCGAAGGGCTATTCCGTCGGCCTGCTGGAGCAGGAGCCGCACCTGGACAAGACGAAGACCGTCAAAGAGGTCGTCGAGGAAGGGCGCCGGGAGGTCATCACCCTGTTGCGGGAGTACGAGACCGTCAGCAACCAACTCGGCGAGAGCCTGTCGCCGGACGAGATGGAACGGCTGCTCGCGAAGCAGAGCCGCCTTCAAGAACAAATCGAGGCCGTCAACGGCTGGGAGCTGGAGAACCAGCTCGAGATCGCGATGGACGCTCTGCGCTGCCCACCGGGCGACTCGCGGGTGGAGGTCCTCTCGGGCGGGGAACAGCGCCGCGTCGCGCTGTGCCGCCTGTTGATCCAGGAACCGGATATTTTGCTGTTGGATGAGCCGACCAACCATCTCGACGCCGAATCGGTCCAGTGGCTGGAGCAGCACCTCCGGCAATACGAAGGCACCGTCATCGCGGTGACCCACGACCGGTACTTCCTGGACAATGTAGCCGGCTGGATCCTGGAGCTGGATCGCGGGCACGGGATTCCGTTTCAAGGGAATTACTCCTCCTGGCTGGAGCAAAAGCAGGCGCGGTTGGAGCGGGAAGAAAAAGCCGAGTCCAAGCGCCGCAAGACGCTGGAACGCGAGCTGGAGTGGATTCGCATGGCGCCGAAGGCCCGCCAGGCCAAGGGCAAGGCCCGCATCACGCGCTACGAGCAACTGCTCAGTCAGGACTCTGCCGCGATAGGCGAGGACCTGGAACTCTACATCCCGCCGGGCCCGCGTCTCGGCGACATCGTCGTGGACGCCGCGGGTCTCAGCAAGGGCTATGGAGACAAGGTGCTCTTCGAGAACGTAAGCTTTGGTCTGCCGCGCGGCGGCATCGTGGGCGTCATCGGGCCGAACGGGGCGGGCAAGACCACGCTGTTCCGGATGATCACCGGCCAAGTGAAGCCGGACACCGGGTCTCTCAGGATCGGCGAGACGGTCACGCTGGGCTATGCGGACCAGGACCGGGCCCTGGACGGCAACAAAACGGTCTGGGAGATGATCTCGGACGGCAAGGACACGATCAAGCTGGGCAAGGTCGAGGTCAATTCCAGGGCCTACTGCGGGCGGTTGAATTTTTCCGGTTCGGACCAGCAAAAGAAAGTCAAGGACCTGTCCGGCGGCGAACGCAACCGGGTTCACCTGGCGCGGATGCTGAAGGAGGGGGCCAACCTCTTATTGCTGGATGAGCCGACCAACGACCTGGACGTGAACACGCTGCGGGCCTTGGAGGAGGGGCTGGAGCGGTTCGGCGGCTGCTGCGTGGTGATCAGCCATGACCGCTGGTTCCTGGACCGCATCGCGACCCATATCCTGGCCTTTGAAGGAGACAGCCGGGCGGTGTGGTTCGAGGGCAACTACAGCGCGTACGAAGCCGACCGGAAGAAGCGGCTGGGGAAGGAAGCGGACCGCCCCCACCGCATCCGCTACCGGAAACTGACCAGAAACTGAAAACGCTCCGACCCACGACGCTCAACCCCGCTCAGTCGCGGCGGGCAGACGTCATGTGGGGGCGGTCGGTTGCAGAAGAGATGGCTGGCGTTGAGGGACCGAGCGGGGCAGGCCGACATATTCGGCCTGCCCCGGTCCTGCTCAGTCATCATGCTCGAGCTTGGGAATGCCCGCGGCAAGCCAGCGGTTGCCAGCATTGGTAATGGGTGGTTGCCCTCCAATCCGAATGAGGAGCACGGGGTTGGTGCAGGGATCTGGTGGTGAAGGAGTGAGTGGGCCCTGGATCTTGAAATCTCCATCTGCCGCAAGTGGGAAAGAAGCTGAGTCGTGATTATTGAACGTTGTGCCGTCCTGGCAGATGAGCGTCGCTAAAACCGTAGGCACTCCGCCGCTCGTCCCAATATTATTTGTGCCGGCCAGCACCAGGCCTCTACCCTCCGCTCTGATGTCGCCGTTTTCCTTGACCTTTGCTTCAAACCTTCGGATCACCCAGGGCGCGCCTCCGGGCTGAACACCACGGACGTCGTTCCGGTCCGCAGTGCCGGTGGCGGCGTTACCGGTCACTCTTTGAACCGGGATGACCCCGATCCCTCCCTCGAATTCCACCAGGGTGCCGGCCATCGCGGATGGGGCCAGGATCATCGTCCCAAGCACCACGCTGATGAGTCCAATCGATCCTTGCTTCATGGTAGGACCTCCTTTCCCAAGGGTTTATCCCTGAGACCAAGACCGCTCCTTTCCAGGGCGTGATGGCGGCCCCTCACGACCTGGTCCTGAATCTCGAATAAGGGCGGAGGAGGAGCATACCTATCCGCGTCGGCTCAGGAATGTCAAGTGAAGATTTCAGCGGGTCGTCACCGGTGGGATCGGGGCCTGCCTTGCTCGTTTCCGCTCCGGCGTGCCGGCGCATTCCTCGGATGAGCTGCGACC
>MNDM01000043.1 GCA_001914955.1 Nitrospirae bacterium 13_2_20CM_2_62_8 | reverse complement strand
CTCCCGTTCATCATCCTTCACGACGGCGGCTTTGATCTGACACGACCGGGTCACGACGTGAGCGACCGGACCGTCTTCCCTGCTCCGCAGGGCGGCCATGTGACGCTCAAGATACGCAAAGAACTCCTCATCCGCGATCATGCCGTATTTGATCACCTCGGCCATGCCGGCGGTCCATTCGGCCGTCGGGAGGGTGTTCAAGGTCTCCGGATCGATGAGCACCAGGCGAGGCTGATGAAACGCGCCGATCAGATTCTTCCCCAGCGCGTGATTGACACCGGTCTTGCCTCCCACGCTGGAATCCACCTGCGCCACCAGCGTCGTCGGAACTTGCACACAGGGAATTCCCCTCGCGAAGATGGCGGCCGCAAAGCCGGTCACGTCCCCGACGACGCCGCCCCCCAAGGCAACCAGCACGGACCCCCGTTCGAAGCGGGCGTTCGCTAGTTCATCGAGGATCTTGGACACCCACCGGAGGGTCTTTGCGCGTTCGCCGTCCGGAATCAGAATGGTCCGGGTCTCGTACCCGGCCTGCTGGAGCGAACGGAGCACCACAGGCCCGTACAACCGGCGGATCGCCGGATTCGTGACCACCGCCACCTTGCCGGAGAAGCCGAGCCCGCGCAGACACCGGCCGACCTCTCCACGCAAGCCAGACCGGATCAGGATGTCGTAACTGCGCTCGGCCAGCGACACCTTGACGCAATGCTCAACCGGGGCCGTCATGAGACCTCTCGAAGGACAATAGAGAGCGAGCCGCGGGTCGCCGGCATCCGCTCGAAAGCCACGGTACGCTGCTGACGACTTACTCGCTCAAGAGGGGGTCAGAGCGGAGGGATAGTATCACAACTCAGGAAGAACTAAAAGGATTTGACTCAGCCACTTGACGGTCGTACGAACGCACGCTGACACACTGGCTTAGCCTGAAAACCACTGCAAATAGAGAAACATCTACATGCAGGATGCTCAAAAAGGCCATCCAACGAGGCCGCAGGGAGCGAGGACCTTGAGGCGTACTTTTCGTGTACGTTGAGGGGTTCGAGCGACCGAGAACAAAGTTGGGGGCCTTTTTCAGCATCCTGGCTAAAAGGCTTTCACGTACTCCTGGTAGGCGTGGTAGTTCCGCTTCATTTCCTCCAAGCTGTCGCCCCCGAATTTGTCGATCATGGCGTTGGCGATCTCGAACGCGACCACCGCTTCTCCGACCACACCCGCCGCGGGAACGGTACAGATATCCGACCGCTCCACGGTCGCGTCGAACGGTTGCTTGGTCTCGATATCCACGCTCTTTTTCGGGCTGTAGAGGGTGGAAATGGGCTTCATGGCCACCCGCAGGACGATCGGCTCGCCGTTGGTGATGCCTCCTTCGAGTCCTCCGGCGTTGTTGGTCTTTCGGATGAATCCTTTGCCACCCTGCTCGTAATAGATGTCGTCGTGGACCTCGGACCCGAACCGACGCGCCGCGTCGAACCCCATGCCGATTTCGACCCCTTTCATCGCCTGGATGCTCATGACGGCCATCGCCAGCCTGGCACCCAGCCGCCGGTCCCATTGCGAATAGCTGCCCAGCCCGATCGGCGGGTTCGTCACCACCACCTCGAAGACCCCGCCCAGCGTATCGCCGCGGTGCTTCGCGGTCCTGATCCGCTCGATCATCCGGGCGCCGGCATCCGGGTCCGGGGAACGGACGTCCGATGTTTCCGCCTGTTCAAAGGCGACGAGAGGGTCTTCGCATCGCCGGGCCACGACCCCCCCGATCTCGGTCGTGTAGCTGAGCACGCGCATGCTGAACTGCGCCAGCAAGGCCTTGGCCACTCCCCCCACTGCCACACGGATCGCCGTTTCCCGCGCGCTGGCCTTTTCCAGGACGTTTCTGATGTCGCGATGCGCGTACTTGATGGCCCCCACCAGATCCGCGTGCCCCGGGCGAGGGCGTGTCACCACCTTGTCAGCAGGAACGGGGCCCGGCTCGACCGCCATGACCTCCTTCCAGTTCTCCCAATCCTTGTTCGCGATCATCAACCCGATCGGATTGCCCAGCGTCTGGCCTTTCCGAACCCCGCAGACGAACTCAACCCGATCCTCCTCGAGCCGCATGCGTCCGCCCCGGCCATACCCCTTCTGGCGCCGGGCAAGATCCTGATTCACCAGGTCGGGGGTCAGCGGCAGACCGGCCGGCACACCTTCGAGGACGGCGAGGAGAGATTTCCCGTGCGACTCGCCCGCATTCAGATACCGCAGCATGGTTGATGTCCCACGGTTCAGCTCTTCACGATGGTGGGCGTGAGGAAGATCAACAATTCCTGCCTCGCGATCGTCTCGGATTTGTTCTTGAACAACCAGCCCAGCACAGGGATGCGGGAGAGGTAGGGGATGCCGGCCACGGTGTTGATCTGGCTATCCACGAAGATCCCGCCGATCACCATCGTCTCGCCATCGCGGACCACCACTTGGGTGTTCGCTTCCCGCTTGTCGATGCTGGGCCCGGCCGGATTGCTTCGGGCACCCACGGCGTTCCTCGTGGCCCTGACTTTCAGAAGTATATTCTTCCCTGTCTCCCTCGGATCGCGTGACGTGATCTGCGGGGTGACCTGCAGCTCCAGATTCGCGTCCACGAACGTGGTCTGTGTCCCTTGCAGAGACGTGGTCTGGAACGGGATCGATTCGCCCTGTGAGATCTTGGCCTCCCGTTTGTCGAGCGTGGTGAGCTTGGGGGCAGCGATCACCTTGGTCAGCCCAAGCAACTCCCCGGCTGTGAGCCGCATGTCAAGCAGGAACCCGTTGGCCTTGCCGAAGGTAAAGCCCACGCCTGGAACTGTCGGCAACCCGGACACCGCCGCGGGCAGATTGACCATGAACTGCGAGGTTTGGCCTCCGAACGGATCGCTGCTGGTCGAGGGCTGGCCACGGACATTTGCGACCACTCCGGTGTTCGTCGTGTTGAGGTTTGAAAATCCCCACACGATGCCGAGAGAGCGAGAGTAGGACGTATCGGCCTGAACGATCCGGGCCTCGATCTGGACTTGAGGAACTTCCAAATCCAGTTCGCGCACAAGTTGAGTGAAACTGGCGATCCGTGACTCGGTGTCTTGCACGATCAAGGCATTGACGGCCGGATTGACCTGGAGCTGCCCACGTGGACTTAGGTACGACCGGAGCGTCGTCTGAATCTCCTGCGCCGTAACGTTTTGAACGTACACGATGCGCGTGACCAGATCCTCGGCCTTGATCTTGGATTCCTTGGTCTTCGCCTCTTCATCCTGCTGGCGGGCGATATTGGTCAGCGAGTCGATCCAGACGATGTTCCCCTCTCGGATCATGCCTAGATTGTTGACCTTCAGCATCATGTCCAAGGCCTGATCCCAGGGAACGCTGATAAGCTTCAGCGTCACCTTGGCCTTGACTCCCTCTCCCACTACGATATTGAACCCACTCACGTCGGCGATCAACCTGAGGACATTACTGATGTCCGCCCCTTGGAAATCCAGCGAAATCCGGCGTCCCACATAGCGCGGTGGCATTATGTCTTCCGGCCCGGCACCCCCCTTGATTTCAGGGGCCATTTGTGCCAGACGGGGACCGGATTCAATGTTGGCAAGCCGTTCCGGAAACGGCACTCGGCCGGCGACCGCGACCCGGACGTTCCCGGCAGGGAACTCTCCCTCCCGCGCCTCACCTGACTTCGCCGGGCGGCCTGATGCGTCAGGCTCGGTCGAAGGAGTCAATTTCACGGCCAGTTGGTTCGTCCCGGGCTTGACTGAATAGTCAGCCGGCTGGGGCAAATCCAAGACCAACCGAACCTTTTGGGAGTGGTGGCCGATCCTGATCTGTTTGAGTAACGGGTGATCGACGGGTAATGCTTGCAGTCGGAGCGGTGAGGTCACGTTCGCCAGATCCACGATCAGACGGTCCCGATCGAACCGTCTGACGGCATAGCTGAACTCGCCGTCGCCAAGGATCACCACGGTCGCTTCGCCGTCGCCCCGCTGGACCTCGACCTTGGTCATGGTCTTCGCCGCCGCGCTTGAGCTCGGCGGGCTGGTGGGTGCCGCGATGGGCATTTCTGGAGCAGTCGCAGCTGACGAGTCGGAGCCTGGCTCCTGAGCAACCTCGCCTCCCGTGGGACTTTTGGGAAAGTCGATGAACAGTCGCGTGCCCTCAATTCGAACATCGGGCTTCACCGCCGCGGTCAGCGTAAAGACCAGCCGGATCCCCACTTGAGGTTTCACCATCTCCGTGGGGGTCACGTCGAGCACCGGCGGCTTGTTCAGCTTCATGCGCGCGAGCTCTCTGCCCTTGGAGAACCCGGGCAAGTCGACCGTGACGCTGGCCGGTTCGACGCTGCTGGACATGGAATAGACCACCGGGCGTCCGCCGTCCACCTCGACTCGAAGCCGGTCGCCCAGGTCGGCAATCCCGATGCGCTCCAGCGGCGTGGTCTCCTGGATCGAGCTGCCGCTCTCAGCTGGCAGGTGCACACAGGAGAGGAGCCCCTGCAGAACAACTATGCCGACGACCGCGATGGCGTACCTGTGTCTCTCGCTCATTCTGAGCTCTCTTTCTCATGCAGGCGCTTGATGTATTCACGCACCTGCTGCTTCCCGTATACATCCGTAAATCGCTCCTGGACGATGACGGAGTTATCCGTGATGGCACTGACCACGCCGTTGTTCGGCCCGATGCGGGTTCCGGCGCGAACCGTATAGCCTTTTCCGTCCGGTGTCTGCACCATGGCGTTGTAGCCGAATCCCCCCCACACGATTCCCATCAGACTGAGCTCTGTGACGCCCACGCGCTGGAGCGGCGGGAGGTTGAGGTTCTCCTCTCCCAGGTGCTCGCCCTGCAAAATGATTGCGGCGAACGGGTCCCGCCTCCCCGACGGATCGTAGGAATAGCCGAACTGTCCTGCATCCGGAGCCGGTGGCGCGGGGGCCGGCGCGCCACTGGCAGGCGGGCTCCCCGGGACCGTGGCCGCAGCGGAGGGGCTGAGGCTATTCGCCCCGCCTGCCGGCGATCCCGGCTTCACGGGGGTGACTTGGGCGAGCCGCAGAGACTCAACTCCGTACCCCGCGGACAGCCCAGCTGCGGAGCCTATCACCCCGATCACCGCCACTGAGGTCAACACCCTTCCTCCAAACCTCCAGCGGTACCGATTCACCGTACCTCCCGAACACGAGACGTTGCGTCGGCCATCGCGTGCAGCACTTATTTCGCCTTCGCCGCCGGCACGGGCGCCTTGGGTTCCGGGGTCGCAACAAACGCGGTTAATTCGAATACCGTCTGGATCACCACACGACTCCGTTCGATCTTGGCTGAGCCCATGCGCACATCGGACACGTTCACAATCCGCGGGAGTTTGTTGATATGGTCAAAAAACAACGCGGCCGTATGGTAGCCTCCCTCCACCTCAACGCTGACCGGCATTCTGATAAACAGCTTCGAGGGATCTTCAGCCTGGCTCGAAGGCCTCCAGAGCTTGATGTCAAGACCAAGCCTGACGCCAAGGTCCGACAGTTGCTTGAGCAGCATGACCGCTTCTTCCTGGGGAGGCAGCCGTTCCTTCTTTTTCGCCAGCTCAATCTCGAGCTGCTTGTTCGCGGCGATCAATTCGTCCAGGTGTTTCACTTTGAGCGTGAGTGTCTGAATCTCGTTGTCGAGCCTGACGAGCTCCACTTGCAGGCTCTCGATCATTTGGTTCTTGGGCATCACGACGAAGTTATAAAACGCCGCGACAATGCCTCCCACGATCAGGACGAGCATGAGAATCTTCTGCAGCGCCGGAACCGTGCGGAGAGACTCGAGATTCAGCTTCGGAAGCTCCACGTTAGCCCTTCAAGGAAAAGTTGAGCTTGAACTGATACAGATTGAACTTCTGCTCTGTCCCGGCACGCGATTCCGCCAATAGAATGTTGGTGAAGAAATTGGTCCTTCGGAGGTTGTTCACAAACTCGACCACGTCGTCGTTGCTCATGGCCCGACCCTCGAGCTCCACGTCATTCCCCCTCACGTTCAAGCGCACCAACCACAGCTTGAGAGGGTCCAGGCTTTGGCTCACGTGATCCAGCACACGGACCGGGCCGGCTCGTGATTTTTCGAGTTGTTCGATGATACGGTTTTTCTCCTCGAGGAGCTTTTTCCTCTTCTCGAAGTCCTCGACCTGTTTGACCTGTTCCTGCAGGACAACCAGCTGTTTTTCCTTCCCCTGCTTGTCGAGTTGCATGGACTCTATCTCATGATCCAGCACCCCCGAGTAGAACATGCACACCACAATCGTCAGCGCAACCAGCCCGAGACCTCCGGCCAGCTCGGCACGGACGTCCATCTGTTGTTTGATGGCCTTGGCTCGAGGTCCGGGGAGAAGGTTGATCCGGATCATCGGTCACCGATCCTTCTCATCGCCAAGCCGACGCCGACCGCGGCGAGGGGAGCGAGTTCGGCCAGCGTCTCTCGCTTCGCATCACACGAGGAGGTCTCAATCTGCTTGAACGGATCGGCGACCGTCACGGGGACCCCTAATCGATCGGTGAGTTGTTGCGCCAACCCTTCCAATTTTGCGCAGCCTCCACACAGGAGGAGCTTATTGACCTCCTGATCGGGGTACGTGGTCTTCAAATAGTCCACCGATCTTGCGATTTCTGACGAGATCTCTGCGTGCACTCCGTCAACCACGCTCGCCACCGCTTCCGCGTCGATGCCCTCACGTCGCTCACCCTTCTTCGCCGCTTCAGCCTCTTCGTACGGCACACCCATCTCCCTCTGGATGGCCTCGGTGTAGCGGTTGCCTCCAATCGAGATATCGCGCGTGAGGAGGGACGTCTCACCTCTCACGATGTTGACATTCATCACGCTGGCGCCGATATTGACCAGCGCCACAATGTCCTCAGGGCTTGGGGGGTAATTGATGCCGTACATGTTCTCGATGGCGAAGGCGTCCACGTCCAAGATCACCGGGTTGAGCCCCGCCGCTTTCACGAGTTCCGATAATTCAGTCACCTTGTCCTTTTTCGCCGCCACCAGGAGAAGGGACATTTGAGGCTGCCCGTCATCTGACTGTTCGTTTGGATTCAGGATGTGGAAGTCGATATTCACCTCGTTGATATCGAATGGAATGTACTGCTCTGCAGCCAGTCTGACCTGGCCCTCAAGCTCCTCATCCGGCATGGGAGGCAGGTTAATTTTCTTCACGATCACTGAGTGCCCCGAGATCGACATCGCCACATTCTTGAGTTTGACGTTGTGCTCCCCAACGAGCTCCTTGATGGCGCTCACCACACGTCCTGAATCCATGACTGTTCCGTCTACGATCACCTCAGGTTCCAGAGGCTGGATCCCAAATTTCTGCAAGAGGTAATTCCCTCTCGCCTGTTTCATCTGGACCAGCTTGATGGCGCTGGATCCGATGTCCAGACCCAGCAAATCCCGCTTGGCTCCAAACAGCGCTCCAACGTCAAAAGACAAGAGTGGCCGAAATTTCATCCTCGACCTCGGCTAGGGGGTCTCACTGCGCGTGTGGATGATCCGCTTAATTTCCTTGATGTTCTGAGACGAATACAGCCGCCAGTTGCGCCAATCACGTCTGGGCCCTGAAATCATGCCTTCGCGTTCCCACCGAAACAGGGTGGCGCGAGAAACATCGAACAGTTTGCACACTTCGTTGGTCTTGAATCGCTTCTTCGAATTCGGTTTCACGCTCTCCACTCGCCGGCCAGAGGGCAGAAACAGACGATTTCACGCTGGTTTACACGATTGAGTATAGTCAATATATTAGGCCTGTCAAGTAAACGATGAATGTTGGGAGCGGCACCGCCAGCCACCGTGCGAAACGGGTGGTTCCATGACGGTTTGTCAGGATTTGTGAAGATCGCGGTGGCGAAGTAAGACCTGGTGCCCTGACCCGGCGAAGCTGTCCCGCAACCGGGACGCAATCGCCACCGAGCGGTGTCGCCCACCCGTGCAGCCAATGGCCACAGTCAGATAACTGCGCTGCTCTCGTTGGAAGCACGGGATCAGGAATTTGCAGAGGGCCTCGAGGTGTCCAAGAAATGTGATGGCGTCGTGATCATCCAAGACATAGGACTGGACCCGTGGATCTTCCCCGGTCAGCTGCTTCAGGTCCTCGACAAAATTCGGATTCCGCAAGAAACGTACGTCAAATACCAGGTCAGCCTCATACGGGACCCCGAACTTAAAGCCGAAGGTCAACAGCGAGATGGTCAGGCGGCGGTCCTGATCCTGTTGCAGATAGTGTCGCGCGAGCAGGTCCTTGAGTTCGTGAACCGTGAGGTCCGACGTGTCGATGATTCGATCTGCCCGACGTTTGAGCTCGAGCAGTCGTTCCCGCTCGAGTTGAACGCCCTCCGACACCGGCGACTCCGGCAAGAGCGGATGAGGCCGGCGAGATTCCGAGAATCGGCGGACCAGGACTTCGTCTCTGGCCTCGAGAAACAGCAGCTCGACAGGGACATCGAGGGATCTTACACGATCCAGGTTCGCGAACAGATCGGAAAAGAATCCGCGCTCGCGGATATCGATTCCGAGTGCAACGTGCCTGACCTCTCCTTCGCGTTGAATACAGAGTTCCGCAAATTTGGGGAGCAGCGCGGGAGGCAGGTTGTCCACGCAAAAGAATCCCAGATCTTCAAAACACTTGATCGCGTGAGTTTTGCCCGATCCGGAGAGCCCGCTGATGACGACGAGATGGAGCGCTTGCATCATCCCTTCCTGCACGAGGCGGGTTGTGGGTCGATGAGTTCGACACCCCCATGGTCCAACCGCTGTCTCACCGGTAGCCGATCGAGCGCAGCGTTGACGAAGATCAGACCCTCTCTCCTTGAAGAAACATTTGGCCCACGCACCATGGCCTCATGCGACTGTGAAGGGCGCGAGTAGGGATCGGGCTCGCCGTCGATGGCGGCGTCGCAGCCGTGAACTGAGTCAGCACGAACTTAAAAAAAGCGTTTGCGCTGGCTTGCGGATGGAATGTTTTCTTCGGATCGATATTTTGCCACAGTCCGCCTGGCGATCATAATCTGGTGGCTGCGCAACCTCGCCGCAATCTCCTGATCCTTGAGCGGGTGTTGCGAATCCTCCTCAGCCACCATCTTACGAATCATTTCTCGGACTGTGACGGAGGATAACATGTCAGCGCTCTGATCAGAACGCTGGATGCCGGTGTTGAAGAAGAATTTCAGCTCGAGCACTCCCTGGGGACAGTGCATATATTTGTTCGCGGTCACCCGGCTGATCGTCGATTCATGCATGCCGATGTCTTCCGCCACCTGTTTGAGGACCAACGGTTTGAGAAACTGAACACCTTGCTCAAAAAACTGCTCTTGGAATTTGACGATGCTCCCCACGACCTTGATGATAGTCTTATTGCGCTGTTCGATGCTCCGGATGATCCACTGCGCACCTCGGAGTTTCTCATCCAAATAGGCCTTGGTCGCTTCCGAGTCGGCCTTCCGGCCGGCCATAAGCCGCCTGTAATACGGGTTGATCCGCAGGCGTGGCAGACCATCATCATTGAGAAGCACCACCCATTCGCCTTCGTTTTTGGCCACGAAGACATCGGGCACGATCACTTGATTATCGGCCGTAAAATACGGACGCCCTGGTTTGGGCTCGAGCCCCTCGATAACTCGGGTCGCTTCAAAGACGTCCTCGACCGTGACGCCCAGTGCCTTGGCGATCCGCCCGTACTGTTTTTTCTCGAGATCCTTGAGGTGATTGCTCACGATCGACTCCACGAGCGAGCCCCCCAAGACTCCCGCTTTCCGTCCGACTGCCCCGATCGGGTCTCGGTCGAGGTGGCTCAGTTGGATCAACAGGCATTCGCGCAAATCCCGAGCTCCCACGCCGGCCGGATCGAAGGTCTGGACGTGTTTGAGAACAGATTCGACCTCCTCCACCGAGGCGCTGGCTTCGGTGGCAATCTCGTTCAGCGGTGTCCTCAGATAGCCATCGTCATCCAGGTTGCCGATGATCATCTGGCCGATACTTTTCTCGCGACCGATCAATCCGGAGAGGGCCAGCTGCCAGAGGAGATGGTCCTCCAACGAAGTCGGCTTGGTCAGCGTCTGATCGTAGGAGGGGAACTCATCCTGGGAAGCGGAGGGATATTCCACGTCGCCAGCCCGACGATCGCTGTCGAAGTAGTCCTCCCACCCGGTGGGCGAGAGATCCTCGGGGGGATCGGTGCTTTCCGCCTGAGGCTCCTCTGCTCCCCCTTCGCTCGGTCCCACCTCCTTCTTGTCCTGACCTGATTCTTCAAGCGTGGGGGCTTCCCCCTCTTCGAGGTCGGCCTGCAGCTCCTCCAGCAAGGGATTCTCCATCAGGTGTTGGGTCAGGGTCTGCTGAAGCTCCAACCTGGAGAGCTGCAATAACTTGATCGCCTGCTGCAGCTGCGGCGTCATGATGAGCTTCTGACTCAGCCGAAGATCAAGCCGCAGTTTCATTCCAGGCCCCGTCCGCGCAACCGACCGTTACAACCTGAAGTTTTCACCCAGATACACCGCCCTTGCCGTGGAGCTGTTGACAATCGTGTCAGGTGAGCCTGACTCCAGGATACTGCCCTCGTTGATGATATATGCCCGGTCCGTGATGGTGAGGGTTTCCTGAACATTGTGATCGGTGATCAAGATCCCGATCTGCTTGTGTCTGAGCCGCGTCACGATGTCTTGAATATCCGCCACCGCGATGGGATCGATCCCGGCGAATGGTTCGTCAAGGAGCAAGAACTGCGGATGTGTCACCAAGGCCCGCGTAATCTCCAGGCGGCGCCGTTCCCCCCCTGACAAGGCGTAGGCTTTACTCTTCCGGAGAGGGGTGAGGTCGAGCTCCTTCAGCAATGATTCGACGCGAAGAGCCCGCTCCTCTGCTGATAAGTCCAGCATCTCAAGAATCGCCAGAATATTCTCCTCGACCGACAACCGACGAAACACGGATGACTCTTGTGGCAAGTACCCAATCCCCCGCCGCGCACGCTTGAACATTGGGAGCTCCGTGATCTCCTCCCCGTTGAGCAGGATCTGACCGGCATCCGGCTGGCACAGCCCGACCATCATGTCGAAGATGGTTGTCTTGCCGGCCCCGTTCGGTCCCAACAGTCCGACCACCTCCCCGGCTTGGACGGCCACACTCACGCCCTTCACGACCTGACGTCCCTTGAAGCCCTTCGTCAGGCCGGAGGCCTCCAAACACTGGTTTGCGCTCGGTGCGATCGGAATCACGCCACCCGCTCCCCCGTCACCCTGCGTTGCCCCAGAACCGGCTCAGCGGCTCTCCCCACCGTTCTCGTCGATCATCACTCGCGACCCCCCTTCCACGACGCTCCGGTCTTCAGCCAGGTACATCGTGATCTTCTTTCCCGTGACGCGTGTCCCCTGCTGCCAGGCGACCGGATCGCCGGTCAACTCAATCTTTTCTTCATCCTCATAGTAGATCGCCTTCCGGCAGGTCGCCCTTCCGTCGGCTTTCTGGATCCTCACCCGGCCGGTTGCCTCAATCATACTCACGGAACGGTTCGACAAGACCGGGAGTTCAACGGCCCCAGAGTGTGTGCCCTTGTGGGTCGGGCCCGCGGCGAGCGATCGTTCGGCGGTCTGACCGCCGGCCTTTCCCGCTGAAACCGGTTGATCGCCGGGTCTGAACGAGACCACCATGACGTCGGAGTGCACGATCAATGCTCCCTTCGTCAGAACGACTGCGCCCTCGAAGATGGCCTTGCTCTCCTGATTTCGAACGGTCATCTTTTGGGACGTGATCGTGGTGTTGGCCCGTTCCGCTGAGTCCGGGCCCGACGCACCGATTTGCGCCGGTCGCGCAGCGGCCGCACACAACACGACCACCACGCCGATGCTACTGAGTGATCTCCACGCGCACATGTTCCACAACCTGGAATTCCTCGGTGTCCAGTTTCCCGAAGAAGCCCCGTCCCTTCACTTCCAGCCCGTGGCCCACGATCGTGACCGGGTCACTGGTGCTGATCTCTCGCCGGTTGTCGGCCCAGGCCAGATGATTCGTGTAGATCGTATAGCCGCTCTCCAGTTCAACGGCGATGGGAGCAGCATGTCTCACCAGCATAAAATCCCTGCTCAGCGTATCAATGGTCCCTTCGTCCCCGGCCAGCCGTAATTCCCACCCTTTGGCGCCATAGAGGGTGACCAGCACGCCTTCAAGGATCGCTCGGTGGCCGGTCTCCAACACGCGGGCACGCTCGGCCTGCACCTTCCATTGGACCGCACCGGCTCGAGACTGGACGAATGTAAATCGGTCAATCCCGGGATCGGTCCGTTCCAGGTTTCCGGAGCTCGCGGAACTGATGGGTGGAACTGACTCCACTCGAGTCGCTAGGAGGTAGAGAAGGAAGGAGGCAAAAATCAAGCTCAGCGCGAGTAAGCCGCGTCGAATCCAGAGATGCCACATGACCCTACCCAACTCAATCGCTTCATGCTCTCATGATTCCCGGGCACGATACTAGCATAGGCGGCCAGGCAAGTAAACAAACGGCGACCCCTTGCGGGGCCCGGACCGCCTGACGGGGCCGGATTGCAGCCACGTCATGAGAGTCGTGCAGGTTGGTGAGCGGAACCCAGCCGGAGGGGGGACTGCTACGTCGTGTCGCTTTTCGAAGACCCTGCCTTTGATCCGGCCGCAAGAGCGGCTTGGGACGGCTTCTTCGCCTTCTTCTCACCCTCAGACTGTCCAGGTTTGGTCGTGGCACTCTCGACGCGCTTGGCGACCAACTCAATGTCCACCAACTCGGCCGCGTCTCCAACCCGACGTCGCGTCTTGATGATACGCGTGTACCCCCCGGGGCGATCCCGAAACCGAGCGGCGACCTCGCTAAACAATTTTGACACGGTGGTCTTGCTGAGGAGAAATCCTAAGGCCCGGCGTCGAGCAGGGAGGTCGCCTCGTTTGCCGAGCGTGATCATCCGATCCGTGAAGCCACGGATTTCCTTCGCCTTGGCCTCGGTCGTCTCAATCCGCTCATGTTCCAGCAGCGAGGTGACCAAACTGCGAAAGAGCGCCCGGCGGTGGCTCGTGTTCCTGCCTAGCTGTCTTCCTTTTTTCCTGTGACGCACGGGTTCCTCTCGTTCATACGCCGGTCTTTGCGCCCACGTCCCCCGATGGCAGGGAGTCGAGTTTCACCCCGAGGCTCAGCCCCATCTCGGCCAGAATCTCCTTGATCTCATTGAGCGATTTCTTCCCGAAGTTCTTGGTCTTCAACATTTCCATTTCCGTCTTCTGGACGAGGTCCGCGATCGTCTTGATATTGGCGTTCTTGAGACAATTGGCCGCTCGGACGGACAGCTCGAGCTCGTTGACGCTCCGGAACAGGTTCTTGTTGACTTCGCGCCGCTCCTCCTCCATCCCTGCTTCCGGTTTCGTGGCCGTGAGCTCTTCAGGATGGATAAAAATATCCAGATGGTCCTTGAGAATGCCTGCGGCCGCGGACAGGGCGTCCTGTGGAATGAGGCTCCCATCCGTCCAGATCTCGAGAATCAGCTTGTCGTAATCCGTCACCCGGCCGACGCGTGCGTTCTCCACTAGGAAATTGACGCGCTTCACCGGCGAGTAGATCGAATCCACGGCGATCACGCCGATCGGCAGTCCTTCCTCCTTGTTTCGCTCCGCCGGCACATAGCCACGCCCGGGTTTCACCACCATCTCCATGTCCAGCGTCGCCTCCTTATCCAGCGTGGCAATATGGAGGTCCCCGTTCAGGATCACGACGTCCGCATCATGGATGATGTCCGAGGCCTTCGCCTCTCCAGGCCCTTTTTTGCGGAGACGGATCGTTTTGGGTTTGTCCGTGTGCAGCTTCAACCGAAGCGTCTTGACGTTGAGCACGATCGCGGTCACATCCTCAGTGACCCCCGGGATGGTGGAAAACTCGTGCAACACCCCTTCAATGCGCACGGTTGTGACCGCGGCACCGGTCAAGGAGGACAGCAGCACGCGACGCAGGGAGTTGCCAACGGTCGTGCCAAATCCTCTCTCGAACGGCTCGGCTGTGAACTTGCCGTAGGTCGGGGAAAGCGCTTCCTTGTCGGCTTCGACCCGCATTGGGGCCTGAAAGTCCTTCATTACCTTAATCATGATGCCCCCTTCGCCTGACTCTAATAACCCTACAGCCCCCAGGCCGCCTGCCTCTCGCCACCCGGGGCAGGAGCGGGCCACGGGCTACCTGGAATACAATTCAACGACCATTTGTTCGTTCACCGGGAGAGCGATTTCCTCCTTCGTCGGAAGAGCCCGCACCGTCCCCTTGAATGCAGCTCGGTCCAGCTCCAACCAGCCGGGGATGCCTCTTCCATCCACCGCCTCCAACGCCGAGAGGACCGGCACGAGAGCCCGGCTCCGCTCGCGCACTTCGACCACGTCGCCGGCTTTCACTACACAGGCGGGGATGTCGGTTTTTCGACCGTTGAGCAGGAGATGTCCATGATTGACCAGTTGTCTGGCTTCCTTCCGAGAGGAGGCAAACCCGAGGCGGTACACGACATTGTCCAACCTGCACTCGAGCAGTTTCAGCAAGTGTTCACCGGTAATGCCAGCGCGCCGTTCCGCCTTCCCGAAAAACCCTCGGAATTGTCTCTCCTGGAGCCCGTAGATCCGCCGCAATTTCTGTTTCTCGCGCAACTGCGCGCTATATTCGGAGATCCGTTGCCGCCCCTGTCCATGCTGTCCGGGCGGGTAGCTCCGGCGTTCGATCGCGCACTTTTCGGTCATGCAGCGTGAGCCTTTCAGAAACAGCTTCACGCCTTCCCTGCGGCACAACCGGCAGACTGGACCTCGGTACTTTGCCACTTCTCCTCCCTCCTTCGCCGTTCGAATGGAAAGTAATTAAGTAACTGTGTAATTGGTAATTGAATTACTCAATTACTTACCTACTCATTTACCTCACACTCGCCGTCGCTTCGGCGCTCGACAGCCGTTATGGGGAATCGGGGTCACATCACGGATCAGATTGATGCGGAGACCCGCCCCCTGGAGGGAGCGAATCGCGGACTCGCGCCCCGACCCCGGTCCATTCACATAGACATCAACCTGCCGCATCCCATGTTCCATGGCCTTCTTCGCTGCAGCTTCCCCGGCCCGCTGAGCCGCAAAGGGCGTGCTCTTGCGCGAACCCTTGAAGCCTTGGTTACCGGCACTTGCCCAGACGACCGCGTTTCCGCTCATATCCGTAATGGTGACGATCGTGTTGTTGAAGGAAGCCTGGATATGGGCGATCCCGCTCTGGACCGTCTTGCGCTCCTTCTTCTTTCCTTTTTTCACGCTCATGAACGGTCCCTCTCACTCCGGACCAGAACGACTACGCGCTCGCGGGAGCTGGGCTGGCTGCTGGTTTCCGCGCTTTCCCGATGGCAGCCCGTTTGCCTTTCCGGGTCCGGGCATTGGTCCTCGTGCGCTGTCCCCGGACCGGCAACCCCTTGCGATGCCTCAACCCGCGATAGGTTCCCGTGTCGATCAGTCGCTTGATATTCATGGAGACCTCTTTACGGAGGTCCCCTTCCACTTCATAATCGCGTTCGATGATCTCACGCAATTTGACGATCTCATCCTCCTTGAGATCTTTCACGCGCGTCGCCGCAGCGACTCCGGACTTCTTCACAATCTGAGCCGCGCCCGACCGGCCGATCCCGTAGATATACGTCAAGCCGATGTCCACGCGCTTGTCTCTCGGCAAATCCACCCCGGCAATCCGCGCCATAGTTCCTCCTCTATATCAGCTCAACCAGAAGCGGGACCGGAGTGCCTCTTACTGCGCGCGTCATCACCCGTTGCATTTGTGAAGAGCAACGGGTACCCGGCACATTCTGATCGTGCGCGCTGCGTGAGCACGGAGGCTGGCCCAGCCGCCCCACGCTCCTCACCCTTGCCGTTGCTTGTGTCGGGGATTCTCACACAAGACTCGGACCACACCCCGACGCCGGATAACCCGGCACTTCGAGCAAATCGGCTTGACCGACGACTTCACTTTCATGACCCCCTCCCGAGTTCTGAGGGCTGGGTCCTGAGTGCTGAGTCCAGAGGCTTGAGAACGCCAACTTCCCTTCCCAACTCAAAACTCAGCACGCAGCACCCATGACTGTTACTTGAACCGGTACGTAATACGTCCCCTCGTCAGATCGTACGGGGACAGTTCCACTGTGACTTTGTCACCGGGAAGGATCCGGATGAAGTGCATCCGCATCTTTCCGGAGATATGAGCCAGGATCTTGTGTCCATTCTCCAACTGGACGCGGAACATGGCATTCGGCAGCGTTTCAGCCACCGTCCCCTGCACCTCGATGACGTCCTCTTTGGACATTAGACCGTTGCTCTCATCCTTTCGATGGATCTAGAGCTTTGTCAGGATCCGCGCGGGTCCACTCGGCTGGATGGCGATCGTGTGTTCGAAATGGGCCGAGAGACTTCCGTCCTGGGTCACCGCGGTCCAGCGATCCTCCAGAATACGCACCCCGCTCCCGCCCATGTTGACCATGGGTTCGATCGCCAGCACCATCCCCACTTGCAGCCGAGGTCCCTGTCCCGGCTGGCCATAGTTGGGCACCTGCGGGTCCTCATGCAACTGACGGCCGATCCCATGCCCCACAAAATCCATCACGACTGAAAACCCGGCCGCTTCAGCATGTCGTTGGATGGCGTGCGAAATATCGGAGAGCCGATTGCCGACGACCGCCTGCTCGATTCCCTTATTGAGGGCTTCCTCCGTCACGCGCAGGAGCTCGGCCGCCTTGGGGTGAATGGTTCCCACCGCAAGGGTCACCGCGGAATCCCCGTAGAACCCTTCCACGATCGCTCCAAGGTCCAGGCCGATAATGTCCCCCTGCCGGAGTGCACGTTTCGACGGGATGCCATGGACGACCTGCTCATTCACCGAGGCACAGAGGGTATTCGGATAGCTTCGATAGCCTTTGAAGGCGGGAACCCCTCCCCGCGATCGGATGAAATCTTCGGCCAGCCGATCCAGCTCCCCCGTCGTGATACCTGGCCTGATCTCCTTTTTCAACGCCTGGAGCGTCTCGGCGACCAGCTTGGCAGCCTTGGCCATGATCTCGATTTCATCCGGCGTTTTCAGCTCAATGCTCATGCCAGGCCCTTGGCCGACAGCAGGTCCATCAAACGCTGGTGAACCGCTTCGATCCGACCCGACCCATCGAGCTCAGAGAGAAGGTCCCGTTGGCGATAATAGTCCACCAGCGGGGCAGTCTGCTGTTCATACACCGAGAGTCGGGCCTCTACCGTCTCCTTCTTGTCGTCGCTCCGCTGGACGAGTTCACCGCCGCACCGGTCGCAGATGCCGTCGCGCCTGGGCGGGTTCGTCTCGACATGAAATATCGCCTGGCACTTCGAGCAGCTCCGCCGGCCGGTCAGACGCCGGACCACTGCATCGAGGGGGACGACGAAATTCACCACGCGATCAAGCCGTTCTCCTCTGGACCTCAGCAGCTCGTCCAGGTCTTCGGCCTGCCGGATGGTCCTGGGAAATCCGTCAAGGATGAAGCCTTTGGCGCTCATCGGCTCAGCCAGCTTTTCCTTCACGATCCCGACCACCACCTCGTCCGGCACCAGTTTCCCCTGATCCAGACGGGCCTTCGCCTGCAGTCCCAACGCCGTCTTGTTCCTGACCGCCTCCCGCAAGATATCTCCCGTCGAAATCTTCGGCTGGTGAAACCGCGACGCGATCAACTCAGCCTGAGTCCCTTTGCCCACACCCGGAGCCCCGAGAAACACTAATCGCATGGGGACCCTCAACCGCTCCGGCCCTTCAGGCGTCCTTTCGCGAGGAACCCTTCATAGTTCCTCATTAACATGTGCGACTCGATTTGCTGGGCTGTGTCCAGGCCGACCCCGATCACGATCAGCAGCGAGGTCCCTCCGAAATAGAACGGCACGTTGAGCTTATAGATCAGAAATTCGGGGATGACGCAGACCGCGGCCAGGTACAGCGAGCCCGCGAACGTGATCCGCGTCAGCACGTTATAGATATAGTCAGACGTCCGTTGCCCCGGGCGGATCCCGGGGATAAACCCGCCGTACTTCTTCATGTTGTCCGCCATATCCACCGGATTCAGCACGACCGCGGTGTAAAAGAAGCAAAAGAACACAATCAGGCCGACATACAGGAGCGTGTATAACAACGAGCCCGGCGCCAGTTGAGCGCCCATCGATTTCACCCATGGGTTCTCGAAGAACCCAGCGATCGTGGCCGGAAAGGCGATGATCGAGGACGCAAAGATGGGCGGGATGACGCCGGCCGTATTGATCTTCAACGGAATGTGGGTGCTTTGTCCGCCATAGACCCGTCTCCCGATCACACGTTTCGCGTACTGCACCGGAATCTTACGTCGACCGCTCTCCAGAAAGACGATGGCCGCCACGACCCCCAGCATGACGAACACCAGGGCGACCAGGAGCAGAAAACTCAGCTGCCCCACCTGATACAGGTCGAACGTCTGCGCAACGGCGCTCGGCAGTCGAGCCACGATTCCCGCGAAGATGATCAACGAGATGCCGTTGCCGATGCCGCGCTCGGTGATCTGTTCGCCCAGCCACATGAGAAACGCGGTGCCGGCCGTCAGGGTGATCACGGTCATCAGGCGAAATGGCCATCCCTTGTGCAGCACGAACGCACCCTGATTCATGCCTTCGAGCCCCACCGCGATACCGAAGCCCTGGATCAGCGCAATGCCAATGGTCCCGTACCGGGTGTACTGGATGATCTTTTTGCGGCCTCGCTCACCCTCCTTCGCCAACTTCGACAGCTGCGGGATGACCACCGTGAGGAGCTGGAGAATGATCGACGCGCTGATGTACGGCATGATGCCGAGCGCGAAAATCGTCAGTCGTGACAGCGCGCCACCCGAAAAGATATCTAAAAAACCGAGGAGCGACCCTCCTCGCTCCAGCAAGAACTTCGATAATTCCTCGTTATTGATGCCGGGCGTCGGGACGTGCGCCCCAATCCGGTAGACCGCCAGCATCGTCAGCGTAAACGCAATGCGGGTGCGCAGCTCAGGAATCTTGAAGATGTTCTGGAGGCTTGCGACGAGCCGTTCAAACACCGCCAATCACCTCAGCTTTCCCGCCAGCAGCCTGGATCTTTTTCACCGCCGACTGGCTGAACTTGTGGGCCCGGACGACGATAGGCCTGTTCACCTCGCCGAGGCCAAGGATCTTCACCAACCGGCTCTTCTCCTTCATCAAGCCGGAACTGATCAGGGTCTCAGGCGTCACCTGATCCACCGCTCCCAGGCCGGCCAGCGACTTGAGGTTCACGATCGCGTACTCGGTGCGAAACAGGTTGGCGAACCCGTGCTTGGGGAGCCGACGGACCAGCGGCATCTGCCCCCCCTCAAACCCGGGCCGTTTCCCGCCTCCGGATCTCGCCAGGAGCCCCTTGTGCCCCTTGGTGGCCGTCTTCCCGTGACCGGAGCCCGGTCCCCTCCCGATGCGCTTCCGTCGCTTCACGGCCCCTGCATAGGGAGCGAGTTCGTGTAGCTTCATCCCGCGCTCACTTCCAGCAGATAGCCGACCATGGCGATCAGACCCCGCACCTGCGGGGTATCGGGGCGTCTGACGGTCTGGTGGAGCCGACGGAGGCCCAGCCCTCGCATCACGACCCGGTGGCGGAGGGGGGTCCCGATGAGACTTCGCTTGAGCGTAATCGATAACTCCCGGCCTATCGTGGTGCTCGGCTTCACCATCATCCCACCTGTGCGACGCCGCTCCGGCGAAGCCGCGCCGTTTCCTCCGGGTCCCTCAGCTGGAGCAGGCCATCCATGGTCGCGCGCACCGTGTTGAACGGATTCCCCCGTCCGAGCGTCTTCGCGATGATATTGTGGGCGCCTGCCAACTCCACGACCGCCCGCACCGCTCCTCCCGCAATAATCCCGGTGCCGACTGACGCAGGTTTGAGCAGCACGTGTTCGCCCCCGAAGAGACCGTGAACCACGTGAGGGATTGTCTTATTCTTGAGGGGAACATGCACCAGGTGCTTCTTGGCCTGTTCAACGGCTTTCGAGATGGCCACCGGCACTTCGGCTGCTTTGCCTTTCCCGATACCGACCCAGCCTTGGCCATCCCCGACCACGACCAGCGCACAGAAGTTGAATCGTTTGCCGCCCTTGACCACTTTCGCGACCCGGTTAATGAACACCACCTTGTCTTTGAGACTCAGCTCCTCAGGATTGACTCGCACGATGCGACGCTCCTCCCATTTAAAACTTCAGTCCGTTCTCGCGCGACGCCTGGGCCAGTGCTTTGACGCGGCCGTGGTAGAGCCGGCCTCCCCGATCGAACACCACGGCCTCGACCCGCACCGCTTTTGCACGATCGGCCAGGAGCTTGCCTACCGCCTTCGCAGCCTCGACGTTGGCTCCGGACTTGAGGGATTGACGCAACTGCTCGTCGAGTGACGAGGCCGCCGCCAGCGTGCGTCCGCTCGTGTCATCAATCAGCTGGGCATAGATATGGCTCTGGCTTCGATAAACATTCAGACGTGGGCGGGCGGGCGTCCCGAAAATTCGCTGACGCACCCGCTGCTGCCGACGTTCTAACTTCCTGGTTTTCTCGTTGCGTGTCATGGCGCGTGGCTACTTTCCGGTCTTGCCTTCTTTCTTGCGCAGGACTTCCCCTTCATACCGGATGCCCTTCTGTTTGTACACATCCGGCGGCTTGATGCCACGGAGATTCGCGGTGGCCTGACCGACTGTTCTCTTGTCAATCCCGCGGATGGTAATGACCGTCTGCTTCTCCACTTTCGCCTCGACCCCCGGAGGAAGCGCAAACACCACCGGATGCGCATACCCGACATTCAGGTTCACCACGCGCCCCTGGACCTGTGCCTTGTAGCCGACTCCGGTCATCTCCAGCGTGTGCTCATATCCCTTGGTCACACCCACAATCATGTTCCTGAGTTCAGCCCAGACGAGCCCGTGCAGGGCTCTCACTTTGGCATCGTCGGCAGAGCGATTCACCTGTACACGGCCATCAGTCACCGCCACGGACACGTGTGGGGTCAGTGTCCATTCAAGCTGACCGAGCGGTCCCTTCACCGAGACCACACGATCGGTCACCTGGACCTGAACACCCGCGGGAATCGGAATAAGCTTTCGCCCCAGCCGCGACATCTTCCCCTTCCTTACCTACTCACCTAGCGAGGCGCCTGGGCTGCCCCCACTGCGCGCGTCTACCACCTTTGACGCGGCAAATCTCTCCGCCTGTTCCGTAGGGCAGGTGGCCTGGCAGCCTCAGACTGCACGCGTCATCACCCGTTGCATGCTGAAAATCAACGGGTACCCGGCACATCATCCACCTCATTTTCTCAGAGGGGCGGCGGCTGGGCTGGCCTTCACTGCGCGCGTCCACCGAGCACTCCATCCGCCTAGGCCCGGAACGAATCAATCCTGAGTGCGCGGTGCGCGAGCACAACGGGCAGCCCTGCCGCCCCGCCCCTCTCTCTTGTGTGCGCGACGCGCGAGCACAGGGCAGCCCAGGCGCCCCAACCCCCTCTACCAGACAAGACAGAGCACCTCCCCGCCAAGGCTCGCCCGCCGCGATTCCTGGTCCGTCATCAGGCCTTTGGAGGTGGAGAGGATCGTCAGGCCCATCCCCCCCAGGACCGGCCTCACGTTCCGCCTCCCCGCGTAGACCCGCTTGCCCGGCTTGCTGATGCGGCGCATCCCGGTGATGATGGATTGCCCCTCTTCCAGGTACCGCAGCCGGATTCGCAGCGTGGGGTGACCATCGGCGATCACCCGCTCGTACTCACTGATGAACCCTTCGGCCTTGAGGATCCGGAGCACTTCGGCTTTCAGTTTCGAGGCAGGAACGGTGACCGTCTCATGGCCACGTCGTGTCGCGTTCTGAATACGAATCAACAAGTCAGCGATCGGATCGGTCATCATCTTCCCGCCTCAGTCGAAGTAATGAGTGATGCGTAACGAGTCATTGGTCTCGAGTTTGATTCAGCACTCATAACTCATTACTCGCGTCTCGATCACCAACTTGACTTTGTGACGCCGGGGATCTCCCCGCGCAGGCTCAAGAAACGAAAGCAGATTCTGCACATCCTGAAGCGTCGGAGAAAGCCTCTGACGCGCCCGCAAAGCGGGCACCGATTGTAGCCTCTCACCTTAAACTTCTGGGCAGCCGCCGCTTTGAGCCGCAAAGCTTTCCGTGACACGCCTCAACTCCTTCTCAACTCTCGTTACCGGGGACCCGTTGCTCCGGGATTGGGCACCCGTTGCTCCGCAGAATGCAACGGGTCCCCGGTGCCCCTCATTACTGTCTGAACGGCATGCCCAGCTGGCGCAGCAACGCCTTCCCTTCGTCGTTGGTCTTCGCCGTCGTCACAATCGTAATATCCATGCCGTGAATGGCCGCGACGCTGTCGTACTGAATCTCCGGAAAAATCAATTGCTCCTTGAGTCCAAGCGTGTAGTTCCCGCGCCCATCAAACGCCTTGGGGGACACCCCGCGAAAATCCCGTATTCGCGGGAGCGCAAGGCTGACGAGCCGGTCCAGGAATTCATACATCTGGTCGCTTCGGAGCGTGACTTTCGCTCCGATCGGCATGCCCTGACGGAGCTTAAACCCGGCGATCGCCTTTTTCGCCTTCGTGACGACCGGTCGCTGCCCAGAAATCACTCCCAGTTCGGCAACGGCGCTTTCCAGCAGCTTGACATTTTGGATCGCTTCGCCCATGCCCACATTCAACACGATGCGATCCAACTTCGGGACCTGCATCGGGTTCTTATACCCGAACTCTTTCATCAACGCAGGCACCCCCTGCTGGCGGTAGGCTTCTTTGAGACGCGGGACTGGGTGGGGGCCACGCGGCTCTTTGGTCTCCTTCGGCGGTGGAGCGGCCGCCGGGGCCTCCTTGAGACGCGGGACCGGGTGGGGGCCACGCGGCTCTTTGCTCTCCTTCGGCGGTTGAGCGGCCGCCGGGGCCGCCTTCCTCGCAGGCGGCTTCCTCTCGGTCCCCTTATCGACTGCGTGTGTGTCACCCTTCGCCATCGAGTGCTCCGTCACGCCTTCTCGAAAATGTCCTTGCACTTCTTACAGACTCGGACCCGGCGCCCATCTTCCAGCAGCTTGATTCCGAGACGCACCGGCTTCTGGCAGTTCGCGCAGTAGACCATCACGTTCGAGAGGGCCAGGGGGGCCTCCCGTTCCAGGATGCCGCCCTGCCGAGTCTTCTGGCTGGGCTTGGTGTGACGTTTGATGATGTTCAGCTTTTCAACGACCACCGTTCCATCCGCCACGTGGAGGGAGAGCACCTTGCCGGTCTTCCCGCGCTCCCGTCCGGCAATGACCGTCACCGTATCGCCCTTCCTGATTTTCGTTGACGCCGCCGGTTGTTGCATCGTCTGCGGATCCTCTGCTTACAAGACTTCCGGAGCCAGCGAGATGATCTTCATGAATTTCTTCCAGCGCAGCTCTCTGGCCACCGGCCCGAAGATGCGGGTTCCGATTGGCTCCCCCTGCGCGTTGATGAGCACACAGGCATTGCGGTCGAACCTGATGTACGAACCGTCGTCGCGGCGAACCCCCTTGGTGGTCCGCACAATGACCGCTCTGCTGACGTCGCCCTTCTTCACCGTCGCCTGCGGAATGGCCTCCTTGACCGCGACGACGACCACATCACCCAGCGAACCATACCGGCGCTTGGAGCCTCCAAGAACATGGAAGCACATGACCTGCTTCGCACCGGAGTTATCCGCCACGTCAAGAAAGCTGTAGTTTTGAATCATGAGGCTTCCGTACGAAGCGAGTAGCGAACAGCAAATAGCTCCGAATTCTCAGCTGCTAGCTACTAGCTGTCAGCTACCATCATTCGGGCCGGCCTCGTTCCAGAATTTCCACAACCCGCCAGCGCTTCTCTTTACTGATCGGTCGGGTCTCGATCAGCTTGACTCGATCGCCCACCTGACAGGAATTCTGCTCATCGTGCGCCTTCAGCTTTGTTACCCGGCGCATGAACTTGTGATACATCGGGTGCGACACATACCGGTCAACGGCTACGACGACTGTCTTGTTCATCTTGTTGCTCACGACGTTGCCGAACCACTCCCGTCGTTTCTGGGTACGTTCCGTCATCAGACGTGACCCTTCCCTTGGCTCGTGGCCTTGCCTGCGGCGATGGTTTTCTGGCGCATCACCGTCTTGACCCGCGCCAGGTCTCGCCTCGTCTGACGGATCCGCATTTGGTTTTCGATCCGACCGGTCGCAAGCTGAAATCGCAGGTTGAAGACTTCTTGCGTCAGTTGCCGTTCTTTCTCCGTCAACTCGGCCTCGTCCATCTCTCTGAGCTCCTTCATCTCCATCGTCTGGTTCCCTCTCAGCCAGACTGGTGCACGGGCGAGAACCCTCCGCGAGCCACAAACTTCGTCGCAACCGGCAACTTGTGGGCGGCAAGCCGTAAGGCCTCGAGCGCGACCTCGCGCGTGACGCCATCCATCTCGTAGAGGATGCGTCCGGGCTTGACCACCGCCACCCAGAGCTCCGGGTTTCCTTTCCCCTTTCCCATTCGAGTCTCGGCCGGTTTCTTGGTGATGGGTTTATCCGGGAAGATGCGTGTCCACACCTGGCCACCGCGTTTGACGTGTCGCGTGATGGCGATTCGGGCCGCTTCGATTTGACGGCTCGTCAGACGCCCGGGTTCCAAGGCCTTCAGGCCGTACTCACCGATCGTAATGCGCCCCCCGCGGTAGGCTTTCCCGCGCATTCGACCCTTCTGCATTTTCCTGAACTTGACTTTCTTCGGCGCCAGCATGTCCCATGTGAGGGGAGCGACCATCCCCCTCCATCGCCAGAGGCGAATGGAGTCTCCCCCTCCCTACGCTCACTGTCGTTCGCTGTCACACCCCCTCGACGTGAGAGGAGCAGCTCGCCCGGTGCCTTCGCTCACGGTGTTTGCCGCCGAGACCACCTGACTCCTATCGACGGTCGAAGGTAGGCTCGGGTTTCTCGGGCTGAACAGGAAGAACTTCCCCCTTATAGATCCAGGTCTTGACCCCGATCTGCCCCATGGTCGTATGGGCTTCTGCAAACCCGTAATCGATGTAGGCGCGGAGCGTGTGCAGCGGGACGCGCCCTTCGCGATACCACTCGGTCCGAGCGATCTCGGCGCCTCCCAGACGCCCGGCGCAGGTTACTCGAATGCCTTGGGCGCCTAGCCTGAGCGCCGCAGCCACGCTTCGCTTCATCGCGCGGCGGAACGCCACCCGCTTTTCGAGTTGCACGGCGATGTTCTCGCTCACGAGTTGGGCATCGAGTTCGGGTTTCTTGATCTCCTTAACGGTGATGTACACCTGTGAGCCGTATTGCTTTTCAAGGGTGGCCTTCAGCTTGTCGACCTCCGCTCCTTTGCGCCCGATGATAATGCCGGGGCGAGCGGTATGGATAATCACTCTGGTCTGATCACCCGATCGCTCGATCTCCACTTTGGAGACTCCCGCATGATAGAGCTTCTCCTTGACCATCTTGCGAATTTTGATGTCCTGATGGAGCAGCTTGGCGTAGTCTTTCCCCGCGTACCACCTGGAACTCCAGGTGCGGGTGTAGCCCAACCTGTACCCCACCGGATGTGTTTTCTGTCCCATAGCCTCCCTGCTGGTCTTCGTTCGCCGCCGCCGATCGTTCACTTTCTCGGCGCAGCGTCGGGGACCGCAACCACGATCGTAATGTGGCTGGTCCGCTTGTGGATCGAGTTGGCCCGGCCCATGGACCGCGCCCGAAAGCGTTTGAACGTCGGCCCGCCGTCCACGTAAGCCTTCGTGATCAACATCGCTTCGCTGTCGCCCATCTCTTTCTGCTCGGCGTTCGCCACCGCAGACCGCAGCAATTTCTCCACCACCTTGGCGGCCGCGCGGGGGGTATACTTCAGCACCGTTAAGGCATGCGGAACTCCCTGTCCGCGGATCAGATCAACAACGGCGCGGGCTTTCCGCGGCGCGATCCGGACATATCTCAAAACCGCCTTTGCCTCCGGCATCCTCTTACCCTCGTGACTCGTGACACGTCGCTCGGGCTGCGTCGTTCGTATCTCGTCGTTGAAGTAATTGAGTAAATAAGTAATTCAGTAATTACCACTTACTCAGTTACTCAATTACTTCCTCACAGCAGACGCTTCACGTTCTTTTACTTGAGCGGGACCGTCTTTTCGGTTCTCACCGCCCCGTGGCCCTTGAAGAATCGAGTCGGTGCGAACTCGCCGAGTTTGTGGCCGACCATATTTTCCGTGACGAACACCGGGATAAACTTCTTGCCATTGTGGACCGCGAGCGTATGTCCAATCATGTCTGGTGTTACGGTGGACCGACGGGACCAGGTTTTAACGATCTTCCGGTCTTTTGATGCATTCATCTGCTCGATTTTCTTGAGCAGGTGGGTATCCACAAACGGCCCTTTACTGACCGATCTGGGCATAACAGATTCCTCAGGCCCCCCTCTCTACCGGATTCCCTTCTTACGCCGCGCGATGATGAACTTGTCCGTCGCCTTGTTCTGCCGGGTCTTGTACCCCTTCGTCGGCAGCCCCCACGGAGAAACGGGATGAGGGTTCCCCTGGCCTGACTTGCCCTCCCCGCCTCCATGAGGATGATCGACGGGATTCATCGCCACGCCCCGCACATGCGGCCGCCACCCTCGCCATCGAGAACGCCCGGCTTTCCCGATGGTCACATTTTCATGATCCAAGTTGCCGACCTGTCCCACCGTCGCCATGCAGGTCCCCAGGATGCGCCGCATTTCTCCGGACTTCAAACGAACCTGCACATAGGCCTCGTCTCGCCCCATCACCTGGGCAAAGCCCCCGGCGCTTCGAATGAGCTGCCCTCCTTTGCCGGGTTTTAGCTCGAGGTTATGGATCGTGGTTCCCAAGGGCATCTGTGCCAACGGCAGTGCGTTCCCCGGCTTCACCTCCGCGCTAGGGCCGGACTGGACCGTGTCCTTCACAGCCAAGCCTTGCGGCGCCAGAATGTATCGCTTTTCCCCGTCAACGTAATGAAGGAGGGCCAGCCGAGCCGACCGGTTCGGATCATATTCGATCGCCACAACTCGTGCCGGCACGCCCACTTTGTCCCGCTTGAAGTCAACCAAGCGGTACAGGCGCTTGTGCCCACTACCACGAGCCCGGACCGTCATGCGCCCGTCATTGTTCCGCCCGCCGGAGGACCGCCGGGATTCCGTCAGACTCTTTTCCGGTCTCTTCTTCGCAAGATCCTCGCCAGTCACGGCCGTCATGCCCCGTCGTCCCGGCGAAGTCGGTCGATATGCTTTCAATCCCATGATCCTTCTATCCTCTCATCGCTCACCTAGCAGATGTATAGAGTATGCTCGGAGGCTGACCGAGTTGACTCCCACTGCGCACACCCACCACGTTTGACGCGACCAACATCTGCACAGGCTCTGTGGGGCTGGTGGCCAAGTAGCCTCAAACTGCGCGCGTCCACCGAGCACTCCATCCGCCTAAGCCCGGAATCAATAGATCCTGAGTGCGCGGTGCGCGAGCACAACGGGCAGCCCTGCCGCCCCGCCCCCTCTTTCTTGTGTGCGCGACGCGCGAGCACGTGAGGCTACCTGGCCACCACTTGCGCGCTATTGCACGTCACCATGCCTCACACGCTCTCATACATCTCTAGTTTTTCGCCTTCCTTCAACGTCACGATGGCCTTCTTCCAATCAGGCCGCTTGCCGGCAAATCGCCCCATCCGCTTGAGTTTCCCCATCACGTTCAGAACATGCACGCGCTCCACCCTCACCTTGAGCACCGACTCCACAGCTTGCTTAATCTCGATGCGGTTGGCATCCCGACGAACCAAAAATCCGACCTTGTTCCCCTTTTCACGCATCGCCGTGATTTTCTCGGTCAGCAGCGGCTTCAGCAACACATCGTAGTGCCCTCGCTTCATGACCAGACCTCCTGCACCCGCAGCAACTCCCGTTCCGGAATCACGATCGAGTCGTGCCGCAGTACGTCGTAGACGTTCAGTTCCTCCGGCTTGATCAGCTTGACCTCGCGAAGATTCCTGGCCGCTCGTTCCAGGTCGGTGCGGCCCTCGCCGATGACGATGAGCGTCTTGCCGGTCAGTCCCATCTGCGCCAGCACCTTGGCCAACCGCCGCGTCTTCGGCTCTTCCAGGGTGAGGGCCGACACCACGACAATACCCCCCGCCGCGAGCTTGGCGGACAGGGCGCTCTGGAGGGCCGCCCGGTATTTCTTCTTCGGGAGCGAATAGGCGTAGCTGCGCGGCCGCGGGCCAAACACCCTGCCGCCATGGCGCCAGATGGGTGACCGAATCGACCCGGCGCGAGCACGCCCGGTATGCTTCTGTTTCCAGGGCTTTCGCCCGGACCCGCTGACTTCTCCCCGCGTCAGCGTTGACGCGGTCCCCTGCCGCGCGCACGCCTGCTGCATCACCACCGCTGTGTGGACCAGCGGGCCATCCGCCTCCACACCGAACACGCCATCATGAAGCTCGACCGACCCCACCTTGCGTTTATGGATATCCAGGACGTCCACGGTCGGCATGCGCTATCCCTTCCTGGACTTTCGGACCACGACGACGCTGCCGGTCGGACCGGGGACCGCCCCGCCCACGAACAGCAGATGTTCCTCCGGGCGGGCCTCCACGACCCGTAACCGCTGGATCGTCACTCGTTCACTGCCCATGTGGCCGGGAAGGGTCTTATTTTTCCAGACCCTGGAGGGAAAGGAGCTGCTCCCGATGGAGCCAGGAGCCCGATGGAACATGGACCCATGGGTTTCGGGTCCTCCTCGATAATGGTGGCGTTTGATCACCCCCTGAAACCCCTTCCCTTTTGACACGCCCTCCACATCGACCCGATCACCCTTCTGAAAGAGATCCACGTTGAGCACTTGCCCGACCTGAGCCTCTCCGACCCTCTTGAACTCCCGCAGCCAGCGACCGGGAGAAACCTGGGCGGCCTTCAGATGCCCCAACGCCGCCTTCCCAAGCTTCCGTTCCGCCACTTCCCCGAACACGAGCTGCACCGCCTCGTAGGCGTCACGCTCGCGCGTCTTGACCTGCGCCACGCGGCAGGGTCCCGCCTCGATCACCGTCACCGGGATCATCCGGCCCGCGTCGTCACACACCTGCGTCATCCCGAGCTTTCGTCCGATCAACCCATTCGTCATTTTCCTACTACTCCCAACCAGACAAGCAGCCATGCGTGGAAGCGGGGTGGCTGGGGTGATCCCAACTGCGCCTGTCGGGCGAGCACAGCTTCATCGTGCGCGCTCCAGGAGCACTGGGATCACCCCAGTCGCCCCGCTTTGCCACCCGCTACAGCTTAATTTCCACGTCCACGCCGGCCGCCAAGTTCAACTTCATCAGCGCATCCATCGTCTCAGGCGTCGGTTCCATGATATCCAACAGCCGCTTGTGAGTCCTGATCTCGAACTGCTCACGGGACTTCTTGTCGACATGCGTGGAGCGCTGAACCGTAAACTTCTCGATCCGCGTCGGCAACGGGATGGGCCCCGCCACTTTGGCCCCACTCCGCTTGACAGTTTCGACGATCTCGGCGACCGACTGGTCCAGCACCCGGTAGTCGAATCCCTTGAGCCTAATCCTGATGCGCTGATCAACCTTCACTCTTTAACTCCTGAGCTGATAGCCAACAGCCAACAGCGAATAGCTCGGAGCCTCGGAGGCTCATCTCTTTCGGGCTATTAGCTATTCGCTATCAGCTATTGGCTTTCGGCTATGCGACGATCTCCGTGACCACCCCCGAGCCCACCGTCTTGCCCCCCTCCCGAATCGCAAACCGCAGCCCCTGATCCATCGCA
>MNDM01000063.1 GCA_001914955.1 Nitrospirae bacterium 13_2_20CM_2_62_8 | reverse complement strand
ACGGGGCAAGGCCATGCTGTCCCTGCGCCCCGACCGCGTCGCCATGCAGGACGCGACGGCGCAGATGGCGATGCTGCAGTTCATGCAGGCCGGGAAGAAGAAGGTGGCGGTCCCCAGCACGATCCATTGCGACCACCTGATTCGAGCCCAGACCGGCGCCGAGAAGGATCTCCTTCGCGCGATCGATGAGAATCAGGAAGTCTACAACTTCCTCGCGTCGTCGGCGAAGAAATACGGGATCGGATTCTGGAAGCCGGGGGCCGGCATCATCCATCAGGTCGTGCTGGAAAATTACGCGTTCCCGGGCGCGCTGATCATCGGCACCGACTCGCATACGCCAAACGGCGGCGGACTGGGGATGCTGGCGATCGGCGTGGGAGGCGCGGACGCCGGCGAGGTGATGGCAGGGTTGCCCTGGGAAGTGTTGCACCCCAAGCTGATCGGCGTGAGGTTGACCGGCAAGCTGAGCGGGTGGGCCTCTCCCAAGGACGTCATCCTGTACGTCTGCGGCCTGTTGACGGTGAAGGGCGGGACCAACAAGATCGTGGAGTACTTCGGGCCCGGCGCCGACACCATCAGTTGCACCGGTAAAGGGACGATCACCAACATGGGGGCCGAGCTGGGCGCCACGACCTCGATCTTCCCGTTCGATCATAAGATGGTGGCCTACCTGAATCTCACGGATCGGAAGGACATCGCCGCGCTGGCCGAGGCGCACCGCGAGTTGCTCGTGGCCGACCCCGAGGTGCTGCGGTCGCCCGAGAAGTATTTCGATCAGATCGTTGAGATCGACCTGTCGACGCTCGAGCCGCACGTGGTGGGGCCCCACACCCCGGACCTGGCCCGGCCGGTTTCCAAGTTGCCGGCTGAAGCCAAGGAGAAGGGCTATCCGGTCCAGCTCAAAGCGGCCTTGATCGGAAGCTGCACGAACTCCTCCTATGAAGACATCAGCCGGGCGGCGCATATCGCGCGGCAGGGGCTGAAGGCGGGGCTCAAGGCCAAGACCCCGTTCCTGGTCACGCCGGGATCGGAGCGGATTTATCACACCATGAAACGGGACGGGTTCCTCCAGACCTTCGAGGAAATGGGCGGGACCGTGCTGGCGAACGCCTGTGGACCCTGCATCGGGCAGTGGAAGCGGGCGGATGCGGTCAAGGGACGGGCCGATTCGATCGTGAGCTCGTTCAACCGGAACTTCCCGGGCCGCAACGACGGGATGAGCGAGACGCTCTCGTTTCTCACCAGCCCGGAGGTCGTGACGGCGTACGCCTTCGCGGGCAGCCTCAGCTTCGATCCGGTGCACGAGACGCTGAGGACGGCGGAGGGAAAGTCCATCAAGTTCGAGCCGCCTCAGGGTGAAGAGCTCCCGGCGAAGGGGTTTGCGAAGGGTGAAGAAGGTTTCATCCCGCCGGCTGAGAATGGCGATGCGGTGGTGGTGGAGGTTCCGCCCACCAGTGAACGGCTCCAGTTGCTGCAGCCCTTCCCCCGATGGGACGGCAGGGATTTTGACAGGCTGCCGCTCCTGATCAAGACGAAGGGCAAGACCACGACGGACCACATCTCGCCGGCCGGACCGTGGCTCAAGTATCGCGGTCATCTGGACAAGATCAGCGATAACATGTTTCTGGGCGCCAACAGTGCGTTCTCCGCCGAGCCGGGCAAAGGAACAGACGTCCTGACCGGGGAAACAGGCTTGACCATCGCCCAGATCGCCCGCCGGTACAAGGCGAAAGGCATCGGATCGGCGGTGGTGGGGGACGAGAACTACGGTGAGGGCAGCAGCCGGGAGCATGCTGCGATGTCCCCGCGGTTTCTCGGCGCGAAGGTGGTGCTGGCCCGGAGCTTTGCCCGCATCCATGAGACCAACTTAAAGAAGCAGGGGATCCTCCCCCTGACCTTCGCCGACCCCAAGGATTTTGACAAGATCGAACAGCAGGATCGGATCAGCGTCACGGGGCTGACCGGCCTGGCGCCCGGCAAGCCGGTGACGGTGACGATCCACAAGCCGGACGGCAAAGACGTGAAGATTCAAACGAACCACAGCATGACGGAGCAGCAGATCACGTGGTTCAAGGCCGGTTCGGCGCTGAATGCGTTGAATTGAGAAGATACTAAAAGAGGACAAACCATGACCGCCAAAGCAGCAAAAATTCTCTACACGAAAACCGACGAAGCGCCGATGCTGGCGACTTATTCGTTTCTCCCCATAGTCGCGGCCTTTACCAAGGCGGCCGGCGTGGCGTTCGAATTGAGGGATATCTCGCTGGCCGGGCGCATTCTCGCCGTGTTCCCGGATTATCTGACGCCGCAACAAAAACAGTCGGACGATCTGGCCGAACTGGGGGAGCTCGCCAAGACCCCGGAAGCCAATATCATCAAGCTGCCGAACATCAGCGCCTCGATCCCCCAGATCAAAGCGGCCATCAAGGAATTGCAGAGCCAGGGCTACAAGCTTCCCGAGTATCCCGAGGACCCGAAGGACGACAAGGAGAAGGACATCAAGGCGCGGTACGACAAGGTGAAGGGGAGCGCCGTCAACCCGGTGCTGCGCGAGGGCAACTCCGATCGTCGCGCGCCGCTTTCAGTCAAGGCCTATTCCCGGAAGCACCCGCATAAGATGGGGGCCTGGAGCAGCGACTCCAAGACCCACGTCGTCCATATGAAGGGCGGAGATTTCCGCTCGAACGAAGAATCGATGACAACGACCGCGGCGACCGAAGCGCGCATCGAGTTCGTTGACCAGGACGGCAAGACTACGGTGCTCAAACCCAAACTCGCCCTTCAGGCCGGCGAAGTCATCGACGCCACCTTCATGAGCCGCCGCGCCTTGCGGGAGTTTCTCGAGGCGCAGATTGAAGACGCCAAGAAGCAGGGCGTGTTGTTCTCGGTCCATCTGAAGGCCACCATGATGAAGGTCTCGGATCCCAAGATCTTCGGTCATGCGGTGTCGGTGTTCTACAAGGACGTGTTCGAGAAGCACGCCGCCACCTTCCAAAAGCTCGGCGTCGATCCTGACAATGGCATTGGCGATTTGTACATCAAGATCAAGGCTCTGCCGGACGACCAGCGCAAGGCCATCGAAGCGGACATCCAGGCCGTGTATCAGAAGCGGCCTCCGATGGCGATGGTGAACTCCGACAAGGGGATCACCAACCTGCATGTGCCCAGCGACATCATCATCGACGCCTCCATGCCGCCGGTCATTCGCGACTCAGGGAAAATGTGGGGCCCGGACGGCAAGCTGCACGACACCAAATGTGTGATCCCCGACGCCAGTTACGCGCCCGTCTACCACGAGGTCGTCGAATTCTGCAAAAAGCACGGCGCCTTCGATCCTCGTACCATGGGGAGCGTTCCCAACGTGGGTCTCATGGCGCAAGCGGCGGAGGAATACGGATCGCACGACAAGACCTTCAAGGTTCCGGGCAACGGCACAATGCGCGTGGTGGATGCGTCCGGGAAAACCTTGCTCGAGCACAAGGTCGAGGAGGGTGATATCTGGCGCATGTGCCAGGTCAAGGATGCGCCGATCCAGGATTGGGTCAAGCTCGCCGTCAATCGGGCACGAGCCACCGGAGTCCCCACGGTCTTCTGGTTGGACAAAAACCGGGCGCACGACGCGGAGCTGATCAAGAAGGTCAATCAGTATCTCCCAGAACACGACACGAAAGGCCTCGACATCCGGATCATGTCCCCGGCGGAGGCGACGCGGTTCTCGCTGGAACGGATGAAAGAGGGGAAAGATACGATTTCGGTGACGGGGAACGTGCTGCGAGACTACCTCACGGACCTGTTCCCGATTCTCGAAATCGGCACCAGCGCAAAAATGCTCTCGATCGTTCCGCTGCTGAATGGCGGCGGCCTCTTCGAGACTGGAGCCGGCGGCTCGGCTCCCAAGCACGTGCAGCAGTTCCAGGAGGAGGGGTATCTCCGATGGGATTCGCTGGGCGAATTCCTGGCGCTGGCCGCATCCCTGGAGCATTTGAGCAAGACTTTCAACAATTCCGCTGCGAAGATCCTGGCAGATACGCTCGATAAGGCCAACGCCAAGTTCCTGGAGAGCAACAAGTCGCCGGCCCGCAAGGTGGGCGAAATCGACAATCGCGGGAGCCATTTTTATCTGGCGCTGTACTGGGCGCAGGCATTGGCTGAGCAGACCGAGGACAAAAATCTCGCGGCCAGGTTTGCCAAGGTCGCCAAACAGATGGCCGACAATGAAGCCAAAATCACCGGCGAGTTGCTCGGGGCCCAGGGCAAGCCGGTCGCCATCGGCGGGTATTATCATCCCGATGACGCGAAGGCGACGAAAGCGATGCGTCCGAGCCAGACCTTGAATGCGATCGTGGACGCGATCGCATAGACGGCTGTAGGACGTCTATGTAGTCTGTTCGGTCTCTTAAGTCTGTTTGGTCAGACTGAGAAGACTGAACAGACCGGGGACCCGTTGCAGCCCTAGAGCAACGGGTGGTGACCGAACAGACCGAAGAGACTGGAATACGAGTCCGATGGCTATCGAGAGCGTTGACAAACAGAACGTGATCGATCAGGAAGAGGTCCTTCGGCCGAGGATGGTCTCGGTGGAGATCGCCGGCAAGACCTACCAGGTGCCCGAAGGGATCACCGTGATCAAGGCGCTGTGGTACACCGGCCAGGAGGTGATCCGGGGCGCGGGGTGCCTGGGCGGATTCTGCGGCGCCTGCGCCACGTACTACCGGACGAAAGACGACCCGAAAGTGAGGACCTGCCTCGCCTGCTCCACGGCGGTCGAGGATGGGATGTCCTTCACCATGGTGCCGCCGTTCCCGGCCCGTAAAGCCACCTACCAGATGGCCGACCTCAAGGACCCCAAGCAGGATCTGTTCACGCTCTATCCGGAAGCGCCTCTCTGTCGAAACTGTAACGCCTGCACGGAAGCCTGCCCGCAAAGTATCGACGTGCGGGAGGGCGTGTGGCGGGCCGTGTTCGGCGATTTCAAGGCGGTCTCCGAGATGTTCATGGATTGCGTCATGTGCGGGCTGTGCGTGCCGGTCTGCATCGCGGACATCGCCCCGAACCTGGTCGCGCTGTATGCCAGCCGTGCCCAGGGGGTCTTTTTCACCGAGAAGCCGGAGCGCCTCCATCATCGGATCGAGGAGATCGAGCACGGCCGGTATGACACGGAATGGAAGCGGATCCTGAAGATGAACGAGCAGGAACTGACGAAAGTCTGCGCAGAACTAAAATGAAAAGGCTATAGGCGATGGACGATCGGCAAGGGACGTAAGTGAGTAATTCAGTAATTACGTAATTACAAGTTACTCAATTACTCTCCTCTACAGCCTTAGCCTCACGCCTATCGCCTGGAATTCTATGGATATTCACGAACTGCAGAAGATCGTCCACAAGACCCGCGACTCTCGACGCACCCAGACTCTGCCGAAATATTCGCCCGCCGAGCGCGACACGCTGATCAAGAAATACCACCCCGACCATCGGGAAAGCGCCTACCGGCCGATCAAGTTCGGTGCGAACGCGGGCGAGTTGACGGTGCGTGAGCTGGCCGCCTTGCTGGAAGGCGAGAGCCCGGTTCCGGACGATCTCGACCTGACGCCGGCGCATACCGTGGATGTCCTGGTGATCGGGGGAGGAGGAGCCGGCTGCGCGGCGGCCCTGCACGCCTACGCGCAGGGGGCGAAGGTGTTGCTGGCCACCAAGCTCCGCTTGGGCGACTCCAATACCGTCATGGCCCAAGGCGGGATCCAGGTGGCGATCACCAACGAGGACTCACCGATCCAGCATTTCCTGGACACCCTCAAGGGCGGGCACATGAAAAATGACCACGAGCTGTTGAAAGTCATGGTGGAGGAAGGTCCGTCCGTCGCCAAATGGTTGCTGGACTTAGGCGTGCTGTTCGACCGGGACTCCGACGGAAACCTGCATGTGAAGAAAGGGGGCGGGAGCTCGAAGCCGCGGCTCCTGACCTGCTCCGATTACACCGGCCTCGAGATCATGCGGGTGCTGAAGGATGAGGTGCTGAACCAGAAGATCCAGCTCCTGGAGTTCAGCGCGGCGGTCGAGCTGCTCAGCGACCGGGGTGGGGCCTGCACAGGCGCGGTCCTGCGCGACCTGGACAACAAGCGGCTCGTGGTGGTGGCGGCCAAAACGGTCATCCTGGCGACGGGGGGCATCGGGCGTTTGCACATTCAGGGGTTCCCGACCAGCAACCACTACGGCGCGACCGGTGATGGTCTGGCCATGGCCTATCGGATGGGCGCCAAGCTCCTGCAAGTGGATACCTTCCAGTACCATCCCACCGGAGCGGCCTACCCCGAGCAGTTGATCGGGGCCCTGGTCACCGAGGGGATCCGGTCCGAAGGCGGCCACCTCGTCAACGCCAGGGGCGAACGGTTTGTGAACGAGCTGGACACCCGCGACGTCGTGTCGTCCTCGATCATTCGGGAATGCGAGGAAGGCCGCGGCATCCGCACGATGACGGGCCGAACCGGGGTCTGGCTGGATACTCCACTGCTTGACGTGGAGCAGGGACCGGGCACGGTGGAAAAGCATTTCCCGGCCATGGTGCGCCAATACAAGCGGTATGGCATCGACATTACGAAGGACCCGGTGCTGACGTATCCCACCCTCCACTATCAGAACGGCGGGGTTCAGATCGATGTGAACGGGAAGTCCGGGGTGCGGAATCTGTTCGTCGCGGGGGAAACCTCAGGCGGTCTCCATGGGCGCAATCGTCTGATGGGAAACTCGCTGTTGGATCTGATGGTATTCGGCAGACGTTCCGGGACCACGGCGGCGGCACAGGCGAAATCCATACCCCAGGGAGAGCTCACGCTGGAGCACGTGAAGCGCTTTCGAGCCGACGCACGAGCGCACGGCGTGTCAGGCGGCATCACCTCGCCGATGCTGTTTCCGGCCTACGCGAAAAAGGAGTAGCGGGCGGGGTGACGAGGACGATTTCCGTGCTCGCGCGCCGCGCACACAAGACTGATCTGAATCTTGTAAAGTGGGCGGTGCTCGGCGGACGCGCGCAGTAGAAATCTTCCTCGTCACCACACCCGAGAAATGAAAAGGGACAAAGCATGAACATCCACGAGTACCAGGCGAAGCAATTGTTTGCGCAGTTCGGCATCCCTGTGCCGAAGGGCAAGGACGTCAGGACCCCGCTGGGGGCCGAGAAGTGGTCGACGACCCTCGACAGTCCCGTGTACGTCGTGAAGGCCCAGATTCATGCCGGCGGGCGGGGGAAGGCCGGGGGCGTGAAGCTGACGAAGGATCGCGCTGAAGTGCCGGGGCTGGCGAGGGACTTGCTCGGGAAGACCTTGGTGACGCACCAAACCGGGCCGAAGGGACGGAAGGTGCGCCGTCTGCTGATCGAGGAGGGGGCCGCGATCGCCAAAGAGCTGTACCTCAGCCTTCTGGTGGACCGGGACTCCAATCGATCCCGCCGTGGGCTACCAGAGCTACAATGGCCGCAAACTCGCGTTTGGGCTCGGCCTGCCGACGTTGGAACCGGCCGTCCTCAATCCATTCATCTCGATGCTGGGCAATTTGTATCGCTTGTTCATGGAGAAGAATGCGTCACTGGTCGAGATCAATCCGTTGGTGATCACGCAGGACAAGCTCCTCATCGCGCTGGATGGGAAAGTCTCGTTCGACGACAATGGCCTCTTCAAGCACCCGGACGTGCAGGCATTCCGCGACCTACATGAAGAGGAGCCGCTGGAGATCGAGGCCACCAACAACAGTCTGAACTACGTCAAGCTGGAGGGCAATATCGGCTGCATGGTGAACGGCGCCGGGCTGGCCATGGCCACGATGGACGTGATCAAGCTGGCCGGCAGCGAGCCGGCGAATTTCCTGGATGTCGGGGGTGGCGCGACGAAAGAAACGGTCGCGGCGGGGTTTCGGATCCTGCTCAAGGATCGGAACGTCAAGGGAATCTTCATTAACATCTTCGGCGGCATCGTCCGCTGCGAGCGCATCGCCCACGGCGTGATTGAGGCGGCCAAGGAAGTGGGCATCAAGCTGCCGGTGGTGGTCCGGCTGCAGGGGACGAATGCCGAGGAGGGGCGGAAGCTGTTGCTGGAGTCGGGCCTGAAGGTGGATGTGGCGACGGATCTCTGGGAGGCGGCGCAGAAGATTGTGGCGATGACGGGGCGGAAGCGCGCGAAAGCGGCGGCGTCGGCGCACACGACACCGTGAGCCGACTGGGCGGTGGACGCCGCTCCGGCGCGTGCTCGCGCACCTATCGGATGGGCGTTACAGGTGGCATGCGGTCAGTCGCTTCCGCGCCTCTCGCGGCACCGGGGACCCGTTGCTCTCGTAATGCAATGGGTGAGCACGGCGCTCCGAAGTGGAAGCCTTCCGGAATTCGCGTCGCCATGGTCTTCGACCATGGTGCGATGGTCAGTTCCGGCTTTCCTTCTTCGGACGCCGGGCGGGGGCCCGCCGCTCCGGCGGACGTTCGCTCTAGACCGCATGCCACCGTCTCCGTGGATTGATGCATGGCTATGTTGACGGCCGCTTTTGGAGCCGCCATCCCTATCCATATCCTCTCCGCCGTCGGGGGGAGAGGATATGGGTGAGCGGAGAGAAAAGGGGCAGCAAAGAAAGAGGAGGGATAGAGCGATGAAACGGATTCTGACAGGTGTGGTTGCAGGATTGATCGGGCTTGCGTTCAGCACGACGACGTTTGGCCAGGGCGCGCCGCCCGCGCCTCCGATGCCGCCCGGAGCCATGGAGAAGGGCGAGGAGATGAAGGAGCGGGGAGAAAAGCGGACCGAGAGGATGAAGGAACGGGCTGAAAAGATGGAAGAGCGGGCCGAGAAGATGGAAGAGCGGTCCAAGAAGATGAAAGAACGCGCCGAGAAAATGAAGGAGCGGGCCGCAAAGCATGAAGAAATGATGAAGGAGCGGGCGGCCAAGCACGAAGAGAAGATGAAGGAGCGGGCCGCAGAGACAGCCACAGGCAAGTAGAAGGGGATATCGTGAGCATCTTAGTGAATAAGTCAACGCGGGTGGTGGTGCAGGGGATTACGGGACGAGAAGGGTCGTTTCACGCCACGCAGTGCAAAGCGTACGGGACGCAGGTCGTGGCCGGGGTGACCCCGGGCAAGGGCGGCCAGGAGGTGGAAGGCATCCCGGTCTTCAACACGGTCCGCGACGCGGTGCAGAAGACCAGGTGCGACACGTCGTTGATCTTTGTCCCGGCCGCCTTCGGCGGCGATGCCATCCTGGAGGCAGCCGATGCCGGAATCCGGCTGATCGTCTGCATCACCGAAGGCATCCCGATCAATGACATGGTCCGGGTCACGCGCGCCTTGCGGAGCCGCGACGTTCGGCTGATCGGCCCCAACTGTCCCGGTGTGATCACTCCGGACGAATGCAAGATCGGCATCATGCCGGGCTTCATCCACAAGCAAGGCAGGGTGGGGGTCATCTCCCGCAGCGGCACGCTCACCTATGAGGCGGTAAACCAGCTCACAAACCTCGGCCTTGGCGAGACCACCTGCATCGGGATCGGGGGCGACCCGATCATCGGGACGAGCTATATCGAACTGTTGGCGATGTTCGAGAAGGACCCGGAAACGGAAGCAGTCGTGATGATCGGCGAAATCGGCGGCGAGGCGGAGGACCGGGCGGCCGCCTGGATCAAAGCCAATATGCGAAAGCCGGTGGTGGCCTTCATCGCCGGGATCACGGCGCCTCCCGGCCGCCGCATGGGCCATGCCGGCGCGATTATCACGGGTGGGAAGGGCACAGCCGCCGAAAAGATGGCGGCGTTGGAAGCGGCCGGCGTCCGCGTCTGCCGGAATCCTGCCGAGATCGGAGAGACCGCCAAGGCCGCCCTGGGGCGCTAGTTACCCACCAGTTCGCACAGGCAGTCCGCTCAAGATTGTCAGGAAGGAATGACCGACTCCATCACCTTCTTGTTGATCTCAAGCAGGTGCCTGCGGGACGGAGCGGACAGTGTGGTTTCGTAAGACTTAAAAGTTGTCTCACAAACATCCACTGCGGTATTCACGACCGGGTCAAGCACGGCGTAGGACGCTTGGATCACTTGGCGTGACAGAGCGACGAACGGATTTTCGTTCTGATGCGCCTGAATCTGTTCCAAGGACTTATCAAGGTAGTCCTTCGAGAACGCCAGCCACTGCTGGGAGCGCAGAATTCCCTGCTTCATGATGCTCTTGGCCGTGTACTCGTTCTCGCCTTGCCACCGCAAGCCGGCTTCAAGGCCGGCCAGATAGGCCTCTTTCCAGACTTTGGCTATACCGGTGAAATCAATGCCCGCCACTTCCGCAGTCACTTGTTCTGCCGACATGCTGGACCCCCTTGTTGGTTGGTGACCTAACACCTGAACCAGGTTACGCTGGTACTCCTTAGCTAAACTGCCAGCTCCATAAATTCAAGTAGTCAGGCGGCCTACGCAGGTCAGCTATTAACGCCCATCAGATAAGTTCACCATAGGTCCTTTGGGTCCTGTGAAAAACGGAAAAAGCCGCCGGGGTCCGCGTCGTGCGCGAGCCTTCCGAAATCGGCGCCACGGTCAAGGCCGCCCTGAGCCGCTAACCAGTCCCATCCTGTCCATTGTTCTGAGCGTATGAGGAGCCGAGCGACGGTGGTTCTGAGCGACATGACTGGAGGAGCGGGGAACCCACCGAGGCTTTGCCAGGAAGGAAAGCTGGAACTGACCAAGGCACCGCGATCATCCGATCGCGGCCGCGGGAATTCCAGAAGGGTTCCGCCAGGCAAAGCCCGGATGGGTCGCTCCGAGAGGTCCAGGAGCGAAGAATCAGCGTGGCTCGGCGAGAAGGTAGGATTAGACTGAGACCCCCCAGATGGATTTGGCCAGCAGGCCGATCATGTAGGTGATCCCGACGGCCGCGGCGATGATGACCAGGTTCATCGTGATCCGGCGCTGGATCTTCATGCCGGACAGGAAGGCAAGGAGCAGCGACACGACGATGATCATGCTCCCCGCCGTGACGAGCGAGACCAGCGCATCCTTCGCGCCGAAGAGCACCGGCAGCACGGGCACGAGGGCGCCGGCGAAGTAGGCCACACCCACGACCAGCGCCGAGCCGAGCGGCTGCTCCATCATTTCCATCCCTGCGTGCGCCTCTCCTAAAAATCGCTTCTTCGCCACCACCGTCTGCTGGACCTCCTGCTCGGAGCTCAACGCGACATACGCGCCGGCCGCCATGGAGAGCGAGCCTGCGACGGCGGTGGTCGAAGCGGCGATCAGGACGGTGGCGGCATCGCCGAAGGCCCCGAAAAACCCGCTCACCGCCCCGAGGATTTCCACCAGCCCGTCATTCAGCCCGAGGAAGATGTGGCGAATCTTCTCGGGGTTGATTTTCCGCTCGGTCAGTTGGGTGACCAGGTCATCCTCGTGCTTGAACTCATCCATCAGGATGCCCTTCAGGGCCTCGCCCAGCGGCCCATCCCGATAGACCTGCCAGACCGACAGGTATTTCCGCACGCCATAGACCTCGATGGCTTCCAGCACCAGATGGACAGCCGTCGTGCCGAACAGGCGGCAGATCAGCACCATGAATTGCAGCTTCAGGCGCCGCCCCGGGTTGAGCCGGTCCAGCTTCGTCTCGAAGAACTTCTGCCAGAAGGCCAGGTGCTGCGCTTCGACGACGATCAGCTCATCCAGCACTTTCCGGGAATCCTCATCGCTGACCTCCCGCAGCGCCTTGTACAGCGAGAGATCGAACAGCTCATCCAGGATCAGCGTCTGTGCCAGCGTAGGGTCGTGTTGGAGGGTGGTTGCCATAGGCATGCAGTCGAGGATGTTGCGGGATTATAGCAGAAAAGGAGAGGCCCTTTTCTGCTATCTGGGAAAGGAGACCGTCGTGAGCCTGGAGACGCGCTCAGGAACTCCGCCTCTGCTCAAGAAGCGAGCATCTCCCGGACCTTTGTAATCAGCTGTTCAGCCGGAAAGGGCTTGGCAAGATGTCCATCCATCGACCGGAGCCTGCTTTGCAGCGCGCCTTGCAGGACAAAGGCTGAGACGAACAGCACCTTGAGGTCTGGACGCAGGGGCAGAAGCTTCGTGGCCAGCTGGAGGCCGCTCATGCCGGGCATCACCACGTCGATGACGGCCAGATGGAGGACGCCTTTGTGCGTGCTGCAGACCTGGAGCGCGTTCTCGCCACTCTCCGCAAACAGCACCTGATACCCTTTTTGATGGAGGGCTGCGCGGTACAGCTCGCGGTTCTCTTTGGAGTCGTCGACGACCAGGATGGTTGCTGGTCGAGCCGTTTTGCCCGACCGGGTTTGTTTTGATGTGTCGTTCATTGTGCGTGGTTCGACGCGTGTTGCGGTTCCTTCTTGTGTATAGCACCGGAACGCAGAACCGTCAAAATCAACTCCAGGACGCTCCGCTAAGGGGGCCATTCTGAAGGAGATCGGTGCCTCGCTTCGACGCGAATATTTTCTTGACCCCTTTTTTACGTCACCGCGGGGATCAGGATTCCGCTCTTCCCGCCAAGCATGTTGCCCCGGCCCAACAGAAACTGTCGGCCGACCAGCGCGGCCGTCGAGGCGTCCAACTCGTCGCTGGTGGCCGTCTTGCTCAGCCCGCGCACGCCCAGTTTCCTGAGTCCGGCAAGAAGCCCTTCCCGGTCCCGGTGTTGACGGGGAAGCCCCCAGACATCTTGCGCGGCGCTCCCGGTCGCACTCGCGCAAGTGCTCGCCTGAGCGGTCATGAATCGTTCGTCGTCCTTTGGGCAAGCTCAGCGGCGCGTCAATGGGCACGAGGTCAGGCCGGGCGTGCCGGACCGCGTCAAGGATGTCGTCGTCGCTGAACGCCACGTGTGTCTCGGCTTTCAAACCGCGCAGGAGACAGAGGCCGGTCGGACGGCGTGGCGAACCGGCGAGATCTATCCCGACCACGACCAGATTATATCCCTCTCTCTTTCGCCCGACGACGAAGTCGAAACCCTGCAACGATGGACCCCAGGGTGGCGATCAGGAAAACCCAGTAGAGAATCCCGAGGATAGCCGGCCAGCGGCATCGCGGCACCTTGGCGAAAACACTATACATGCAGTCGCAGGGCACGCACGATCGAGTGGCTTCGGAGACGCCCCAGAAGAATGATCCAAGGGCCAGGACGATGCATCCAGCGGCAAGAGCGTACCAAACCGCCGGAGCGTTGAATAACCGCATAGGTACGGCGTCATGCGGGGTGGGATCGTGTGGGTGGGGAGTCGCCATTGTTCTTGTCTTGAGAGGGAGCACGAGCATCCACCTCGGCCCGGCAGGGCCGTCCGGACGGTGGCTCGTCCTGTGGCGTTCAGGTCAGCCGAGGAAAAAGTAGGCGCCCGCACCAGCGACCAGGAGCACGGCGATCCCGAACATCATCTTCTCGTGCCCGCACAGCCCAGCCTGTGCTTTGCAGACTTGCATCGAGCACATGAGCGACATGGTGTCCTCCCTTGCTAGGGGTCGGTCGAAAGAAAGGCTTGCAGCGGTCCCTCATGATACGCTCCTCGCCAGCCTTGTCAACGCCCATGCGCACGGGAGCGTGTGGGCGTGGGCGGCGATCGTAGGAGCGTATAGCTGATGGCATATGGCATATGGCCAGAACGGTTTCCTTCTTGCCTGGAGCTATAAGCCATTAGCTATAAGCCATCAGCTCTTGAAGATCGCCATCGGCAGGCCGTCAGGCCTAATCAGGTACCTCCATTCGTGGATTCCAGATGATCTCCCACAGATGACCGTCGGGATCCTTGAAATACCCGGCGTAGCCTCCCCAAAACGTATTCTCGGCAGGCTTGATAATCGTGGCCCCCGCTCGTCTCGCTTGCTCCATCACCGCGTCGACTTCTTTTTTGCTGCCGACATTGTGGCCGATGGTGAACTCGGTAGGGCTGTGAGCGGTTTTGTCGAGGGTCGTGTCATGAGCGATATTATCTCGGGACCACAGGGCTAGCATCAGCCCCGGCTGTAAATCAAAAAAGGCCACGGCGCCATGCTCGAATTCCGTGCCGACAATCCCTTCCGTCGGAAATCCCAGCCCATCGCGATAAAACACGAGCGACTTTTCCAAATCATCCACGCC
>MNDM01000067.1:17511-47925 GCA_001914955.1 Nitrospirae bacterium 13_2_20CM_2_62_8 | reverse complement strand
ATCCACGCTGCTGGCGCTGATTTGATGAATCTGATCAGCGACATTCTCGATCTGTCCAAGATCGAGTCCGGCACCGTGACGGTCGAACCCGAGCAGGTACCGTTCATGAAAGTGCGTGAGGCGGTGGAACGAGGCTTCCGCCACGTGGCGGATACCCGCCAACTGGCATTCCACATTGAGATCGACCCGCAGCTCCCGCGCGACATGGTCACCGATTTCAAACGCCTGCAGCAGGTGTTGAAGAATCTGCTGTCCAACGCCTTCAAGTTCACATCGCACGGGCAGGTCAGCTTCCGTATCACGCGCCCTATGGCCGGCTGGAGCCCGGAGCACCCCGTGCTCACCATGGTCCCGAACGTGGTTGCGTTCGAAGTCAAAGACACCGGTATCGGCATTCCGCAGGACAAACAAAGAATCATCTTTGAAGCATTCCAGCAGGCGGAGACCGGCACGAGTCGCCGATACGGCGGCACCGGGTTAGGACTGGCGATCAGCCGAGAGCTGGCCATGCTGCTAGGGGGCGAGATCCGGCTGGTGAGCGCAGAGAACCAGGGCAGCACGTTTACGTTGTACTTACCGGAGGCCTATATGGGCGTCGCGGGGGGGACAACACGCGCGATGCCCAAGCTTCCTGAACCGGCGCCTCTGCTTGTGCAGAAGGCAGACAAGCCTGAGGACATCCCGGATGATCGCGAAACGCTCATTCCGGGCGACCCGGTCGTGTTGATCGTGGAGGACGATTCGCACTACGCGCGTGTGTTGCTTGGAATGGTCCGCGAGGAGGGCTTCAAGGGTGTGGTGACGGCCTACGGTCAGTTGGCCCCCACCCTGGCTCGCCAATACATGCCTGTGGCGATCATCCTCGACATCTTCCTGCCCGACATGCTGGGCTGGACAGTCTTGAGCCACTTGAAACAGCACTCGGAGACCCGACACATCCCGGTTCAAATCCTGACGGTTGAGGAAGACCGCCTGCACGGCCTCGGCCACGGAGCCTTCGCCTACCTGGTCAAGCCTGCCACCACCGAAGAACTGGGGAGCGCGCTCGAGCGTTTGCTGGTCTATACCAAGCCGCGGCGCAAGCAGCTTCTGCTGGTGGAAGATAATGACATCGAACGTCAGAGTCTCAGTGAGTTACTCGGCCATGAGCAGGTTGACATCACAATGACCGAAGACGGCGCTCACGCTTGGGAAGCCATCAGTCAGAAGTCGTTTGACTGCGTCGTGCTCGATTTGCGCCTGCCGGACATGTCGGGCTTCGAGCTCTTGGAACGGATGCGTAAGGCCCCGGCGTTACGTGACTTGCCGGTGATCGTGTTCACGGGCAAGGAACTCACTGATGAGGAAGAAATTCGTTTGCGCGAACTGTCCCAGAGCATCGTGCTGAAAGGCGTGGACTCCCCGGAACGGCTCCTGGATCAGGCCACGTTATTCCTACACCTCGTCACGGCCCAACTGCCGCAGGACAAACAGCGGATGTTGGAGCGGGTGCGCCAGAGCGACGACGCCCTTGCAGGCAAGAAGGTGCTGGTGGTGGATGATGACATCCGCAACATTTTCGCGCTCACCAGCCTGCTCGAGTCCCACGGCATTGAGGTGGTGAGTTGTGAGACCGGCCGAGAGGCGATTGCGAAGGTCGATGAAGATCCGGACCTCGACATGGTCTTGATGGACATCATGATGCCGGAGGTGGACGGTTACGAGACCATGCACCGAATCAGGCAGAATCCCAAGCATCGGTTGTTGCCGATCCTGGCCCTCACGGCGAAAGCGATGAAGGGAGACCGGGAACGGTGCCTGCAAGCCGGGGCGTCCGATTACATCGCTAAACCGGTGAACACCGAAGAACTGCTGGCGTGGTTGCGCATTTGGCTCTTTGGGAAGAAGAAAAAGGCGGTCGGACGATGACACAACCGAGTCATCCCATAACCTTGACGATTCTAAGGCCGGTCAGTGTGGCCCCCGTCGAGCCCGATCGACCAACAAGTCCGGTGGTGATAACGCCGCCAATCACGGCGAACATCCTGCTGGTCGATGATGATCCGGGGAGTCTCATGGCGATGGAGACACTCCTGGCCGGACCAGGGAGAACGATTGTGACAGCTGAGTCCGGCCAGGACGCCTTGCGTCATCTCCTACAGCAAGACTTCGCCGTCATCCTGCTCGACGTACGGATGCCGCGGTTGGGTGGGGTTGAGACGGCGGCGTTGATTCGTGGACGTGCGCGGTCCCTCCATACGCCGATCATTTTCCTGTCGGCCGCGGACACCATGGATGCAGACGTGTTCCGAGGTTATTCCGTTGGCGCCGTGGATTATCTCTTTAAACCGTTCATCCCTGAAATACTGAAAGCGAAGGTCACGGTGTTCGTCGACCTGTTCCAGATAGGCGACCGGGTGAGACAGCAATCGGAACAACTCGGCGCCATCAATCAGAAACTGGATCAAGACATCACCGCCCGCAAGCGGGCCGAAGAGGAGCTTTCGAAGCAGACGGCCGTCTTGAAATCCGTCCTGGCCAGTATAGGGGAGGGCGTGGTGGTCGCCGACATGGCGGGAAAGTTCGTAATCTGGAATCCCGCCGCGGAGCGCATTGTCGGCCTGGTTCCGGCGGGTGTGCCACAGGAACAATGGTCGGAGGATTACAGCGTCTTCCTCCCCGATCAAGTCACCCCGTATCCGGCCGATCAAATACCCCTCGCGAAGGCAATCAGGGGAGAGTCCGTAGACGGAGACGTGCAATTCTTGCGCCGCCCCGGCATTCCGAAGGGCATCTGGCTAAGCGTGACTGGCAGACCATTGCGTGATGAGTCCGGCATCCAACGTGGAGGTGTGGTGATCTTTAGCGACATCACCGAGCGCAAGCGGGCCGAAGAGGAAATTAAGAAATCAAACACGCAGCTCGAGGCGGCTAACAAGGAGCTGGAATCGTTCAGCTACTCCGTCTCGCACGACCTGCGCGCGCCGCTCCGCCACATGAATGGATTTGCAGACCTGCTCCAGAAACACGCGGCCTCCGCGCTGGATGACAAGGGCCACCGGTACCTCCAAACGATTTCGGAGTCGGCGAAACACATGGGCCGTCTGATTGACGATCTGCTGCTCTTTTCCCGCATGGGACGCGTGGAACTGCGGCGTACACCGGTCAACCTGAACGAGATTGTCAGCGATGTCCTGCGGGAACTACGACAGGAAACGGAAGGCCGGCGCATTGAGTGGAAGCTGGGCACCTTGCCGGAGGTGCGCGGCGACCCCGCGATGCTGCGCCAGGTGTTTGTCAATCTAATCGCCAATGCGGTCAAGTACACCAGACCTCGCGAGGAGGCCCGGATCGAAGTCGGCACCCTCACCCACCTGCCATCAGCGGTCAGCCGGGAGGACGTCCCCTCACCCCACCCCGCTCCCGGGGACCCGTTGCTCCGTCCGTTGCAACGGGTGATGGGAGAGGAGAAGGTGAGGGGGGACGACGTGGTCGTCTTCGTGCGAGACAACGGCGTCGGGTTCGACATGCAGTACGCCCACAAGTTGTTCGGCGTCTTCCAGCGGCTGCACAGTGCCCGCGAATTCGAAGGCACCGGCATCGGGCTGGCCAACGTGCAGCGCATCATCGGCCGACATGGCGGCCGGGTGTGGGCGGAAGGCAAGGTTAACGAGGGCGCCGCGTTCTTTTTCTCGCTGCCCAAGCTGGCCGAAACCGGTAAGACCCGAGGAGGTGACTGAGCCATGGCAGAGATCAAACGCATTCTCCTCGCAGAGGACAATCTTAAGGACGTCGAGTTGACGCTTGTTGCGCTGGACGAGTACCACCTGGCCAACGAGGTCGTGGTCGCAAACGATGGCTCCGAAGCCCTGGACTACCTCTACAAGCGGGGGCGATTCGCCATGCGGCCTGTGGGCAATCCCGTTGTCGTGCTGCTGGACCTGAAGATGCCGAAAGTGGATGGACTGGAGGTGCTGCGGACGATCAAAGGTGACCACGACCTGAAGGCGATCCCGGTAGTGATCCTCACCTCGTCGCGCGAGGAGCAGGACTTGGTGAAGAGTTACAACCTGGGCGTCAACGCCTATGTGGTCAAACCGGTGGAGTTTAAAGCATTTGTCGATGCCGTGAAACAACTCGGCGGGTTCTGGGCGCTCCTTAACGAACCGCCGCCGGGAACCCTGGGAAGAACAAAGGAGCCAAGGCGATCAGCCGTGGCTTAGTGCTTCGATTCGCAAATACGGTGACGTATTTATGCGAGAAGATTCAAGGACAACTGCTCACTCAGCACTAAGTCCTGAGGGAATAAAGTCGTCATCGAATTTATGAATCGAAGGACTTAGGAGAACAGGAGCGGTTTGTGGGTTCGTCCCTGCGCATCCTTCACCTCGAAGACAATCGAAACGATGCGGAACTGGTCCAGGCGATGCTGGTGGCAGACAGTATTGCCTGTGAGTTGGTGCGGGTGGAGACCCGCAATCAGTTTCTTGCCGCGATGAACCAGGGCGGATTTGACCTGATCCTCTGCGACTACTCCATGCCGTCCTTTGACGGCCGGACCGCCTTGGCGCTTGCAAAGGAGAAATGCCCCGATCTCCCGTTTCTCTTCGTGTCCGGCACCATCGGCGAGGAACGCGCAGTGGAAGCCCTGAAGAACGGTGCGACCGACTATATCTTGAAAGATCGGCTCGGACGGCTGGCACCTGCGGTCCGCCGAGCCTTGGACGAAGCCCAGGAACGCACTCAACGCAAGCGGGCAGAAGAACAGATTCATCGCCTCGCCTATTACGATCCTCTGACCGGTCTGCCCAACCGTGTCCTCCTCCAAGACCACCTGAGCCAGACTCTTCGCAACTGCCACCGAGACAACACATCGGCGGCTCTGTTGCTGATGAATCTGGACCGCTTCAGGGACATCAACGACACCCTTGGGCACCAGAATGGGGATTGTCTGTTGAAGGATGTCGCCCTGCGACTAAGGAGCGCGTTGGAGGAATCCACCCAGATCGCGCGCTTGGGCGGGGACGAATTCGCGGTGGTGCTCCGAGCCGACGCCAAGGGCGCCATCCTCCTCGCGCAGACGCTGTTGAAAGCGCTGGATGACCCGTTCGTGCTGGAAGGGCTGCCGGTCGATGTCAGGGCGAGTCTCGGGATCGCTCTCTTTCCCGAGCATGGCGCGGACGCTGATACGCTCCTTCGACGAGCGGACGTGGCGCTCCATGTGGCCAATGGGACCGGGAGCGGGGTCGCTGTCTATACATCCGAGCAGGATCGTTACCACCCTGAGCGCCTGGCCCTGATGGGTGAACTGCGCCAAGGCATGGCAAGCGGCCAGCTTGTGCTGAATTACCAGCCCATGATCAACCTCAAAACAGGCCAAGTCATTGGCGTCGAGGTGCTGATGCGTTGGCAGCACCCCCAACGCGGTTTGATCTCACCAGCTCAGTTTATTCCCCTGGCGGAGCAGACGGGGCTGATCAAACCCATGACCCTGGGCACGATCGAGGCGGCCGTGCGCCAATGCCAGGCCTGGCAGCGAGGGGGACTCAACCTTACCGTGTCCGTCAATTTATCGGTGCGGTGCTTGCAAGATGCGCGGCTGCCAGACCAGATTGCAAAGCTCCTGGACGCCTCCGGCGTGGCGCCCGGCCGGCTGGGACTGGAGATCACGGAAAGCTGCATCATGGGGGACCCGGAACGCGCAATGGAGATTCTCACATGTCTGAATCGCATGGAACTCAAACTGTCCGTAGACGACTTCGGCACCGGCTATTCGTCGTTGGCCTATCTCAAGCGACTGCCGGTGCACGAACTCAAGATTGACAAGGCCTTTGTCCTGGGGATGATGCGAGACCGGCACGACGCGGCGATCGTGCGGGCCGCTGTGGATATGGGACACGATCTGGGGCTCGTGGTCGTAGCCGAGGGGGTAGAGGATCAGCAGACCTGGCATGGGCTGGTGGCCATCGGGTGCGACGCGGCCCAGGGGTATTACATGAGCCGCCCGATTCCCGCAGCCGACCTCCCACGCTGGCTGAACGAATCCCACCGGTGGAGTGCACTGATTCACATGGCAGGACGCTGATGAAATCGCTGCTGCGGATTCTTCATCTCGAAGATAATCTCAAGGACGCCGAGCTCGTTCAGGCCATGCTCGCCGCGGAAGGCCTGCCATCCGAGGTCACGCGTATGGAGACCCAGGCCGCGTTCGTGGCCGCGTTGGATGAAGGTGGCTGGGACCTGATCCTCTGCGATTTCTCGCTCCCCTCGTTCGATGGCAAAACCGCGTTGGCCCTGGCACGCGAACGCTGTCCGGACATGCCGTTTATCTTCCTCTCCGGCACCATTGGGGAAGAGGCGGCGATCGAAGCGCTGACGTCCGGCGCCACAGATTATGTGTTGAAACAGCGGCTCAGACGGTTCATCCCAGCAGTCCGCCGCGCGCTACAAGAGTCCGAAGGGCGAACGGCCCGGCAGCGAGCCGAAGAGACGATCCGAGAGCAGGCCGCCCTCCTTGACGTGGCGCATGATGCGATTCTCTTGTGTGGTCTGGAAGGCTCGCTTATCCTCTGGAATAAAGGCGCCGAGCGGCTCTATGGGTGGACGGCCCAAGAGGCCATTGGCAAAAGAGTCAGCGAACTGCTCCACATGTCCAAGCAATCCCATCTGGCAACCGCCTGGAAGACGCTCCTTGAGAAGGGGGAATGGCGCGGCGAGATGCACCAGGTGACGAAAGGCGGCAAGACGATGATTGTCGCCAGTAGTTGGACGCTGGTGCGGGACCAGGAGGACAAACCGCGGTCCATTCTGGTCATCAACACGGACATCACGGAGAAGAAGCAGCTCGAAGCGCAGTTGCTCCGCAGCCAGCGGATGGAGAGCCTCGGCACGCTGGCGGGCGGCATTGCGCACGACCTCAACAACGTGATGGCGCCCATCCTCATGGCCGCCCAACTGCTCCTGACGATACCGCTCGACGATGAGGCCAGGAAATGGGTCAAAACCATCGAAACCAGCGTCAAGCGAGGCAGGGGCATGATCAAGCAAGTCCTCACCTTTGCCCGCGGCGTCGAAGGCGAGCGATGCGCCATACAGCTCAGCCACCTGATCGCCGAACTCGAGAAGATCATGCGGGACACCTTCCCGCGCTCAATTCAGATCGGGACGCACCTCCCAAATGACCTCTGGACCATCATCGGTGATTCGACCCAGCTCTATCAGGTGCTGCTGAACTTGTGCGTCAACGCCCGCGATGCGATGCCTGATGGCGGGAGGCTCCAGATTCAAGCGGGCAATCTGCTCCTTGACGAACATGACCTGAGGAGGCAACCGGACGCCAAACCCGGCCCCTATGTGGTGCTGTCCGTCTTGGATACCGGCACCGGGATTCCCCCCCACGTGATCGACAGGATTTTTGACCCCTTCTTCACCACTAAAGGGGTGGGGCAAGGAACCGGGCTGGGTCTCTCGACCGCGATGGGGTTCGTGAAAAGCCATGGCGGGTTTATGAATGTGTACAGCGAGGTGGGGAGAGGAACCGAGTTCAAGGTCTACTTGCCGGCCCAGGAGACAGCCGCCACGCGGCAAGCCGAAGAGGAACGGCCCGAACTCCACAAGGGGAATGGAGAGCTCGTGCTGGTGGTTGATGATGAAGCACCGATCCTTGAAACGACGAAAGCGACCCTCGAAGCCTATGGCTATCGAGTGCTGACGGCGAAGGACGGCACCGAGGCGCTCGCGTCCTGCGCGCAGCATCACAACGCGATCAGCGTGGTGGTGACCGATATGATGATGCCCTTCATGGATGGGCCGGCCACGATTCGGGCGTTGCACAAACTTGACCCGGCGGTGAAGGTCATCGCCGTCAGCGGCTTGATGGAAAACAAGAACCGTGCGGACCTTGCCGACACCGGCTCGACTTTATTCTTGCAGAAGCCTTACACCACGGAGCAACTGCTTCACGCTCTGCATGAAGCGCTCACAGGGGACGGAGCATGGCGACCATCCTGATCGCGGATGATGAACGGCGGCGGGAGTCGGAACAGCCGCTGCCACCGCTTTAGCACGGGGACATGTTCATGCGCTCACCGATGCGGATTCTGCATCTTGAAGACAATCCGAAGGACGCCGAGTTCGTTCAGGCCATGCTCGCCGCGGAAGGCCTGCCCTTCAAGATCAATCGTGTGGAGGCCCGCGATGCGTTCGTGGCTGCGCTGGAGGAAGGCGGTTTCGACATGATCATCTCCGATTATACGCTCCCTTCCTACGACGGCCATTCCGCCTTGCTCGCGGCGCAGGCCAAGCGCCCCGAGGTACCGTTCATCTTCTTCTCGGGTACGTTGGGCGAAGAACACGCGATCAGAGCCCTGAAGGACGGGGCGACCGATTACGTCCTGAAATCCAAGCCCGCTCGCTTCGTCTCCGCGGTCATTCGAGCCCTGCGCGAAGCCGAAGAGAAGGCCGAGCGCAAGCGTCTGGAAGAACAGCTTCGCCAGGCTCAGAAGATGGAGGCGATCGGGCAACTGGCTGGCGGGATCGCCCACGACTTTAATAATCTCTTGACAGTCATCAACGGCTACAGCGAGCTCACGCTACTTAAGCTCCCTCCTGATCATCCTCTGCGGACACATCTCAAGCAGATCAGGACTGCTGGGAAGCGGGCCGCCTCGCTGACCAATCAAATTCTGGCCTTCAGCCGGAAGCAGGTACTCGCGGCGAAAGTGCTGGATCTGAACGAGGTCCTCGAGGCCATGGAGAAGCTGCTGCGGCGTCTGATCGACGACGACATCGCGATCGTGACGAAGCTCAAGCCGGGGATCGGGCGGATTAAATGCGACTCGGGACAGATCGAGCAGATTCTGATGAACCTGACCGTCAACGCCCGAGACGCCATGCCATCCGGGGGCACGCTCATCATCGAAACCGCGGACGTGAAACTGGGTGAAAAGACCACCGCCTCCGGTTGGGAGCTCGAGCCCGGCTTCTACGTGGTTCTCACCGTGAGCGATAGCGGGTGCGGCATGGATGAGGCCACCCAGGCGCGGATCTTCGAGCCGTTCTTCACGACCAAGGAGCCTGGCAAGGGGACGGGGCTTGGACTGTCCACAGTGTACGGGATCATCAAGCAGCACCAGGGCGCGATCACCGTGTACAGCGAGGTCGGAAAAGGCAGCACGTTCAAAGTCTATCTCCCGCGCGTGGACGACCTGGCGGGATCGCGGGAGACCGTCGCCCATGAAGCCGCAGTGCCCACCGGCACGGAGACGGTATTGCTGGTCGAGGATTCCGCCATGGTGCGGGACCTGGCCCGCATGGCGCTCGAGACACACGGCTATACCGTGGTGGCGGCGTCGAACGGCGTCGAGGCGCTGCGACTCGCGGACCGACACCAGGGCCCAGTCCATCTCCTGATGACTGATGTGGTGATGACGGGGATGAACGGGCGGCAACTCGCGGAACAGCTCAGTCCCCGCCGGCCGGAGACCAAGGTGCTTTACATGTCGGGATACTCGGAAGGCATCCTCACGCACCACGGAATCGCGAATCCTAACGTGACCCTGCTGTCGAAGCCGTTTACCCCGACGATTTTGTTGCGGAAGGTCCGGGAAGTTCTGTCAGGCATTCCGTCTGGCGCGGACAAGGAGTAGCGGCGCCGGCGATCAAGAGGCAGCCTGCAGGTGACCCCGGAACGGCGAGCTCGAATCGAGCCATCTCAGACGAAGATGCTCAAAATTCTCGTGGTTGATGACGACGCGAGCATTCGCGAGTTACTCAGTCACCAGTTAAGGCATCAGGGTCGCAGGGTGATTGTCGCGAGCGATGGGCGAATGGCCGTCGAGCTGTTTCGTCGGGAACGCCCCGACATCACCATTCTGGACCTCAACATGCCGGGCCTGGACGGGATCGCTGTCCTGAAACACATTCGCGCGATCGATCCCGCGGCCACCGTCATGATCTTTACCGGGTCGGGTACGGAGGCCGCCGAGGCGCAGGCTCGCGAACTCGGGGTGACGGAGTTTCTGTGCAAAGGTGACTGGCCGAATTTTCAGTCCTAGGCATGCAATGCGGGAATTCATGAAAAGCAGACCCCCCAATCGTCTTCATGTTGAAGAGCCTGACCCCGAGGAGCCTCACCTCACGCGACGCGCATGGCCGAGATCGTCACGATGACACGAGAGACATCCCAAGAGACTACCGTCCGGCGACGCATGCTCGCCTATGTCGCGGTAAGCCTCACGCTGATCCCGGGCGGGGAAAGTGGTTGGGATTGACGCCCGTGTACCGGATTATGAAGCAGAACGGCAGCTCGATCGAAGTGGACAGTGCGCTGGGAAATGGGACGACCGTCCGGCTTTATCTTCTCCGGATCGCCCCGGATGCTGAGGCCGGGATGGCTCAGACCATACATAAGGTGCTGGACATGCCCGCAAGTGACAATGTTCAGACAGGAGGCTGACCATGGCCACGATTCTGGTAGCCGACGATGAGAAGCTTTTGTGCGACCTGTTGCAGGTGGTGTTTACGCGACACGGCCACGAGGTCTTCACGGCGACCAGCGGCCGGGAGGCGGTGGAGGTCTTCCGGACGCGCCGCCCGCGTATCACTTTCCTCGACGTGTACATGCCGGAGATGAACGGCATCGAGGTGCTCAAGCGGATTCGCGTGATCGATCCCGACGCCGCGGTCATCATGATCACCGGGCAGCGATCGGACGAGCTGGAGAACGAGGCCCGAAAGCTTGGCGTGACCGACTTCTTTGGAAAAGGGCTCGCGCCCGATGTCCTGATCAGAGCCATTGAGCGGGAGGTCATGCAGCGGTCCCAGGCACCCTCGGCCTCCCGCAAGGGGACGGGATCTCTCGCGGGAAACCAGAACCGGAACTCCCTGCTCGTGGTGGACGACGACCCTGAGATCCGAAGCCTGGTCAAGGAGTTTCTGACCCTGCGGGGCTATCGGGTCCGGGTGGCACAAGACGGGAAAGAGGCGCTGGATATGGTGGAGCAGGAGCGCCCGCACTTGATCATTCTGGACCTCAATATGCCTAGGATGAATGGGGTGGAGGTGCTGCGGGCGCTCAGGGCCAGGGATTTCAAAGGAGGCGTCGTGACGCTAAGCGCCAGCCAGGATGACCACGTGTTGCAGCAGACCTTGGATTTGGGAGCCGTGGATGTGATGGGCAAGCCGGTTGAGCTCGAGCGGCTGGAGCTGGTGGTGCAGGTGGGCTTGGCCGTCTCCATAGACTGAGTCAGTGACAGGCGAGCTTCTCGTCCTACTCAACAGCTCTTCTTGATGCTCACTCGCGTCGTCTCCGAACCCGCCTCATAACCGATTCCAAATCGCAAGTGCGGAGCCCGGAAGGCAGCAGGAGGAGAGCGGTCAGCCACGCCGGCGGGCTGCGCCAAAAAGGCCTGATACTGGCTTCAAGCGAGGAGATTTGCTTTAATGCTGTGGGATGCGCACATGCCGGAAGAGTCCAGCATGGACCTAGTCAGGTATGCCGTCCGAGCACATCCTGACACCGGGCCGGGACTCACGGGACGAAGGGAAAAGGGGAAGAATATGGCGAAAATCCTCGCAGTGGACGATGAACAGATGTTCTGCGACCTGCTGCGAGCCGTGCTCGGTCACCATGGCCACGAAGTGATCACGGTGATGAGCGGTGCGGATGCCCTTGAGCAATTTAAACGGCACCGACCGCACATGACGCTCTTGGACTTGATCATGCCGGACATGAACGGGATCGAGGTGCTCAAGCAGATCCGTGCGGTTGACCCGAAGGCTTCCGTCATCGTCTTGACAGGAGCACGGACGGACGAGTTAGAGGATCAGGCACGGGAATTGGGGGTGACTGATTTCCTCAGAAAGGGGCTCTCACTGAAAAGTCTGATGGGAACCCTCGACCGTGTGCTCGGACAGTCAAGCCAGCCTGCTCCAACGACACCCGCCAAGGGACCGTCAGGAGAGCCGCTGCCCGGTGACTCAATCCTGGTGGTGGATGACGAGCCTGGAATCCGCGATCTGTTGTGGCAGTTCTTGACTGGTCGTGGCTACCGGGTTCGGACGGCCCAGGACGGGGTTGAGGCGGTGGCCCAGGTCCAGCAGGAGCCACCCCGTATCGTGATTCTGGACCTATTTATGCCGAGGATGAACGGGGTTGAGGTGCTGCGCGAGCTCCAACGCCTGAATTACATGGGCGCGGTGATCGCGCTGAGCGCCAACAAAGATACGCCACTGCTGAAGGAGATGGTCAAGCTCGGGGCGGTCGATTCCATCGGCAAGCCGATTGATCTCAAGCGGCTGGCGCTGGTGATCCAAGTCGTGTGGATCATGAACCGCATGGAGCAGGAGTCGGCCTCCGGTAATCCTTCAAGGCAATGAGGCTAGGCGCTGCCGCCTCGCGTGCTCGGCGCGAGGTTTCTCAGTCCAGCGATGTTGTAGGCCGCCACCGGGCGGCTGAACCCTTTCAGCGTCAGTTCCCCGACCGGTTCGACGGAGACCAGGTTCTCAACGAAGTGCCGCACGCGCTCCGTGACGAGTATTTGGCCGTGCTGCGCCTCCCCACACAGCCGAGCAGCCAGATTGGTGACCGTTCCGATGGCTGCGTAATCGGTCCGTCGTTCGAACCCGACCAGCCCTAACGTGGCGTAGCCCGTGGCGATGCCGACGCCGGCGCCCAGCTCGTACCCTCGTTTGCCCCATTGGATTCGTAACGCTTCAAGCCGGTTCCGCATCGCGATCGCCATCCGCACCCCCTGCTCAACATGGTTCTGAACAGGGACGGGGTCATTCAAGAATATCATCATGGCGTCCCCCGAAAACCTCTCGAGTGTCCCCTGATAGTCAGCGACGATACGTCCCGTCTCGGCCTGATATTCACGCAGCACATTCATCACGTCTTCGGGGTCAGCGGTTTCGGCAAAGGCGGTGAACCCTCGCAGGTCGAGGAAGAGCACCGTGACATCAGTCCGATGACTCTTCAGAAAGCGATCCGCAGTCCCCGACATAATCATCTCACCGAGCGGCTGCGGTAGGAATCGTGTCAGTTTCTCTTTCTGAAGCTCCGTCAGCTCTCTCTCTTGAGCGCGGGCTCGAATCAGATTGCCGACGCGGGCCAGCAATTCGTTTTCGTCGAACGGTTTGGCGAGGTAATCGTCTGCGCCCGCATCCAAACTCTCGATGCGCGCCTCGGTCCCGGCCCGGGCGGTCAAGAAGATCACCGGGATCGAGCGCAATGTCTCATCACTGCGAACCGCTTTCAGCAGATCATACCCGCTCATCCGGGGCATCATGGCATCCGTGAGGATCAGATCCGGGCGCAGGGTTTTGGCCTGCTCCAGGCCCTCGGCCCCATCCTTGGCCAAGGCGATGCGGTACTGACCGTTCAGCACCCCCTCCACATAGGCTCGCATGTCCGCGTTATCCTCGGTCACGAGCACCAAGGGAAGTCGGCCGGTCGAGGCCGGCGAGGGGACCATCGCTCGATCCCGTTTTTCACGGGTCTCATGGACGAGAGAGAGCAGGGGGACCTCCTCGTCCTCGACCGCCACCAGGTCGGCAAGGCTGGCTCCCCCGCGAGGCAGGGTGATCGTGAAGGTCGAACCCTGGCCAAGCTTGCTCTCCACCGCGATCCTTCCCCCGTGGAGGTCCACAATCTCTTTGACCAATGCCAAGCCGATCCCGGTCCCCTCGTAGCGGCGCGTAGCGCTTCCTTCCACCTGAGTGAAGCGGTCAAAGATCCGTTCCAGTTGATTGTGAGGGATGCCGATCCCGTTGTCTTCGATCTCCAGCTCGATCCTGTCTTCATTCGCGCGCAACCGCATCCACACCTGCCCCTCCTCTGGATCGCTGAACTTGAAGGCGTTGGAGAGCAAGTTATAGAGGACCTTCTTCATCTGGAGCGGGTCGGCTGCAATCGCGACCGGTTGCTCCATCCCTCGGGAATGGATACGGCGCCGTGCACCCGAGTCAAAGTTGGCCGCGATGCCCCGGACGATGGCAGCGAGATCGATGCATCGCTTCTTCAATTCCGCGCGCCCGCTCTCAAACTTGGCCAGGTCCAGCAATTCGTTGATGAGAAACAGGAGCCTGGCCGTATTCCGCAAGCCCGACTGAATCAGCTCCCGGCACTCCGGGGATGGCGAAAGTTTGAGGAGAGTCTTGTACGCGCCCAGGCTGAGCGTCAGCGGGGTGCGGAGCTCATGACTGATATTGGCGAAAAACTCCGTCTTTAGCCGATCCAACTCGAGTAGTTTGCGATGCGAGGTCTCCAACTGCTCACGGGCATGACGCTCCGATAGTCGTGCCTGAAATTCAGCCCGCTGCAAACGCTCGTACATGGCCACCGAAAAGAGCAAAGCCACGCAGGTCCAGACCAGAAAGAAGGAGTTCTCAATCGCGGCGTTCAGGGCAGCAGGACTCGAGCTACCGAACGCGAAATTTGCTGAATAGTAGTAGGTCATTGTCGCGGCCTGAGCCGCGAGATGGCTCGTCCACGAGACTGGCACGATGACGGCTGCCGCCAGAAAGATCAGATTGAGACCGTTGTAATAGCTGGACGTGAATCCGCCCAGCACCATCGTCATGTGGACCACGCAGATATTCGGGAAGACGACCCAGAAGACAAGGAGCAATTGAAGTCTGAGAACAGAGAGCTGTTGTCGGAGCGCAACAAACCCGATGAGAAGACCCGCTTCGAGGACCGCCCGGATAAGGAGCAGCTCCTGCAAGTGTGAGCGATAGAGGAGAACATCGGCCCCGATGAAGACGGGATTCGCGATCAGCCCAAGATAGTAGAGGACTTTCAGACGTTCTGCTGCGAAGCGGCGACACCACTCGTCATAGCTCTCCGAGCCGGAGGTCTCAGAGGAGGCTTGTCCCCCGCTCTCCGGCCCGAGACTTCTGCTTAGCTCTTGCTCCACGCGGTTCACCCAGGCGCCCCACGACGGTCCGGCCGGCGCGGGTCAGCCTCTGACTGCTCCGACGAACTTGGCCAATGACCCCCGAAAGCTAGGCCGTCGATCGGCTTCTGTCAAGAGAAGAGTAATCGGTGCCATTGAGAGAATTCCTTGACAAGGTGAAGGGTCCCTGGAATAGTAGTCTCCAATCCAGTATTACGTAGTTCCAGCGATCCATGGTTTCCGCCCCGGAGGCTCGCATGGGTACCGTGCAACGAATCGCCGGCCTCACCACTGTGGTAGCGCTGCTGGTTTGCCCCTCCATCGGTCAGGCCACCGGCTTCCGTATTGTGGACCAGAGCGCGTCCGCGACCGGACAGGCCTCGGCGTTCACGGCCCAGGCCGACGACGCCTCGGCAGTGTACTACAATCCGGCCGGGATGACGCAGTTGCGCCGCGTTCAGGTTTCGCTCGGCACCCTCCTGATCGGCGGGTCCACCTCGTTTACCAGCCCAACCGGGGTGAATGCGCGCGGCGATTTCGGCGGAAGCGTGGCGTACCCGCCGCCGACCAATCTGTACATTACCGCTAACCTGAAGGACCTAGGCGTCAATTTTCTGGGTGACCTGACCGCCGGCCTGGCCGTCCTTTCGCCGTTCGGCACCCTGCAGCGCTATCCGAACAACGGGCCCTTTGCAACGTCGGTCACCCGCGCCGCCCTCGAGCTGTTCGACATCAAGCCCACCCTCGCGTACAAGGTGAACGACCAGCTCTCGTTGGGATTGGGCCTGGACATTTATACATTCTTCAACTTCTGGGGCGAAGGGCAGGCCGAGATCAAATTCAACTCCGCGGGCGCTCCGTTCAATCCGCTTGTCCCCGCCGGGACTCCCCTGGAGATCAACGGGCGGGACACCGCCCTGGGGTTTAACGCGAGCCTGATGTACACCCCGCTTCGCAATGCGGAGGGCAAGCCACGGCTCAATGTCGGGCTGATCTACAGAAGCCAGGCCGTCCTCGATCTCAAAGGTCAGCTTCTCGCGAACGGCACCGTGGCAGCCGACACCCGCTTTCCGATCGTCCTGCCGACCGTGATCACGGGCGGAATCGCCTACTGGCCGGTGAGAGACCAGGACCGCGAATGGAAGCTCGAAGTTGATCTCGACTATACGCGCTGGAGCTCATTCCGCAATACGGATGTCCATCTCTCGCTCGCCCCGCCCTTTAACGTTGTCGCGTTCCCACGGAACTGGAAGAGTACTTATTCCCCGATGGTGGGGACCGAGTACAAATGGCTGCGGCCTGCTAGACTCCCCCACTGGGAAGTGGCCGTGCGGGGCGGCTATTGGTACGGACCCAACGCGGTTCCAGACAGCACCTTCTCACCGTCGGTTCCGGATTCGGACAATCATGCCCTTTCAATCGGGCTGGGTCTGGTGTGCAAGGAGAAGGGCCGGTTCCTGGGGCTCTTCGAATGCGGAAACCAGGGAGGCGGGAAATTCCGGCCGATGGCGATCGGACTGGACCTGGCCTACCAGGCACTGCTCTATGATACGCGGACCGTCAACGGGAGTCAGCCCCCGCTGGCAGCTCCCGGTACCAATGACGGAACCTACAAGACCACCTATCACATCGGCTCGATCAACCTCCGTGTGAACTTCTGACCAGAATGGCGTTGGCAACCCGCAGCCGGAAACCGAGCCCTCCGAAGACCAGCCCTCCCCCCACGCCGCCGAAGCCGACGGTTTCTGCCGTCGAGCTGGGGGCCCGCCAGCGGGAGATCTCCGTCTCCGAGTTCTTCACCAAGAACCGGCATCTCTTGGGGTTCGACAATCCGCGAAAAGCGCTGCTCACCTGCGTCAAGGAGGCCGTTGATAACGCGCTGGACGCCTGCGAGGAAGCCGGGATCCTCCCTGAAGTGGCCGTCAAGGTGGAGGCCGTCGCGAACGGGGAATCCCCGCCCCCTCTAAGCCAGGCGACCCGCTTTCGGATTACGGTCACCGACAACGGCCCCGGCATTGTCCGCCAACAAATTCCGAGGATATTCGCGAAGCTCCTCTACGGGTCCAAGTTCCATCGGTTGCGCATGAGCCGTGGACAGCAGGGCATCGGCATCTCAGCCGCCGGTATGTACGGCCAGCTCACCACCGGCAAACCCGTCCAGATTACCTCCCGCACCAGCGCGAAGACGCCCGCCCATTACTTCGAGGTCCAGATCGACACCAAGAAAAACGAGCCGCGTATTCTGGTGGAGAAGCAGATTGCCTGGGAACACCCCCGTGGGATCCAGGTGAGCATCGAGGTCGAAGGTCGTTACCAGAAGGGACGTGCCTCGGTGGACGAGTACATCGAGCAGACCATCATCGCCAATCCCCACGTCAAGCTCACGTACCTCAGCCCGGAGGGAGAGACGAAGGAGTATCCCCGGACGTTCCACGAACTCCCTCCCGCGCCACGCGAAATCAAGCCTCACCCCTACGGGATCGAGCTCGGGATGCTGCTGAAGATGCTCCAGGACACCAAGAGCCACTGGCTCTCGGGGTTCCTGGCCAGCGATTTCAGCCGGGTGTCTCCTCACCTTGCCGAGGACATCTGCAAAGCCGCCAAACTCTCCCCCCGGGCGCGGCCCCGGGATATCCACGGGGAGGCGGCCGAGGGGCTCTATAAGGCGATCCAGTCCACCAAAATCATGGCGCCGCCGACCAACTGCCTCTCGCCGATCGGCGAAAAGGCGATCCTCTCCGGCGTGTATCAGCAAATCAAGGGGGAATTCTATACGGCGGTGACCCGGCCCCCGGCTGTGTACCGCGGGAACCCCTTCGTGATCGAAGCAGGCCTGGCCTACGGCCGCGGGCCGGAGCAAGCGGGGGAGGGCCAGGAGAAGAAGCCGGTTGCACTGGCTGAAGGGGAGCAGCAGCAGGACGATCATGAGCTCGCCCGCGTCATCCGCTACGCCAACCGAGTGCCGCTGGTCCACCAGCAGTCCGCCTGCGCGATTTACAAGGCGGTGCTCGACACCACCTGGCGCACCTACGGCGTGACTCAGTCCAAAGGCGCGCTGCCGGCCGGCCCCATGGTGATCTTCGTCCATATGGCCTCGGTCTGGGTGCCCTTCACCAGCGAATCCAAGGAGGCGATCGCCGACTACGACGAGATCCGCAAAGAGATCACCCTGGCCCTGCGCGAATGCGGCCGCCGGCTGGGCGCCTTCCTGAGACGACAAGAGCGGGCCCAGAGCGAATACCGTCGGCGCGACATCTTCGAACTCTACATCGAGGAAGTCGTTGACGCCTGCAACCGCCTCAAGGGCGGCAAACTGCCCACCAAGAAGCTCAAAGAGCAGCTTCACAAGATCGCCATGACCCGGACCGGTGGTGAAAAGACGGACGAGGTCTTGGGCAAAACGGGCGGAGGGCCGGAAGGCCTCCCGCACTCGATTATTGTCACGCCAGAGGGTATTGAAGGAGAGGTATCGGTGTCGATCGCCACTGCCCCAACAGAGGCCGTGCCCCCGGAAGGAGCTCCCGGAGAAGAGGAGAAGGCCGCGAAGCGGACGCGGCCAAAGGGCCGTGCCAGGCATGAGGAATCGGGCAAGAGCAAAGACGCACGGGCCATGCGGCGCGTGAAGCCAACGCCTCGACACAAGACGGACGCGAGCAAACCTGCCGGAACACCCAGAAAAAGCGCGAAGCGCAGGAAGGCATAGCAAGTACTATGGTTCGAAAGAATGGGACAAGCCGCGCGGTCGAGAAGAAACTCGTCGGTGTGGCCGACTTGGTCATCACCGCTGCCGAAAGGCGCAAGGATCCCACCCTCGCGATCCCGGTCCGCTCCCTGTCGAACATCACGTTCAACGAGCACAAGGGCATGATCGAGATGGGCAAGGGGAAACAGGCCCGGTCGTTCTTCAACGTCGGGATGGCCAAGAAGTTCATGCAGACGGTCCTCGTGGCGGATGCCCTCTGCGAGCTCCAGCGTGCGAACCTCACCACGTCGCTCAGGGAGGTCTACTACCGCGCCAAGCACACGATCAAGGACTCGAACGAGAACACGTTCGACACCCAAGACGAATCCGATCCGGTGATCGAGGACCTTGAGGTCACCCTGGAGGCGCTCAGGGAAGAGCTGCACGTGCGCGCTGAGAATGCCGGCTCCGTGGCCGGGCCACTGGTGCTGGTGGATGACGGCGACCGGGTCGACTGCGCCAGGCTCGGGAAGGGCGGCTATTCGGTGCCCTCCATCGTCGAGCCGGAATTCGTGCAGATCAAGAAATGCACGGCCGATTTCGTCCTGCTCGTGGAGAAAGGCACCCAGTGGAACCGCCTCTCTGAAGACAAGTTCTGGCGGAAGTACAATTGCATTCTCCTGACGGGAAACGGCCAGCCACCCCGCGGAGTCCGGCGTCTGGCGCGCCGGCTGCACGAGGAGAAGCGGCTGCCCGTCTATGTCCTCGTGGACAACGACCCCTGGGGCTACTACATCTACTCGGTCATCAAGCAGGGCTCGATCAATCTCGCCTTCGAGAGTCAGCGGATGGCCATTCCGAAGGCCAAGTTCATCGGGCTCTCCAGCGGGGACCCCGAAACCTACGGGCTCCCGCGCAACGTGGGCATCAAGCTCAACGACAAAGACATCACCCGCGCCCGCGAGCTCCTCAACTATCACTGGTTCCAGAAGAAGAGCTGGCAGGAGGAAATCAAGCGGATGCTCACGAGCGGGCTCAAATACGAACTGGACGCCCTCGCCAACAAGGATTTCCAGTACCTGACCAAGAAGTACCTTCCCCGAAAGCTCAAAGAGAAGGATTGGTTGGACTAGGCGGGCGAACCTCCCGCGCGCCCTGGGCCATCTCCAGAAGGCCTCTAGACCTCCTCTTCGCCACCCGGTCCTTCAGACAAGACTCCCGGCACGTTTCTTCCCCCTCTAGGCGAGGATATCATCGTGAACAGGTTCACCCTCGGAAGCAGCTGGCGGTAGCGCGCAGCCACTTGGAGGCGATCGTCCTATCAAAACAAAAGCCAACATATGTTTTGTTTATGCAACAAGCCGTTAAGTGAGATGAGTTAGTATATCTAAAGATTTCCATGGCTTACGAAATCACAAGCAGCCTAGTCCTGGTGGCATGCACATTGCTACTCCTATTCCCCGGTTAGCCATCACTGTCTCTATGCGTCAACAGCATACCATCAGCCAGTCCATGACCTGCTCAGGCGTCGGCCTTCACACCGGGCAACCGGTGACGCTGACGCTCCGTCCGGCGCCGCCCGAAACCGGCATCGTCTTTGTTCGGCATGAGGCGGACGGCCCGATCTCACTTGGCGCCTCGATCGGCAACCTGGTGCCCACGGAGCTCTGTACCGCGCTCAGCTCGAACGGGACCTACGTCAAGACGGTCGAGCACGTGCTGTCTGCCTTGGTGGGCTTAGAGGTGGACAACGTCTACGTGGAACTGGATGCCGGGGAAGTGCCGGTGATGGACGGTAGCGCCGGCCCGTTCGTGCGACTGATCCGGACCGCAGGGATTGTCGCGCAGGATCGGCGTCGGCCGTTCTTGAAAATCACGCAGCCGATCGAGGTGAAGGATGGTAACCGGCGTGTGGTCATCGAACCCGCCACCAGCACCCGCATCACCTACTCCATCCATTACGAGCACCCGCTGATCCGGAAGCAAACCTATACGTATGACTGGTCCGTGTCCGGGTTTGAGCAGGACATCGCGGATGCCCGCACGTTCGGATTTCTGAAGGAGGTCGAGAACCTCTGGTCCAGAGGCCTGGGGAGAGGGGGATCGCTTGAGAACACGATTGTGCTCTCTGAACAAGGCGTCCTCAACGAGTCCGGGCTTCGGTACCACGACGAGTTCGTCCGGCACAAGATTCTTGACCTCATCGGCGATCTGGCGCTGCTCGGCGTCCCGTTCATCGGACACTTGATCGCCGATCGATCAGGCCATGCGCTCCACACCATGTTGGTGGAGAAAGTCCTCGAGCAGACCGATAAATGGATTCTCGTCGGCGCCGAGGAGGGACCACTTGGTGCGCCGTCACGATCTGCCCGCAGTCCGTATGGACACGTGCCGACTGCCCCCCTGCCTGTCTCCTCTACGCTCTAGCCCGGCTTCGGTCTCGCCTGTCTCGTGACGACGCTCATGAATTATCCGGGATGGCGATTTCCGCTGCTGACCAGGATTGTCCAAATCATCGAGCGGGTGTGAATGAGGGGGAAGAAACGCCGGGGGCAAGTGGCCTCGCCCCCAGCGTTGTAACCGAGGTAGGGTTACTTTTTCTTCTTCGATTTCTTCTTCATGGCTAACGCGTTCACCTCCCTTCAAAGTGCAAGCGTCGGATCAGCGCCAACTAACCCTGCAAGCCCTTTTCTCGTCGGTGAGGATTTGACCGGACAGACTGGCGAGTGTCGCGATGTCAGCTTCGACTCTGGAGGAAATACATTCGTCATCGAATTCATGAACCGAGGGACTTAGTAGCATGGCTTTCACGTCATGTCAACACTAATTTCACTCCTCGAGCGATTGCTCGGACTGCGGCTCCTCCTGCCACTCGAAAAATCCGCAACGCCTGTGGTAGAGTCAGGCCTCGCCTTCGTGGTGAACATTACGATCAGGAGGTATTCATGAAAAGCGTAACGCGATTCGCGTTGGTGGCGCTCGTGACGGCCCTCACGATGGCCGGCTGTGCGAGGAGCCATCACGCTGCGGGTTCCTACGCCCGCGGAGACATGGACTCCTCGATGGACCGCGGGGTCAAAGAGGTGAACGCCTTGGTGGACAGGTCGGTTCAGGATCCCGAGAAAGCCAAGCGCGTGCAGTCGATCGTGGATGAGATCGTCGGAGAGGTGAAGCAATCCTATCGGCAGAACAGCGAGTTCCACCGGAAGCTCTATGAACTCAACGCCAACTATGAGGCGACGCCGGAAGAGTTCACAAAGATTTTGGATGAGTTGAACAATAGCAGGATGCGATCGGCGAGCAAGATCCTCGGTTTCCGGTACAGAATGAAAGAATTGCTGACGGCGCAGGAATGGAAAGCGTTGTCTGAAGGCATGATGACGGCCCGCGGCCGGTATCGACATGGGCAGCCAGCCACGGACGGCGCGAAGGGTGGAGTGAAGCCTGGAGAATGAGGGCTAACGCGGGTCCCGCGTGTCGGCAGTCAGGTTGAGGAACAGGAGATCGGTTACGGTTCCATTGATGTCCAGGGCTGTGAGGGAGGCGTGGTCGATCCGCATCTGTCGAGCGGTTTGGAGATCGATTCGAAGGTAATGTGCCAGGATGGCGCGCAGCACGTCGGCGTGGGAGACAAAGAGCAAGCAGCCCGCCCTCACTCCGGCCCCCGCTCGTTCGACCGCTGCGACGGCGCGATTCTGGGCCTCGTGGAGCGTTTCTCCGCCAGGCGGGCGGGCCTCCTGCGGCCTGGCGTAGAAGTTCTGCCGTATGATCTCGTCGGTCAAATCCTTCCAGTAACGGCCTTCCCACTGTCCCACGCCGACTTCGGTGAGACCCCCGTCCACAGTGACCGGCAGGTGGAGGGCCGACGACAGGATGTCGGCCGTTTGAAGAGCTCGGGCCACGGGGCTTGAGTAGAGCGCCTCGATCGGACGGCCTTGGAGGGACTCGGCCAATCGTTGCGCTTGAGCCACGCCGTGACGGTTCAACGGGACCGGCCGCTCGCCCATGATCTGGCCGCTGCGGTTCCAGTCCGTCTCGCCGTGCCTGACAAGAAACAACGTGGACATCGTGCTCGCTCGGCGTTATCTGGCAGGGGTTCGCACGAGTGACTTAGGCTCTTCAGGAAATTGTGTGGCTCATCTCCGGTCCGCCAGGGCGAGGCATTCCGCTCCGTGCAGGTTCGCTTGTCACCTTCTTCTCAGAAGGCGGCCTGGTTGATCCCCCACTGCGCGCGTCCTTCACTGCGCGCATCGAGCGACCACCGCCTCATCGTGGGGGCTCTGCGAGCAAGAAGGACGGTCTGGCTGCTCCCTCTTCTCCTTCCTTCTGAGGCCGCGCGCTCCGGGAGCACAGGACCGACACGGGCGCCCTTCCACCTCTTCACGTTCTGCCAACACGGGAGATTAGCCCGGCCGCCCCGCCTCTCCGCCCTTCGTCAGCCGAGGCGGCTTCTCCCGAGAGCCGGAAGAGCTGTATATTTAGAGGCGCGGCTTCAATCGCTCAGCATAGCCGGTCAGCTCGACGTACCCCTGTCCTGCCACGGGCGCGTTCCGCAGTAGTCCGCTGACATGCACGGCTCCTTCCCAATAGGTGACCTGCGTGCTGTGCCGGGTGATCAGTTCCTGCTCCGGAAACAAGGGGACAAGGCTGAGCGAGAAACCCAGCGAGGGGACGGAAATCCGCCAGCGGCTGGGGTAGCGGGCTCCGCTCGCGCTGCTGCTCCAGTGGTCCAGGTTTTCGATCTGAAGGTCCGAGACTGAGAGATGCTGCGTGCGTCCATCCGGGAGGATCAGGGTTCCGCTCGAGGCCGTGTCGGAGGTTCCGTCGGTCCGGCGCAGGCGGTAGAACATCAGTTCACTCCGGTTGTCGAGTTGCACGCTGAACCAATCCCACCCGACCTGTTCGTCGCCGAGATCCCCGGAACCGAATTCGTGATCCATCCAGCTCGTGCCGCTGACCGTCAGCCGTGCGCCATCGACCCAGAGGGTGCCCCTCGTTGCCAGACGGGGGAGCGAATAGTAATGAGACGCCTGCCCGGCCGCGCTTCCCTTCCGGCTGATCCCCCCCTCGCCGTGCACGACGGGCGGTTTCTCCGGCGTCAGGACGAGATCGATCGAGAAATCCTTCGCCGAGGCTCTGAGGTGATGCCGGGCGTCCTCTGGAGAGGAGGTCTCGACGATCCAGCGATCGATCCAGACCCGCAGGTGACCGGCTTCCGCGCCGGCCTTGCCGAGACCGGCGCGGCTGACTCTCTCGGCATACCGAAACCGGGCTTGGCCATGATCCGACAGGGCGAAATGGGCGAGGTACAGATGTCGGATCGCCCAGCGGGACGGATTCGATCTGGTGCGCGCCTGCTCGATGCCCCTGCGGAAGAACGTCAACTGATATCCGAACCGGCGACCGTTCTCCGACGAGAGATGGCCGGTGTAGTACCACCATTCGGTCCGGAACTCATCGTGAGCACCGTGGTCGTGCGGGAAGCGATACGTGTAGCCCGCCACAGCCGGACGAAAGCCGGAGTGCTCCCGTGAGCCTGGACTTCCCGCTTCGGGGAAGCCCGGCCTCGGCATCGCGCAGAAACCGATCACGCAGAGGAGCAGTCCGAATCGAACGGCATGAGCCCGACTCCGTGAGGGACCCCGGGCTGAGGAGAGGTGACTCTGCATCGTGCAGAGGCTTATAGCACGTGATCCTCTGATGTGCAATTCTCCTGTCCTGGAGAGGGTTTTCGTGCTGTTGCGTGCCGCCGCGGTTCGCGGCGGTTAAGTTGACAAGGCCGACGCGCTTCGGCTATCGTGAGGCATGCAAACCGAGCGAGGCCGTCAGCACCGTGAGCTCGAGTCGTCGTTTCGCGTGCCGGATCGCATCCCGGTGTTCCCCCTTCCCACTGTCGTGTTTTTCCCCAGGATTTATTTGCCCCTGCACATTTTCGAGCCTCGCTACCGCGCCATGATCGCCGACGCCGTTGCCGAGGGGAAGTGTATCGGCGTGGCCCTGCTGAAGGAAGGGTGGGAGCAACAGTATTACGGCAATCCGCCGGTCTTTGGGCTGGGGTGCGTGGGACGGCTGGTCAGCGTCCAGCGGTTGCCGGACGGTCGCTTGAACATTCTGCTGCAGGGGCTGAGCCGATACCAGATCCATGAGCAGTTCTATGACAGGAGCTACCGGCAAGCCAGCGTGGTGCTCAAGCCGAGCGACTCCGAGGTCGCGCTGGAGTCGTCGGTCCGGTCCGATCTTCTCCATCTCACGGATGAGTACCTGAACACGCGCGAAGACCGACACCGGTCGCGCGGGTTGTTTCGTCCGGACGTCAGCGATGAGATCCTCCTCAACAGCCTTTCGACCTACCTTGACTTCACCCCCCTGGAGAAACAATTCCTGCTCGAAGCCGACACGCTTCTGCAACGGGCCCGTCGCCTGAGCGACCTCATCCAGTTCAAACTCTGCGAACGGGATGGAGCGAAAGGCTGGGGGTGATGGAGGTGGTGGGTCGGACCGTCGCCATCGAGGCCTCCGGGTTGGGCAAGGTCTATGACGGCGTGACGGCCATCGACGGCCTCTCCTTTCAGGTCTTTGCCGGAGAGATCTTCGGGCTCCTGGGTCCGAACGGAGCCGGCAAGAGCACCACACTCCGCATCCTGATCACGATTCTGCGCCCCACCGCCGGTCACGCAACCGTGCTGGGTCATGACGTGGTCAGGGAAGCCGACCGTGTCCGCCACCTGATCGGGTACGTGCCGCAGGAGCGCGCCATCGATCGTTTTTTGACGGGGCGCGAGCATTTGCTGTTACTCGGCGACCTCTATCATCTGCCAAAGAGCGAGACTCGGAAGCGGATCGCGGAAATCCTGAAATTGGTCGACCTCGAAGAGCAGGCCGACCGCCCTGCCAGGACGTACTCGGGGGGGATGAAACGCAAGCTGGATCTCGCCTGCGGCCTGCTGCCGAATCCCAAGATCCTGTTTCTGGACGAGCCGACGCTCGGCTTGGACGTCCAGAGTCGGCTGCGCATCTGGGACTATGTCCGTCGCCTCCGGGAGCAGGGGATCACGATCGTCATGACCACCAACTATCTCGACGAGGCGGACCGATTGTGCGATCGCCTGGCCATCATCGACGGCGGCCGGATCAAGGCGCTCGGGTCACCCAGCGAGCTAAAAGCCGGACTCGGCGGCGACATCATTTCGCTGACGGTGGGCGCATCGGAGACGGCCTGCGTTGACCGGCTGGCGTCGGAGCTGAAGGGGCTGCCCTCCATCCGGGCCATCAGTACCAAACAGACCGGGCTGGATATTCGGGTGGAATCTCCCGAAAAAGCCTTGCCGGTCGTGTTGGAGGCGGCGAACCGGGCGGCCTGCCGGCTGGAGTTCATCGACTACCACCGACCGCGGCTGGATGACGTGTTCGTGGCTCTCACCGGCCATGCGATCCGTGAGGAGTTCCCCAAAGCCGAGGAACCATAATGGTGAATGGTGAATTCGCTCGGAATTCACAATTCAGAATTCAACACTGAAAATTGATCTTATGTCTGCGTACGTCCAAGAGATCGGCGCGCTGACGATGCGATGGGTTCGTCGGCTCAGTCGTGAAAAGTTCAGCCTGGTGTTCACCCTCGTTCAGCCGATGCTGTTTTGGCTGATCTTCTTCGGGAACCTCTTTCAACGGACGGCTGACGCGCAGGTGGTCCAGGCCCCCAACTACATCAGCTTTCTGGTCGCGGGTGTGGTGGTGATGACGGTGCTGAACAACGGATTGGCCGGTGGCGTGGACCTGCTGTTCGATAAGGAAAACGGATTCCTGGAGAGACTGCTCTCCACCCCGATCCACCGAACGTCCGTGGTCTTGAGCCGCTTCCTCTTCGTCATGACGATCACCTGCCTTCAGATACTGGTGATTCTTGGAGTCGCCGCCCTCTTCGGCGTCCGGCCGGCCACCGGGTTCCTCGGTGTGGCCGTCATCCTCTTTATCGGCATGCTCTTCGGGGTCGGGTTGACCGCGATCTCGATGGCGATCGCCTTCTCGGTGAAGAGCCACGGGGATTTTTTCTCCGCGCTGGGCTTTCTTTCCCTCCCGCTGATCTTTCTGAGCTCGGCGTTGGTCCCCTTGGCGGCGATGCCCGCCTGGATGAGCATGCTGGCCCGGTTCAACCCCATGACCTGGGCCATCGACGCAATCCGGCCCCTGATCCTCTCAGGCTGGGCCGAAGCGCTCCCTCGCCTGGGCATGGTGGTCGCGATCATGGTGGTGTTTGATGCGTTCTGCCTGTACGGGAGTGCCCGGGCCTTTCGACGGACGATCGGCTGATTGGATAAATCATGACGCGTCCATCGCGTCATCGTGTGGCGCGTCTTTCGCCCTTCGACAGGCTCAGGGCGACCCTGAGTTGGATCGAAGGGTCGCGACAGACGCAATGACGCAAGAGACGAGATACGAGGGCGATTGACTGATGGTCCCGACGAGTGAAAATAAGATCAAAGCGCTGATCCGGCTGTTGTCCGATGACAACGATCGGATCGCCAAGACCATCGGCGACAAGCTGGTCGAGATCGGGGACTCGGCCGTGCCCTTGCTGCTGGAAGCTGAACTCGAGCACCCGGGGATGGCGCGGCGGATCGAGGGGATCCTTGACGAGATCCGCGGGAGCAGGCTGGAGGAAGAACTCCGCGGCCTGGTTACTCGTCCGGGTCACAGGATTGAATTGGAGGCGGGCGCGTTTCTGATCGCCCGGTATGGCTATCCAGGACTCGAGGTCGAGGCGTACGTGCGCCGGCTGGACGGGATGGCGGCTGAGGTCCGTGATCTGATTGGGCCGCGGGTCTCGGGCGAGGAAGCGATCAAGGTGCTCAGCCGGTACCTGTTCATTGACCAGGGCTTCAGGGGCAACACCAAGAACTACTACGAGGTGGAGAACAGCTACCTCAACCGGGTCATCGATCGCCGCACCGGCATCCCGATCAGCCTCTCAATCCTCTACCTGCTTGTCGGGCGGCGCCTGGGGCTGCCGTTATACGGTATCGGGATGCCCGGGCATTTTTTGGTCAAGTTCGACTCGGAGCGATACAAAGTGTTTGTGGACTGCTTCAATGCCGGCGCGTTGCTCACCGAAAAGGACTGCGCGCGATTCCTGATGCAGGCTGGGTATGGTTTCGAGGAGAAGTACCTCCAGAAAAGCTCCACCCCCGCCATTCTCACGCGAAGCCTCAAAAATCTTATTGCGGTGTATAACAAGCTGAATGAGTCGGTCAAAGCGTCGCGGTTCAGCCGCTTCATCGAGATTCTGGACGGCGCGAAAAAGGGGGAATGCGGAACAGGAGCCTGAGCCGCCAGTCACGTCCTACACGGAGATCGTCATCAGGTCCCGTCCCACCAGAATCCTGCCCTTGAAATAACGGCCTGCCTGCCTCTTCACGTCGTACCGTTCGGCGATCGGATAGAGGTGCGACAGGATCAGGCGCTTGACTCCGGCCTCACGAGCGACCCGTCCGCAGTCCCCCGCGTGCATGTGCCCGAGGCCCGGTCTGGTGGCGGGAAACGAACAGTCCAGCACCGCCACATCCGCGCCTCGGCAGAGACGCACGAGGCTCGGGCAGTACTGCGCGTCCCCGGAGTACACGAGCGCTCGATCCCCGTGCTCGAGTCGATAGCCGACGCAGTGCAGCCGAGGGCTGTGCACCACCGTGCGAGGCAGGACCCGGGTCTTGCCCACCATGAAGCTCCGGCCCGCGACCTCACGGATCCTGACACGGAACGCGGCGGTGTTGAACCCCGGAAAGGTGCTCAGGATCGTGCCGAACAATTGCCGGGTCCCGCGAGGACCGATGAGGGTCAGGTCCGCCCGCGGACCGACGAACTTGGAGTGGTAGACCGCGTCGAAGAAGAACGTCACGAAGTCCGAGAAGTGGTCGGCATGAAAGTGCGAGAACAGGATGTGGCGGATCCTGTGCCGGTCTATTCCGGTCTTGATCAGGTTATGTAGGGTCCCGGGACCAAAGTCCAGGAGCATCGTCTGGTCGGTTTGCACCACGTAGCCCGCCGCGGCGCGAGTCGGGTGGACGTTGGTGCCGGAGCCGAGGATCGTCAGGCGCATGGGTGACGACGGGTCGAAGTTGAGGTGACGGTGGGGTCACGAGTGGTGCGTCGTAACCTCAGCCCCAGCCTCCCTATCCTGGAAACTGTCCCGGATGCGAACCAGGAACGCCCGCGCCTGCTCCGCCTCCTTGGGCGTCAAGGCTCGTTCGAAGTACGGCTTCAGGAAGGTGGCGTGCGCGGCAAAGGTTTTCCGGAACAGCGCTTCGCCTTTGTCCGTGAGCCGGATCTTCGTACATCGACGGTCGCCCTTCACGGGATCCCGTCTGATGAGACCCTTGGCCGCCATCCGGTGAAGGACCCCGGTCAGCGTGCCCTTCGTGACTAAGGTGGCCGCAGACAGCTCCCCGCAGGTCATCCCCTCGGTCTCCCCCAGCGTGGCGATCACGTCGAACTGAGACGGGGTCAGGTGCATGGAACGGATGTGACGGCTGTCTTCTCGTATGAAGGCGAGATAGGCCTCGACCAGCGGCCTCAGGACCTTCAAGCAGGGATCGTCTTTGAAGTCCGGTAGGTCCATACCCTGGCGGCATAATAGTTCTAGTTAGAATGAACAGTCAACCTCTTCGTACCGCCGTTGACGGAATTCGAGACAACCACCTATGATGCGGTCCGATGACCAGGCGAGACCAGGACGGCCAAGCCAATCTCACCGCGACTCTCCTGCTCGTCGGCCTGATCGTGGCCGTCGTCTGGATCTGGAAGCGCCTTCCGCTTGTGACCCAGGACTACCTCGTCGAACGGGTGATCCCGCTCACCCTGCTGGGCGTGGCGGTGGTCCTGTTCGTCTGGGTCGTGGCGCGCAAGCTGCACCGTCGTTGGAAGGACCGGCTTGAACGGGACCGCCTCATAATCCGTTTTGAGCGTGAGCCATCACCCGAGAAGCGGCTGGACTTGGCGTTTGAGGTCATCGAGCTGAACTGGTACAAGCTACAGGGACTGGAGCGAGTGGCGCCGGCCATGGTGGAACTGTTCGTGACCACCATGAAGACCGCCCTGGGCGACAAGCAGCACCTGATCCGTGGGAAGGCGGCAAGCCATTTAGGAGTGCTCCAGGACAAGACCACCGTTCCGCTCCTGCTGGCCGCCTTGGAGGATGATCACGCGTATGTGCGGGCCTGTGCGGCGTTGGCCTTGGGTCGGATGCGGGCGAGCGAAGCAAAAGCGAAGCTGGAGTCGGTGATGCGGGAGGACTGGGACCAGACGGTCAGGAGCCGCGCCCGGGAGGCGTTAGAGCGGCTGACAGGATGGTGATTATTCCGAGATCCGATTGAGGGCGGCCCGATCCTGGCTAGTAAACCGGTAACCCTTGTCGTAGAGGGTCCCCATGCTGGTCATCAGCACGTCGAGACCGCCGGTGTTGTAGATCGCGTCAAACTTCCCGTTCAACGCCGCCAGGTGAACCACGGGGACGACGAGGCCTTCAAACGGGAGGCCGAACGATTCCAGCATATCCCTCAGCTCGACCGCGCTGTAGTGCCCATCGTCGTTGCGATCACCGACCAAGGCGAACTCGTAGAACGTGAGGCTGAGCGAAAGCGAGGTCTGCGTCCGGCTGAAATCTTCTCTGGCCGCCTTCAGTCCTCCGGGATAACGGGTTTGACATTCGGGGGCTTCGAACACCCGCCGGGGAGCCCACCGAACAGGATCGAGCGCGGCCCCCTGCACCGGCGGCCGGGGCGGTGTCCGGCCCTGTTCCTGGTAGAACCACTGCGTGCAGGCGTCCGCATCAAGAAAGGTCTGTTTATCAGACTGGACCTGCTGCTG
>MNDM01000067.1:0-17387 GCA_001914955.1 Nitrospirae bacterium 13_2_20CM_2_62_8 | reverse complement strand
GGCATTGGAGGCGTGGTCCGGGCCGTACCGGAGGATTTCCGCGTCGAGGAGCGGCCCCTCTATCTGCCCTGCGGCGAAGGTGAACACCTCTACCTGCGGGTCACCAAACGCGGCCTTTCCACGCGAGAGATGGTGTCGTGTTTCTCCTCCGCCCTGGGAGTGAAAGCTCGATGCATCGGGGTGGCAGGATTGAAGGATGCGAATGCGGTGACGACGCAGATGGTGTCGGTGCAGGGGTCCTCTCCGGAGCTGCTCTCTCGGCTGCAAAAAGATTCTCGGATCTTGTCGGTGGAGGTGCTCGGGCGACACCGCAACCGCTTGAGGACCGGCCATCACGCCGGGAATGCCTTTCAGCTCGTGATCCGAGACGTGTATCCCTCGGCGACAGGCGCGGCCCCGCTGATACTGGAGGAGTTGTCTCGGCGAGGCGTGCCCAACTATTTCGGGCCGCAGCGGCAGGGCCGTGACGGGCTCAACTACACGATCGGGGCGTCGCTGCTCCAGGATCCCGCCCGCCGAGCCAGAATGCCGAGAGCCAAGCGGCTTTGGTTCCTCCACGCGTATCAGTCGTTTCTCTTCAACCGCATCCTGGCCGGCCGGATCGACCGGCTCGATCGGGTCCTGGCCGGTGACTGGGCCATGAAGCACGACAACGGCGCCTGTTTCCTGGTCGAGGACGGGGCCGTGGAGCAGCGGCGGGCGGACGCGTTCGAGATCAGCCCGACCGGCCCGCTGTTCGGCTCGCGGGCGCCCTGGGCATCCGGCGAGCCCGGCGAGGTCGAGCGGGCCGCGGTCGCCTCACTCGGCGCCACGCCTGAGTCGCTGTGTCAGGCGGCTGCTGCCTGCGGGTTCCGCGGCGAGCGCCGGCCCTTGCGCGTGCGGCTGGAGGAGCTCACCTGGGCACTGAAGGGCAACACGGTCACGCTCTCGTTCACGTTGCCGCCCGGCGCCTATGCGACGAGCGTGCTGCGAGAGCTGATGAAAATGGAGGTCAAATAGCGGGAGGGAAAACCGGTCAGAGCCTAGGTGATCGAGAGGAGCCGGTGATATGATGGCATTCGATCGAGCGAATTGAAGGGACGAGTCGCAGCACGGGTTCGCAATGGCTCAGACGCAAGAAACCGTCGTTCTCCACGGCCACATCATCGATTCGCTGATTCTGGCGAAGGTCCTGGACACGATTCTCATGATGGGCGGCACCTTTGATCTGACCGATGTGAAGATCGGGGCGACGCGGGAGGAGCCGTCTCACGCCAGGATTGTCGTCCGAGCGGCATCGGGCCGACTGCTCGCCGAGATTCTGGAGGCGATCCAGCCCCACGGGGCCTCGGTCGAGCGGGAGTCGGACTGCCCGCTCGAACCGGCGCCGGCCGACGGACTGTTCCCGGAAAATTTTTATGCGACGACCCACCTACCGACACAGGTGCGTCTGCAGGGCCGGTGGATCGAGGTCGAGGCGATGGAAATGGACGTGGGCATCCGGGTCGATCGCGGGGGAACCGCCGCCAGGACGGTCCCGATGGGAGACGTGAAGCGGGGCGACCTGATCGTCACCGGACGGGAGGGCATCCGCGTGCTCCCGCTTCAGCGCCCCAAGGAGCGGGACGTCTTCAGTTTTATGGAAGCCCAGGTGTCGTCGGAGCGCCCCCACGGGCATATCATTGCCGACATTGCCCGCCGCATGCGGGCGCTCCGGGACGACCGTGAGGCGGGAAGGGAAGGCAGCAAAGTGCTGCTGGCTGGCGGCCCTGCCATCATCCATGCGGGAGGCCGGGAGGCGCTGGCCTGGCTGATCGAATCCGGCTTTATCCATGTCCTGTTCTGTGGAAACGCGTTGGCGGCCCACGATATGGAGGCCCACCTGTTCGGCACATCGCTGGGCTTTCGCCTCTCGGCCGGCCGGGCTGTGCCTCACGGGCATGAGCATCATCTGAGGACAATCAATCGGATCCGCGCCATCGGGAGCATCGAGAAAGCGGTCCGGACCGGCGTCATTACGGAGGGGATCATGGCGGCCTGCGTCCGACGGGGCGTCCGCGTCGTGCTGGCCGGTTCAATCCGGGATGACGGGCCCCTCCCGGACGTCATCACGGACTCGATGGCGGCCCAAGCGGCCATGCGGGCGGCGCTCCCTGGGGTAAGCTTGGCGCTCCTGGTGGCCTCCACGCTTCACGCAGTGGCCACCGGCAATCTGCTCCCGGCCACTGTCCCGACGGTGTGCGTGGACGTCAACCCGGCCGTCCCCACGAAGCTGGCCGATCGCGGGAGTTTTCAGGCCGTGGGCCTGGTCATGGATGCCGCATCGTTCCTGCGCGAATTGGCACGAGAGCTGGGGTGGAAGGCATGAGTCGCCTCTTGGTGTGCGCGCCGGACTATTTTCGCATCGACTACGAGATCAACCCGTGGATGCGTCTCTCGAATGCCGTCGTCCCGGAGCGAGCGCGCGCGCAATGGCACGGACTGATGCGGCTGCTGGAAGCCAAGATCGGGGCGCTGCTGGAGCGGATGGAGCCCGTGCCCGGCCTGCCCGACATGGTCTTTACCGCCAATGCAGGCGTGGCAGTGGGGCGACGCGCGGTGCCGAGCCGCTTCCGGCATCCCGAGCGGCAGCGCGAGGAGTCGTACTTCGAGGCCTGGTTTCGGGATCACGGTTATGAGGTGACGACGCTGGACAAGGACCTGTATTTCGAGGGGGCGGGCGACCTGCTCGGCCTGCCGGACGCCTGGTTCGGAGGGTATCGTCAGCGATCAGACATCCGGGCCTACGGCCGGCTCAGCGAGATCTTCGGTCGCGAGATTATTCCGGTCGAACTCGTGAACAGCCACTTCTACCATTTGGACACGTGCTTCTGCCCCTTGAGCGGGGGAGAACTGCTGTATTACCCACCGGCCTTCGACCGCTATGCGCAAGCGGCCATTGCGGAGCGAATCGGGGAGGCGAGGCGCTTGGTGGTGCCGGAGTCGGAGGCGCTCCGTTTTGCCTGCAACGCGGTCTGTGTCGCCAAACAGGTCGTGCTGCCGGAGGGTTGCCCTGAAACGATAAAACGGCTGGAGGCACGCGGGTACACGACTCACCCGCTGCCGCTCGATGAATTCATGAAAGCCGGCGGGTCCGCCAAGTGCCTGACGCTGGCGCTCGAGTGAGCCAATAGCGAACAGCGAATAGCTAGCAGCTCTGAAGAGAAGCATTGCGCGGAAGCTCCGAGCTATTCGCTATTTGCTGCTGGCTATTTGCTTTTCTTCCGGAACAGCCACGACATGTAGAACCCTGCCACGGCGATGGTGACCAGCTCGACTGTCAGGAGCAGACGGCTGACCGCCGCATCTGGTTCCGGCGGGCCCAGGATAAAATGGAATCCTAAGAATTCGGGAGACTGCACGGGAGGTGTCTCCCACGGCGGGAACAGCAGCGCCAGAGCCAAGAGTCCCACCATGACATAGAGCACCGGCATGTTCATCTCTTCCGCTTCCCGTCCCGCAGGCTTTGCTGGAAAGGGAGACAGGAGCGCCCGCCCGCAGCGGGTGCAGAAGCGGCTCTCGTCCGACAGTTCGTAGCCACAGGCGGTGCAGATCTTCATCGGAGGCGAATCCCCACGTAGCTGTGGTCCCTAGAGTACACGGAGGCCCTGTTCGTTTCCAGATCGAACAGATGCCGCAGGACAGTTGCGGCCCATCCCTGGAGGACGGGTTTCATTGACAGTGAGTTGACCGCGTTCCTATAATCCGGCGCCTTTAATCAGACGCCTTCGGGGTGACCGTAGCAGGGAGCGTGTCGATGGCGGACGCGGTTCGGACGTTTCAGAGGGTCGCAGTCATCGGGGCCGGCGCCTGGGGCACCACCCTGGCGCGTCTGCTGGCCGACACAGGATTGCACGTCCGCCTCTGGGCGTATGAACGCGAAGTGGTGGAGGCGATTCGCCACAAGCACGAAAACACGCTGTTCCTTCCCGGTGTCAGGCTCCCGACGTCTCTTTCACCCACGATCTCGCTGGGAGAAGCCCTCCAGGACAGAGAGTTGCTCGTCTTCGCAGTCCCGTCCCATGCCGCACGGGCTGTCCTCCGGCAGATCGGTCCTCTGCTCTCAGGCCCGATCCCGCTGGTCAGTGCGACAAAAGGGATCGAGGAGGGCACGTTCCAGCTGATGTCTCAGGTGATCCAGGAGACTCTGCCGCCAGGCATGCACCGTTCGCTGGCGTTTCTTTCCGGACCGAGTTTTGCGGCCGAGGTCTGTCGCGGGCAACCGACGGCTGTGGTGTTGGCGGGCGAGGACGTCGAACTGGTCCGGCGGCTGCAGGCGTTGTTGATGACGCCGTTCTTCCGCGTGTATGCCGGGACCGATCTCATTGGCGTGCAACTGGGCGGAGCGCTCAAGAACGTGATGGCGCTCGCCGCCGGTGTGGTGGATGGCTTGGGGCTCGGCCACAACACGAGGGCCGCTCTCATCACCCGCGGCTTGGCCGAGATGGTCCGGCTGGGAACCGCCATGGGGGCGGATCCACGCACGTTTTATGGGCTCTCGGGGGTCGGTGATCTGGTGCTCACCTGCACCGGAGCGCTCAGCCGCAACTATACCGTCGGCCTGCGCCTGGGCAAAGGGCATCAGTTGCAGGAGATTCTGAAGGAGACGCACGCAGTGGCCGAAGGCGTCCGAACGTCGCGGGCGGCACTGGGATTGGCAGATCGGTTTGGGGTGGAGATGCCGATCGTGCGAGAAGTCTGCGCGGTGCTGTTTGAGGGGAAATCCCCGCAGCAGGTGGTCGCCGATTTGATGGTACGCGCGGCGAAGGACGAAACGGTGTCCTAACCGTGCAGGGCAGGGGGTGATGATGGACTCCGTGCGCCTCAAAAGGCTATTGCGCAACCTGCAGGCAGGTACGGTCGGGCTCGCGGCCGCTGTGGAACGGTTACGGACACTCCCATACGAGGATCTGGGGTTCGCGTCGGTAGACCATCATCGGTCGATCCGGCAAGGGTTTCCTGAGGTCGTCTTCTGCGAGGGCAAGACGCGCGCCCAGATCGTCGCGATTGCCCGGGATCTGTTGAAAAAAGGGGGACCCCTCCTGGCCACCCGCGTTGAACCGGACGTGGCTGCTGCCCTGGGTCGGCTGGATCGGCGTGCGGTCTACCATGACTTGGCGCGCGTGGTCGTCATCCAACGACGGAAGCCGGAGCTCAGAGGCGATATCCTCGTGGTCACGGCCGGCACGGCCGACATCCCGGTCGCCGAGGAGGCGAAGGTGACGGCTGAGGTGATGGGGAGCCGCGTGGAGTCGCTCTACGACGTGGGGGTCGCGGGCATCCACCGCGTGCTCGGGCAACAGGACCGGCTGCTACGAGCGCGTGTCCTGGTGGTGGTCGCCGGGATGGACGGGGTGCTGCCCAGCGTGGTTGGAGGTCTCGTGGATCGTCCGGTGGTGGCAGTCCCGACCAGCCGGGGGTACGGCGCCAGTTTCGGGGGACTTGCCGCCCTCCTGACGATGCTGAATTCGTGCGCGTCCGGCGTCGGCGTGATGAATATCGACAATGGCTTCGGCGCCGGCTGTCTGGCCCACCGGATCAATATGCTGGGCGAGAAAAACAGTGAGGAGTAAAGGGTGAGGATGAAGGGAGGACTTGGTCTGGCACCTTACCCCTTACGCCTAACGCCTCACGGCATCACCTCACTTCGAGCGTTCCGTGTTTAGGCCAGGACACCATCAGCGTTCGGGGTCCGTTCTCTCCCACGACGAGCAGCTTGGCACGCACCTCATAGCCGTATTTGCCATTGATCACGACTTGCTTGGTCTGGTCCCTGCCGTCCCAGGTGAGCGTCACAACGATCCGGCTCATCTTCCCATCACCGTCAGAACGGCGTACTCCGTTGTCACGCGTGTCGGCGGCTGATCCGTCCAGTGTGGACTCCCCCGCCTTCACCGATGGTCCCGCGGCAGGAGGCGCCGCCTGGGGTGCCGAATCGGCTGGAGTTGACGCTGCAACGGGCTGACGACTGGCAAGGAACCGCAAGGAACTCTTGGACGGCGAACTGATGAGCGAGGATACCTCGAGCATAGTGGCGCCGTTGAGGTCATGGGGCACTTCGACCTCGACCGTGAAATCGAGCGAGCCCTCTCCCGGGGAATAGGGCCCGGGTGCGACGGTCACCGCGACGATCTGCAGGTCGGGAGGATCCGCCTGGACCGGTTTGCGCTTGGCGTCGGCGACGTCCGGATGCAGGAGGACACCGACCGCCGCGCACGCCAGCAGAGCCGCCATGACCCGGCTCGCGGCCGGCCGGCTTGTCGAAGAGGGCGGCTGCGAGCGCGCTGGGGTAAGGGGCCGCCTGAACGCGTGTCGGATTGGGGTGCGAACGAACATGGAAGGGACGGTGCGTGCCGTGTGTCGTAAGAAGAGGACGCCCAAAGCGGCCAGTGGATAACACACGAGGCTTCCGGCTGTCAATCAATGTTTCCTGACTTCGAAGGGTGTGCCAGGGCTCGACGCTTCCGCACCTCTCGGAGCGGTCCTTCCGGGCTCCGCCGAGCGGAAGCCTTCCGGAATTCCCGCGGCTGTGGTCTGGGGACCCGTTGCTCCTGGTCGCAACGGGTGATGACCACTATGCCTTGGTCAGTTCCGGCTTTCCTTCTCGGCGGAGCCTCGGTGGACGCCTCGCTCCTTCGGTGAAGTTCGCTTTGAGCCCCGCCACACCCTTCGGTGATGAATTGGCGGGAGGCCGGGGTCCCTGGTGGGTGCCACCCACGGTCTTCGCTCCATGAGAGCACTCGTGGCGTTTTCGGTTTAGGGTCCGTTTCCAGGGTCCACATGCTTCGATCGTCAATCCGTCAACGCATCGACGCTGCCTGCTTTCGGTCTCCCGGCCGTTTTGTTAAGATGAGCGGCGGGTTGACGTGTGCGCCTGTCCTTGCTCGTGCGGAGGCGTGGTGACCCTTCTTCATTTCGACTGTTTCTCGGGTGCCAGCGGGGATATGATCCTAGGCGCGCTGGTTGATGCCGGCTTGCCGTTCAAGGACTTGGTTCACGGGCTCAAATCCGTCTCCATCGACACCTATGATTTGAAATGCAAGACAGTGATGCGGGGCGGCCTCACCGCCACGAAGGTGGAGGTGGTGGTGCGGGACGGATTCCGCTCGCCGATCCCGCTCAGCCGCATCCAACGGATCATCGCGTCCAGCCAACTTCCGCCTGGGGTGAAAGACCGGAGCCGGGAGGTCTTTGACCGATTGGCGCGGGCGGAGGGCGCGGCCCATCGAGTAAGTCCCTCGGATGTGCAGTTCCATGAGATCGGCGTGGTGGATTCGATTGTGGACGTGATGGGCACGGTGCTCGGCTGCCATCTCCTCGGCGTGGAGCGAGCGACCGCTTCCTCGGTCAACCTCGGCTCGGGAGTCCTCGACTCGGCGCATGGTACGCTGCCGGTTCCCGGTCCGGCGGTTGCGTGGCTGGCCCGGGGGGTGCCGGTGTACAGTGCCGGGCCTCTGCGCGAGCTGACGACCCCGACCGGCATCGCGCTGCTGAGCGCGCTGGTTCAGGAATTCGGTCCGCTCCCGCTGATGCGTCCCACCGCCGTTGGGTATGGGGCCGGCACTGCGGACCCGGACGGGTGGCCCAACGTGTTGCGGGTCTTCCTGGGCGAGTCGATCCCTGCGGCATTCGGCGATACGGAGGCGGTGGTCCAGATCGAGACCAACCTGGATGATCTGAACCCGCAGGCCTATGAGACCGTCATGGACCGTGTGTTCGCGGCCGGCGCGTTGGATGTCACGCTCACGCCGGTGATCATGAAGCACGGTCGTCCCGGCATCGTTCTCGCGGCGCTGGCGCCGCGCGAGAAAGCCGAGGCGGTGGCCGGGGTCGTGTTGCGGGAGACCACCACGCTGGGCGTCAGGCTGCAGGAGATGAGCCGGCGGGTGCTCCCACGACGCCTCGAGTCCGTGCGCACGCGGGGCGGGACGGTGCGAGTGAAGGTGGCCGAGACCCGGGAAGGTGGAATCAAGGCGGCCCCGGAATATCAGGACTGCAAGCGCATCGCGGAGCAGAGCGGTCGGCCGGTGCGCGAGGTCATGGAGGAGGCGATGCAGGCCTTCAACAGGAAAGGCAAAAGGAAAAAGTAGATTTGGAGCATTTCGTGGCGATTCCGTACTATGTTGCCCTGTTGTTCGCCTCCGTGGTCATGACGCTGGGGGGGTGTTATCTCTTCACAAACGGGATCGAATGGCTGGGAAAGCGCCTGAAGGTGCCGGATGGGGCGGTCGGCAGCATCCTCGCGGCGGTCGGGACCACGCTGCCGGAGACTTCCATTCCGATCATCGCGATCTTCTTCGGCACCGGAGAGGAGCGGGTGCAGGTAGGGCTTGGCGCGATTCTGGGGGCCCCGTTCATGATCAGCACGCTGGTGCTCCCCATCCTGGCCGGCCTGCTGATGCTGTACGCCCGGCTGGGAAAGCGCGCCGCGGTCTTCCATGTGGATTACCAGGAGGTGAGGGTTGACCTGGTGTTTTTTCTGGCGGCCTATGGCATAGCGGTGGGATGCGCGTTGATCTCATCCCGCGCGGTCCACTACCTTGCCGCGGGGGTGTTGGTCGCCTCGTATCTTGCGTACATAGTTCTCAAATTTTCGGGGCAAGCGCGCGGGCATCTCGCCCTGGAACCGTTGATCTTCGCCCGTCAATCTGCCAAACCCTCCTACGCGATGATCGGTCTGCAAGGCACGGTGGGCCTGGTTGGGCTGGTGATCGGCGCCCATCTGTTCGTGACGGTCGCGAAGACGATCTCGGCCGAGCTGGACGTGTCGCCACTGCTGCTGGCCCTCCTGATCGCTCCGCTGGCGACCGAGTTGCCGGAGATGTCCAACAGTTTTCTGTGGCTCTATCAGCGGAAGGACACCCTGGCGGTCGGCAACGTCACGGGGGCCATGGTCCTGCAGGGGACGCTCCCGGTCTCGTTGGGTCTGATCGGGACGGAGTGGAATCTGGCGCCGTCTGCGCTGGCAACCATGGGACTCGTGCTGGTCGCGGTTGGGTTCAGTCTCGGGCAACTCCTATGGGGCGGGCATTGGCGTCCTTGGCTCCTGAGCGGAACAGCCTTGCTGTACGTCGGATATGCGCTCTACCTGTATGGTTCATGAAGGGCGTTCAGCCGTGCGCGATGGCGATGGAGGATTGTTCAGTCCGTTTGGTCTGTTGAGTCCGTTAATGGAAGTAACCGACTCAACGGACAAAACCGACCTAACGGCCTTACTGAGGGTCGCATGAGACGATTGGCCCTACAGGGGTCGAGTACGCCTGGGAACCTGTTCAGCGTTGGAGGAGACCCCCGCGCAAGAGAGGTCCGGGTTGTTCTCTGGGCCGTGCTGGCGCTGAACCTGCTGGTGGCCTTCGCCAAGCTGTTCTATGGCCTGATGACCGGATCACTCGGCATGCAGGCTGACGGGTTCCATTCTCTCTTCGACGGCGTATCGAATGTGGTCGGGCTCATCGGGCTCTGGCTGGCATCGGCGCCGCCCTGCGATGAACACCCCTACGGCCATAAGAAGTACGAAACGCTGGCCGCGGCCGCGATCGGGGGGATGCTGGCTGCCACCTGCGTCTACCTGCTCTGGAACAGCTACGCACACTGGCAAGGCGCCGTCCGGCCGGAGGTGACCGCGGTCAGTTTTGGCGTGATGGTGGCGACGATGGCGATCAACTACGGTGTGATGAGGTGGGAGCGGCGCAAAGGGAAGGAGCTGCGCAGCGAAATCCTGGTGGCTGATTCCGAGCACACCGGGAGCGATATTCTCACTTCCTTCTCGGTGTTAGCCGGGCTGGCGGCGGTTCGACTCGGCTACCCCATTATGGATCCGATCGTGGCGGTGGTCATTGCCGCGATTATCGCCAAGACCGCGGTGAGTGTGCTCTCGGAAACCTCCCGGTCGCTCACCGACACGGCTCGCCTGGATCCGGAGGAGATCCGGGCGGTGGTGCTGCAGAACGAGGGAGTCCTGGACTGCCACGAGATCAGGACTCGAGGGCTTCCCAGCCACATCTTCGTGGACCTGTCGGTGCACGTGTCAGCCGGGATGTCGGTCGCCGACGCCCACGCGTTGGCCCACGGAGTGGAACACTCCATCAAGCGCTGCTTCGACGGCGTGGCCGAGGTCATTGTGCACGTGGAGCCGGACGGCCATTCGTAGAATGCTTTATCGATACATTCAGCGCGCGGTGATGCGATGCCGAAGAGCCGCAAGTCGAAACATGAGACGAGACCCATTTTAGGCCTCACGATGGGTGACCCGGCCGGGATCGGGCCGGAGGTGCTGGCCAAGGCGTTCGCGGGTCGTGAGATGGGCCGCCTGTGCCGTCCCATCGTGATCGGCTCGCTGCCGGTGATGGAACAGACGGTTCGATCCCTCGGCCTGCCGATGCGGGTTGAGGCGGTGGCCGGGCATGACCAGCCGCTCGGCCGTCGCGGCGCGATGCCGGTCCTGGATCCGCTGGAACGCCCGCTCGGCCGGTTTCGCATGGGAGTCGCGGCGGAGGAGACCGGTGCGGCCTCGCTCTCCTTCATCTCCAAGGCGGTCAGGCTGGCCGAGGCGGGGTGCATCAACGGGATCGTCACGGGGCCGATCAACAAAGAGGCGATCAATCTGGCCGGCTGCAAGCACCCGGGCCACACGGAGCTGCTGGCGGACCTGACCCACAGCCAGGAAGTCGGGATGATGATCCTGGGCGGGCCGCTGAAAATCATGTTCGCGACCACGCACGTGGCGGTTCGCGATCTCTCGTCAGTGCTGACGGTGGAGCGAGTGGGACGGACCATCCGGTTGGCGCACCGGGCTCTCCGTGACTTCTTCGGCGTCGCCAAACCGAAGATCGGCCTGGCAGCATTGAACCCTCACGCCGGGGAAGCCGGCTTGTTCGGCGACGAGGAACGACGGTGCATTCTGCCGGCGGCGCAACAGGCCCGGTCCGCCGGGATTCACGTCAGCGATCCGCTCCCGGCGGATACGCTGTTCGGAAAAGCCGTGCGCGGCGAGTACGACGGCGTGGTGGCCATGTACCACGACCAGGGCCTGATCCCGCTCAAACTGGTGGCATTCGGGAGGTGCGTCAACCTGACGGTAGGGCTCCCGATCATCCGCACGTCGGTGGATCACGGCACGGCTTACGATATCGCCGGCAAGGGCGTGGCCGACCCGGGAAGTCTTGTCGAGGCCGTCAAGTTGGCGGCGCGATTGGCGGCAGCGAAGCGGTAACCGGGGCCAACGCAAGAGACGGTGAGTGATGCCCGACAGGGATCAGGCGCTTGCCATGCTCCACACGCAACTGAAAGAGCTGGAAGCCATCTTGAAGCGGGCGGAGAGCGATTTGAACACGGTGGGCGGGAGCGAGCGCGTCGCCACGTGGAAGGCGCGCACGATCCCGTTGCTCGCGGCGCACCTAGGACAGCAAGACGCGCAGCGTTTTTCCGACACACGCCCGGGCCCCTCCTTTACCAATGACCTTCTGGAAGAGCTGAGCGATGAGGTCGAGACGTACCGGGGCTTCTTGCTGTCTCTGGCTCAACAGCTCAAGAAACATGGCGACACCATCGTCGGCCCCGCGTGAACCGTCACCGTGGCGATGATTCCGCCGGCTCCTCGTCCGCGAAAACGCCTCGGACAGCATTTCCTCATTGATCCGAACATTGTCCGGAAAATCGTCGCCCTGGCTGAGGTGCGGCCTCATGAGACCGTGCTGGAGATTGGGCCGGGCCGTGGCGTTCTCACCCATCCCCTCTGTGCCGCGGCACGAACAGTGATCGCGATCGAGAAGGATCCGAGGCTTGGCGACTATTTGACCCGGGCAGTCGCTGACTGCCGCAACCTCGATCTCCGGGTTGCCGACGCATTGGAGTTTCCCTTCGAATCGCTTCCCGACCGGTCGGTCATCGTGGCGAACCTGCCCTACAATATCTCCACGCCATTGCTGTTCAGGCTGCTCGACGCGCGGGAGCGGATTGATCGCATGGTGCTCATGCTCCAGACCGAGGTGGCGCGGCGGTTGGTGGCGCGGCCGGGTGGGCGAGACTACGGCATCCTGTCGGTTCTCGCCCAGTACTCGGCTATTCCCTCCCTGGCGTTCCAGGTTGCTGCCAGTTGCTTCCGGCCGCGTCCCGAGGTCGGCTCGGCCGTGGTGCGCCTGGTTATGCAAAAAGAACGTTCCCTGCGGGTGGCGGACGAGGCGTTGTTTGTCCGGACTGTGCGAGCGGCCTTCGCCCACCGCCGCAAGACACTGCTGAACTCCCTGCGGGATGAAGGCCTGGGCACGGAGACGGTGGCCCCTGCGTTGGCGCGCGTCGGGATCGCTCCCTCCCGGCGGGCGGAGACGCTTGCGCTCGAGGAATTCGCGGCCCTGGCTGACGCCTTGAGCAAGAGCTAACGGCTCTTCGCGGAGGCCCCCTTGCCCCTTGCCCACGGGTGGTGCTACCATCCCGCGCATGGGTGTATCCACCACGGCCAAGCGCGGTGACGCCCGCAGCGCATCCCGTCAGTCGGCCCATCTGAAGCATGAGGTGATCGGAGTTCTTCTGATCACGCTCAGCCTCTTGATTCTGCTGAGTCTGGGGTCTTTTGCTCCCACCGACGTCCCACTCTTCGGGTCAGGACATTCCCCTGCAGCCTCTCCCGCTCCGACCCGGAACATGATCGGCGCGGTGGGCGCCACCCTGGCCTCCGCCCTGTTCTGGTTAGTCGGCGGGGGCGCCTATCTGCTGCCATTTCTGCTGGCCATGCTGGGAGTTCGGTGCTTTGTCGAGGGCGCCCTCACGGTGACGCTCCGGAGCGCCGCTGGCTCAGCGGCGTCGCTGCTGTGTCTCAGCGGCTTGTTGCATCTGGAAGTGACCGCCGTCCCGACGCTCTTCAGCGGGCTCGTGTATCGCGGGATGGCCGGCGGCGTGACCGGGCAGGTTCTCGCGGACGGTCTGCGGGGCTACTTCGCCAGCACCGGGGCCCACATCATCATGCTGGCCGGACTCCTGGTCTCGCTGTTGCTGGCGACCCCGATGTCGCTCACCGAACTGTGGCGGCGTGTACCCGGTTGGTGGAACCCGCTCACCGAGACGGTGGCGGCCATCCTGCCGGCGCTGTCGGAGTGGTCTGCTCGGCTCGAGCCGGTGAAGAAAACACGGCCCAAGCCCGTCAAGATCAGTCGCCCCGTGCCGGTCCCCCCGTTGCCCGAAAGCAGCGTGGACGCGCTGGCGGCAGAGGCGATGCCTGCGCCTGTTTCCGCAGAGCTGCCGGCCACGGTTGCCGACGAGCTGGTGGCGCCGGATGAAGGAGCGCCGGAGATCGTCGTGCGCACCCATTGCAGTACGCAGAGCAATGGGTCCCCGGCGGTCTCGAGCGGCTACGAGCTTCCGGACCCGCACGAGCTGCTGAGCGATTTCTCGGGCCCGCTGGAGCGTATGACCGACGAGGCGCTCAAAGCGCGGTCTGAGGTGTTGACGCGCGCCCTGCTGAGTTTCGGGATCGAAGGGAAAGTGACCGAGGTGCATCCGGGCCCGATCGTGACGATGTACGAGTTCGAGCCGGCGCCCGGCGTGAAGGTGGCCCGCATCGTCAACCTGGACAATGACCTCGCCCTCGCGCTCAAGGCCACCAGTCTCCGCATCGTGGCGCCATTGCCCGGCAAGTCGGTGGTTGGCATCGAAGTTCCCAATCCCTACCGCGAGACCGTGTCGCTGAAGGAGTTGGTCACCAGCGACGCCTTCATCCGGTCCCGCTCCAAGCTGACCATCGCACTCGGAAAGGATATTTTCGGCGTCCCGGTGGCCGCGGATTTGAAGACCATGCCGCATCTGTTGGTCGCCGGCGCGACCGGCGCCGGGAAGAGCGTCAGTCTCCACACCATGCTGTTGAGCATCCTCTTCTCGGCCAGACCGGACGAGGTGAAGCTGCTGTTGATTGACCCGAAGAGGTTGGAGTTTCAGGTGTATGACGGCGTGCCGCATCTGCTTCAGCCGGTCATCACCGATCCCAGGGCGGCAGCCCGTGGCCTCAGCTGGGTCGTACTGGAAATGGAACGGCGGTATAAGCTGTTGGCCGAGGCCGGGGTTCGCAATATAGACTCGTATAACCGGCGGGCGCCGGAGACACAGGGCGCGGTCAAACAGTCGACGAGAAAGCCTGCGCTGGAGCAGCCGGATTTGCCGATGGAGTTCCTGTCCGGAGACGAGCGCCTCGTGGCTGGCGACAACGGGAGGTCTGACCCTGAAGCCATGCCATCGCCGACGGCCTCGCCGATGACTCCCGGCGTGTCGGTCAAGACGGCATCCGCGCCGCTTCCCTATATCGTGGTGATGATCGACGAGCTGGCTGACCTGATGATGGTGGCGCCCAAGGAGGTGGAGGACAAGATCGCGCGATTGGCCCAGATGGCCAGGGCGTCCGGGATCCATTTGGTGCTCGCCACGCAGCGGCCGTCGGTGGATGTGCTGACTGGTCTGATCAAGGCCAATTTCCCGGCGCGGATCGCGTTTCAGGTTTCATCCAAAACGGATTCCCGGACGATCCTGGATGCCAATGGCGCGGAGGCGTTGGTGGGACGGGGTGACATGCTCTATCTGGCCTCAGGCACCGGACGGATTACCCGTTTGCACGGGTCCTTTGTGCCGGACGACGATGTGCGCCGGGTGGTGGAGTTCGTGAAGAAACAGGCGGCGCCGGCGTACAGCGACGACTGGCAATCGCTGCGTCAGGAAGACGCGGCGGAGGATCAGGAACAAGACGAAGTGTACGAGCAGGCGAAGGATCTGGTGATCACGTCCGGCCAGGCGTCGGCGTCGCTGATCCAACGCCGTCTGCGTGTGGGATATCCCCGGGCGGCGCGGATGATCGAGCGCATGGAAGAGGAGGGCATCGTCGGGGCGCCCGCACGGGACGGGCGGCGCGAGGTGATCGTGAGGCGTGGGCCGGTGGGTGAGGAAGAGGTATGAGGGAGGACGTGGCAGGACACGCCGCTCCCGCGCCTCTCGGAGCGACCCTTCCGGGCCCTGCCGACCGGAAGCCTTCGGAAATTCCTTCGCGGACTCAGTCAGTTTCCGCTTTCCTTCTCGGCAGGGCCTCGGTGGGTCCCCCGCTCCTCCGGCGAAGTTCGCTCTGTGCCCTGCCACGCCTTTCTCATATCTCGGCAAGAGTTCTGCTGTTCGTCTGTGGCCTCGTGACAGTCGCGATAGGTCCGGCCGCGGCCGACGATAGCAAAGAGGTGAAAGAGGTGGTCAAGAAACTGCAGGCGAGGTATGAGCAGACGCGCGACCTGAAAGCAGATTTCAAGCAAAGTACCAAGATCGAGGGCTTTGCGACACCGATTACCTCACGTGGGCGGATGTACATTAAGAAACCGGGCCGGCTCCGGTGGGATTACCTGGACCCGGCCGTGGAGGAGATCTACGTCAACGAGAACGAGGTCATGATGTACGTGCCGGAGCACAAGCAAGTGCTCGTGGGCAAGCTGACGCAGATGGCGGCCTCACAAGCTCCCTTGCAGTTGCTGCAAGGCGTCGCGAAGTTGGAGGAGCAATTCGCACTGGAGCCGACCGCTGGAGGGAAACGCGGGGAGGGCGGGGTACCGTTGGTCACGCTGCTCCCGAAGGACACGGAGCCGGATTCGGTACGAACCGTCGCCCGGATCGTGCTGGAGGTTCAGCCGAAAACGTTCTTCATCAAAACGCTGTCCATTCACGAGATCAGCGGCAATGTCTCGACGTTTGAATTCAACAACCTGAAACCCAACACCGGCCTCAAGAACGCGCTATTCGATTTCGAAACGCCGGCCGGCGTGGAAGTGGTCAAGGCTCCTGCACTCAGTCCGCCCTGACGCGGAGGGTCGATCGGAGCCGACAGAGGGAGAGAAGGAACACACATGGTTGTTACGAGCACCAGGACGATCAGTGAAACCGTGGAGCGGGCAGTGGCGGCGTGCGATTTCGAGCGGATCAAGCGGGAGTATTGGGATCAGAACGAGTTCGTCTTTCTCAAAGGGTTTCTCCCTCGAGAGGCGGTGGAAGAGCACCTGGTCCCTCAGGCAAATCGTCTCAAGCCCGAGTTGAACCGCAACTACATTCCCGGACACAAAAAGGGAGGGAGTGTCAGTTACTATACGGTCCGTGAAAAAGCCCCTGCGTTCATGGAGCTGTACCGGTCGCCCGCTTTCCTCGATTTCCTCAGCCGGCTGGTGGGGGCTCGCCTGATGCTGTGCCCCGAGAACGACCCCCATTCATGCGCGCTCTATTACTACACCGAGCCGGGGGATCACATCGGGTTTCACTACGACACCTCCTATTACAAGGGCGCGCGGTACACGATCCTGGTCGGCCTGGTGGATAGATCGGAGAGCTGTCGGTTGGTCTGCCAGCTCTACAAGGATGATCCCGCTCGGGAGAGCAGGGAGCTCCAGCTCGCCACGGAGCCCGGGGATGTGGTGATCTTCAACGGCGACAAGCTCTGGCATGCCGTGACGCCGCTGGCGGAAGGAGAGGAGCGCGTGGCCCTGACGATGGAGTATGTCACGAACCAGGACATGGGGCGTTTCAGGCGGCTCTACTCCAACTTGAAGGACGCCTTCGCGTACTTCGGCGTCAAGGCCCTCTTCAAGCGATCATCTTAGAACCGGCGAGAGGAGCCACACGCCGTCTCGGGGCCTGCCTGCTCCACCCCGAGACGGCGTCCGGCATCGGGACACCGTCGGCGCGCTGAAGAGACCATGTCAACGAGGGGCCGAGTGAGTCGGCCCCTCGTCGCGACGGCTCCGCACCATCTCCTCGCGGAAGGTTGTCCTAATGAATCTGGATGTTCCCTTCTTCGAGCGGGTGCTCGCCCGAGTCGTAGCCGGTACTCAAGACGATCCGATAGGTGTCCTGGCGGCCCGGCTCGCCACGATCCTTCTCCTCAATCCGGTACTGCACCGTGGCGGAGCCGTTCACGGTTGCGTCCCCGTGGATGCTGGCGTGCGTGTGGTCGGAGCTGCACACCACCGCCTGCACGTTCACCGACGTCACCGTGAGCGGGGTCGCGGGGCCGTGATCCGTGTACGCCTGGTGGCCCTTGGGCCCCTGTGAGTCGGCGTTGCCGCCGAACGTCGCCGTGTCGCCATTGTCGGCCGTGAGCTGCCCCTCGCCGGTCACCTTGCAGTCCGCCGTCGTGGGCGGGAGCACCCAGGTTTTGGTGGCGGCATCACTGGGCTCGTCGGCATCCTGGGTGTGGTTCGTGTTCGGGTCAGCATAGGCGGTGATGGTATCGGTGCCTGGGAATAGCGGCCCGGGATAGCAGAAGGTGGGTTGGCCATTGGCGTCCGTGGTCTCGGGGCCGCTGGTCGTAACCGCGCCTGTGACGCTGAATTGCACGGTGATGGCGGGAGTCGGATTGCCTAAGGCGT
>MNDM01000021.1 GCA_001914955.1 Nitrospirae bacterium 13_2_20CM_2_62_8 | reverse complement strand
CAAACACATCCATCTGCCGCTCCAGGCCGGAAATGACCGCATCCTCCGGTTGATGAATCGAACCTACGGTCGCAAGGACTATCTCGCGCTGGTGGAAGACATTCGCCGCCGACGGTCCGACATAGCCCTGACCACCGACATCATCTGCGGCTTTTGCAGCGAAACCGAGGAGGAGTTCCTTGACACCTACCGGGTCATGGAGGAGGTGGGCTTCCACTCGGCGTTCATCTTCAAATATTCGGAGCGCAAGCACACCATCGCGGCGCGGAAGTATCCGGACGACGTGCCGGAGCGGGTCAAGTCCGAGCGGGTCACCCGCCTGGTTAATCTCCAGAAATCCATCTCGCTCCGGAAAAATGAGGAACTGCTCGGCCAGACTGTGACCGTACTGGTGGAAGGGGATGCCAAGAAGTCTTCGGCTCAGTCGATGGGCCGGACCGACGGCAACATCACCGTGGTCTGGGAGAAGAATGGCTCCGGGAGTCGCCCTGGCGACTTGATCCCGATGAAAATCACGCGGGTGTCAGCGACCACCCTGTTTGGCAAGGAGATTCCTGTCAGCTCTCCCGCCCGGTGACCGCGCCCATTTTGTGCAAAATCGTCAGATTCCCGTTCAAACTTGTTCAAACGTTTACCCTTGAAGACTAGACGCACGGCCCCGCCCGGTCTTGATTCAAGGCGTGTAACAGACTGATATTTTTATCAATTGCTCTCAGTTCGATTGCGGCGCCTCCCCCGATTCCACCCGGCACCTCCTTTGCACTCCTCCGATTCCGACTGAAGAATTTTTGGGAGTCCTTGATGAGTCTTGAAAATATCATCGCGACGGGGCTGCTCTGCTGGCTCGTGGTCGGGATGGTCCTCATGGGCCTCGGCGTCTGGTAAGCCGGCCTCTCGCTCCCGCCTCACCCTTCCCTCTCCCCAATAGGGGGAAACGTATCTCGTCGCTCGTGAACCGTATCTCGTTCCGGAATATAGCTCCGGACAAGATGCTTATTGACGGCGAGGTGGCCAGGTCAGGCTCTACTGCGCGCGTCCGGCGAGCACAGCTTCATCGTGCGCGACGCGCGAGCACGGAGACTGGCCTGGCCACTTCGCCGCTCACAGCGCCACAAGGCGCCCCCTCACTTCACCTCGATCAGCTCGCGCTGCAGCAACACGACATCGCGGGACAGCGGCGGCCGGAAATTCATGCGGCAGTAGCAGGCATAGGTCACATAGGTGTCCTGCAAGCAATACTCGGCGATCTCTTTCCCCTGCCCCTTGTCCCACATCTCGGCCACCTGCTTCCCGCTGCCTGACTTGGCCTCGACGTTGAGCACGCGGGCCAGCACCTCCAACTTGATCCAGCCGCGACTGTCCCAGTTGCTCCAGACCGCCATCGTGTCATAGACCGGCTCGGTCCTGTATCTGGTCAAGCTGATCTCGACGCTGGGCTTGACCTGGTGAATGATGGACCGTTTCTTGATGAACGGCAGGTCAAAGCCTAACCCGTTGTGGGTGATGAAGAGAGCCGGGCGGGTCTGACCAAGCCTCACCCAAAACTGACGAAGGAGCTCTTTTTCATCCGACCCGTACCAGCACAGGGCTCCCTGCGGGTCCATCGTGTCGGAGAACACAAGCATGCCGATGCAGACGATTCGACTGAAGGTGCCATCGAAGGAGGACTTCTCATAGTCCCGGTCCTGCTGGGCCGCATCGCCCGCGTCCAGGAGATTCTCCGGATAGAGTATGGGAACTCCGGAGAGGCGAGCCCACTCCTCCTTTGAGGCTTGCACCGTCTCAATATCGAGCACGATCTTCATGAAAAAGCTCTAAGCTGGCAGCGAGCAGCTAGTAGCTTAAGATATTTCAAACACCTATTCGCTATTTGCTACCCGCTGTTAGCTATTCGCTTCCAAGGAGCGATTTAAACATGATCACCGCATCCTGGTACGTTCCATCGTTCTTGCGCACCGCGCCGGGAATGGCCCCAAGCTCCGAGAAGCCCAGCTTCCTCCACAAAAGCCGAGCAGCCTGATTTTCCGAGAAGACCAGGTTGAAGATCACGCTCCGATATCCCAGCTCCTTCGCATAGTGCAGCATGGTAGCCCCCAGCAGCCATCCCAGCCCTTTGTTCCGCCAGTCGGGCGCCACGATGAAACCGGCATTGGCGACTTGTCGGGCGCGCCCGGGCCAATTCGGCTTGAGGTAGAATGCGCCCAGCATCTCCGCGTCGGGCGCGCGATCATGCACGTACGCGGCCACGGTCGTCTTTCCGCGGAACCAGTACTCCATGAACTCGTCCTGATCCGGCAACCGCTCATGCGGATAGGAGGTGCCTTCGGCGACGATCACCCGATAGAGCTGCCGCAATGGTTCGACATCCTTGTGGCCGGCCAGGAGGAGCTGTATCGGCGTGTCGTCCTTGAGTTTGGCGTCAACGGGGAATTTCATGACCGCCCCGGTCCACGTTGCAGGGCTATAATCATCGGACCGTCCGCCGGCGGAAACTCGAACTTCGTCAACTCTTCCGGGGTCACCCAGCGGACATCCTCACAGTCCACTGCCCGCCCATGGCCACCCTGGATGGTGCAGCGGAAGAAGTGCAGTTCGACCCTCTTTTCCGGGTAGTCGTGGCAGACCACATAAAATCGAGCCGGCGCCGTGATCTCGACTCCAAGCTCCTCGCGTAGCTCCCGGCGCAGGCAGGCCTCCAGCGACTCGCCGGGCTCACGCTTCCCGCCGGGAAACTCCCAGAGTCCTCCCAGGTGTGTCCCCGCTTTCCGGCGAGTGATCAGATAACGACCCTCGTGGAGGATCAGTCCTGCTGCAACCTGGATTGTTTGACGTGATGCGTGATCCGTCAGGCGTGAAGGGTCAGGCTTCTCGACGTTCTTGCTCATTACACCTCACGCGTCTGCGCGCTGACCCATCCGCCGGGAGCCTCGGCTCGACTGCCTGCGACGAGCTCAGCCGAGGCGAGCTCGCCGAAGTCTGGAGGGCGGAAGCGCTTCCGCCCGCGGGCCGAAGCCTTCGGCGGAGAGCCCGCCGCGCAAGCGCGTCACGAGTTACGATGAGGCTCAAACGGGTAGCTTTTGCAACAATCCTTCATGGGACAGAGCAGACAGTAGGGATCGCGGGCGGTGCAGACGATCGCGCCGAAGTCCATCAGGGCCTGGTTGAAATCATACCCTTTTCCTCGAGGGATCAAGGTCTCGGACAACGCCCAGAGTTTGGACTTCTTCAGTTTGGGATCGCCGGCTCCGATGAACACCCGATGCAGGACCCGCATCACGTTCGTATCCAGGATCGGCGCGTCCTCGTTGAAGGCGAAAGACCGGATGGCGCCGGCGGTGTACCGGCCGATCCCCTTGAACGAGAGCAATGCGTCCGGGTCTTTGGGCAGCGCCCCGCCGTAGCGGGCCACCGTCTCCCGCGCGATGCCGTGCAACCGGAACGGGCGGATATTGTACCCGAGCGGATACCAGGTCGCTCGCACCTCATCGGCCGACGCGTCAGCCAGATCTTGTAGCGTGGGATAGCGTTCGAGAAACTCGTGGTACTTCGGAATGACCCGCTCGACCTGTGTCTGCTGGAGCATGACTTCCGAGACCAGAATCTTGTAGGGATCGGATGTCTGCCGCCAGGGTAAGTCGCGGCCGTGTTGCCGGTACCATTTCAACAGACGATGCTGAAAGCGTTGCCTCGCGCCGGTCTCAACCGACAGAGCAGACTTCCGAGTTCCGCGCTTCAAGCGAGTGGTCCCGTTCCGTCGTGGCATCCCGTCGTTCCTTGCCGCCATCACCTACTCGTTCTTCATGACCAGGCTTACCTCGACCATCATCGCCAGCCGCTCGAGATCCACCGGCTTGCCCATGATATCCACCGACCCCAGCTCCAACATCTCCTGCAGCATCTCTTCATCCTGGCTGGCGCTCAGCGCAATCACCGCGCCCTTGTAGTCGTTGGCCCGTAATTGACGTAAGACATCGACTCCGTTCATGCCCGGCATATAGACATCCAGAATGACCAACTGAGGGTGCTCCTGCTTCAGCAGCGACAGCGCGTCCGGCCCGTCCTTCGCAGGGCAAACCCGGTACCCCCGCAGGGTCAAAAACTGCGAGAGCAGATTCCGCACCATCGGCTCGTCATCCACCACCATGATCGTGGCCATCCTCGCCCCTCTTTCGGTTCAATCCCTAGATGATCCGTAAAGAATATGCCGCGTATACCCGGAAAACGAATCGTTCAGCCTTGTTTAATAGTTGAGAGAATAGACATGACGGGGGAGAAAATCGGTCAGTATCATAACAGATAGAACAGAGCTCCGAAAAGGATCCATGAGGTGATTACTGCTCCTCCGGTAGCCATGACCTCAGCCACTGCACATACCACGGCGCAAGGATGATCGGAATGACAAATAACACCACCAGGCTCACCCCGAATCCAGGCGGCTCGGCCAGGACGCGAGTCACTGAGGCGCACAGCACATCGTACCAGGCGATCCCAAGACCGAGCATGATGAGACAGATTCGGCGCGTTCGGCTTGGATAGCCCGCCACCACGGTGATCACGCGGGGTGTCACCGCTGCCGCGTACACGATGACGAGGCCAAGATCCTGGGCCACCGCGCGGGCCAGGTCATGGACGGGCACAAGCCGGTATTCCCCGCGCCTGAACAGGAGAATGGCCAGTGCGTCATAGGCGAACAGAGCGAGGACACACGGGATGCACACCAGCAGAGCGACGGAAAGCCAGCCGGCCATGCGGGAGCAGCCCTGCGACCACGCGTCCATGCGGACGCCGGGTTGGCGCGCTGCGTCAGGAAAGCGCACCGATGATCTTACGGTAGTCAGCTTCCGGATAGGCCTTCAGTGTGGTCGTGCGGATATTCCCTGCCGATCCGACTTTGAGCAGGAACTTCGCCGCCACTTCATCGCTGGGAGCTTCAAAAATAAGTATGGCATCCAAGCTTCCCTGGGTCATGTAGAACGCCTCCAGCTCGCCCCCCATTTCTTTCAACGTCTTTCTGGCCGCGTCCAAACGCTTCGGCGAATCTTTCACGGTGCGAATCCCCTGCTCGGTCCAGTTGATGAGGCTCACGAAAGTGGACATGGGCGACCTCCCTCCGATGGATTAGCTATGTGGAACAAACTGGTGCGCCCGGCCGGATTCGAACCGGCGACAACCAGCTTAGAAGGCTGGGGCTCTGTCCAACTGAGCTACGGGCGCGTATCTTGGCGCGATAGGTACCCACGGACGGCTGTTAATCAGGCAGTGTCGCGCCAGCACGTACCAGCGGGCCATGGCGTTTGAGCACTAAGCAACGTGTCGCTACGCGACGTTCATCTATTATGATGAAGACGGGCTTCAACCTTGTTCCGGTGCCCCAACGCCAAGACGTGGAGGTCCCTGGCGCGGCACTGCCCGTTGGAATACGTCCCAATGTCCCTCTCGCGCCAAACGACGAGCGAAGCGAGACGCGCAATCACTTAAAATGTTCGGCGGTTCAAGCAAGCTTGGTGAAGCATCTGAGCCTCCTGGAGGCAAACTAACTATCCGCCCCCATTTGATCGAAGGGGGCGGTTCAAGCAAGCTTGGTATGGTCGGGGCGAGAGGATTCGAACCTCCGACTCCCTGCTCCCAAAGCAGGTGCGCTACCAGGCTGCGCTACGCCCCGACACCAACCAGTAATGAGTGATGAGTTCTGAGTGATGAGTTAAAGAAAACATCCCTTCGCATATCCTAAACTCAATACTGAACACTCACAAGTCATAACTTAAGAAGGATTTCCCGCACCTTTGAGAATGCCCTAGCTCGATGGCTGATCCGATTCTTCTCCCCCTGCGCCAGTTGCGCCAAGGTCTTGCCGAGTTGGGGAACAACAAAAATCGGGTCGTACCCGAATCCCTGTGTCCCGGCCGGCGCCTCGGCAATCACCCCTTCGAGTATCCCCTCCGCGACTTCCACTTTGCCGGACGGCATGGCCACCGCGGCGACCGTGATAAAGCGGGCCCGGCGTCGTTGCCGCGGGACTCCGTCCAGCTCCCGGATCAGCTTGCGCCAGTTGTCTTCGTAGGTCGCGCGCTCGCCCGCGTATCGCGCCGCGTGCACGCCCGGTCGCCCGCCTAAGGCCTCAACTTCCAACCCGGTATCGTCGGCCACAGCCGGAAGACCGGTGTCCTGCGCGATCGCGACGGCCTTTTTGACCGCGTTGGCGCGGCAGGTATCACCATCTTCCACAACCTCCGGCGCGTCCGGAAAGTCGGCGAGTGTCCGGATCTTGATCCCAAGGTCGCCAAGCAGTGCGGCCAGCTCCTCGCGCTTGTCCGGATTCCGCGTCGCCAGCACAATTTCTTTTACCAGATGGATGTTCCTTACTTAGTGCTCGTGTGGCGGCTGGTCTGGCCGCGACTGCGCGCGTCATCACCCGTTCCACTTGAAGGACAATGGGTGTTGCGGCTCCGCATGCTCTCTTCGTAGCGGGCAGGAGGGCAGGCGGCCTCACGTGCGCGGTGCGCGAGCACGGCGGTCTGACCAGCCGCCACATCGCCAGAGATTACTCCAGCGTCCCCACCAGTTCCTTCTGCAGTTTCACCAAGCTCTGGATCGCGTTCCATCCCGCAGTCAGGAATTCATCCAGGTCCTTCTTATCGAAGGACGCGCGCTCGGCGGTCCCCTGCACCTCCACGAACCGCCCGCGCCCCGTCATCACCAGATTCATGTCCACCTCGGCCATCGAGTCCTCTTCGTAGGCCAAATCCACCATCACCTCGCCCCCGACCTTGCCAACGCTCACCGCGGCGAGATAGTCCGTGAGCGGGCGCTTCTTGATCAGCTCTTTTTTCTTCAGAACCGTGAACGAGTCGGCCAGCGCGATGAACGCTCCCGTGATCGAGGCCGTCCGTGTTCCCCCATCGGCTTGGATCACATCACAATCGATCCAGATCGTCCGCTCGCCCATCTCCGCCGTGTCGGTCACCGCTCGCAAGGACCGCCCGACCAACCGTTGAATCTCCAACGTGCGGCCTCCCTGCCTGCCTTTGACTGCTTCCCGCGGAGTGCGGTCTTGCGTCGCGCGCGGGAGCATGGCGTACTCAGCCGTCACCCACCCCCGTCCCTTGTCTTTGAGGAACGGCGGGACCTTCTCCTCGACCGACGCGGTGCAAATGACCTTGGTCCCGCCCATCTCGATCAGCACGGACCCCTCGGCATACTTGATGAAGTCCCGCGTAATCTTGACCGGCCGGACTTCGTCATGCCGGCGCCCATCCTGGCGCTGAAGGCTCGCGCCGCGATTCATGAGAATCTCCTCTTGGATCAAGAGGATCGGATTATAAAGGAGGGTGGAAGAAAGATCAAATGACAGCAGAGAGAGAGGAACGCGGTCCCCGCTCGCCTCCGATCACACGGGTCGTTCCGAACGCCGACGACGCCTGCGTGCGAGGCCGACTCGCAGGAGGAGGAGGCCGACGATGAGCGCACCGACCGCGAACGCGAATAGATCCTCGTGCGGGAACCGATAGGGCATGCGCCAGGGTAGCTCGTTCCCGACTGGGTGGCAACGAGAGATTCGGGTCCGGCATGAACAAGGGAAGGGTGTCACGATCAACAATTTTCTGCGAGTACAATATAGTACATGTTCTCCGACTTCATCTCCCTTCACCTCTTCATTGTTTCTCTCGGGACTCCCGAGCATCATGTCCGATCTCTCTCAGCGAACTTCTACTTTCAAGAGCTTAGAACTTGACTCCGTTTTGGTGCGCGTGGATGGGAAGCTCGAAGAGTGATCCCGATCTCCTGGCACGGAACCTGCTCAATCCCATGGGTGCGGCTGCAGACTGACTTGATTAGTTCTTTATTGTTTGACTAGGAGCGTCACCTTCGCCCAATAAATGGCCTCTGAATCGCACAACAACGGTTCTCAATCCCCCCAAGGGTCGTCACGGATCCTGATCGTGGATGACGAGAACGCGACCCGGTGCCTCTTGGGTCGCGTGCTCGAAGGGCAGGACTATGTCTGCACGCTCGCCGCTGATGCCCATGAGGCCCGTCAGCGTTTGGAAAAAGAGCAGTTCGACCTCATCCTCTGCGACGTGAACATGCCGGGAGAATCCGGCCTCCAGCTCCTCAAGTACGTCCTCCGCGACCATCCCGACACCGCGGCGGTCATGGTGACCGGGCTCGACGATCCTCAACTCGCGAACATCGCGCTGAAGACCGGCGCCTATGGCTATATCATCAAACCGTTCGAGTGCAACGAGGTGTTGATCGACGTCGCCAACGCGCTGCGTCGCCGCAGGCTGGAGATCGAAAACAGGGCCCACCGTGATGAATTAGAGCAGATGGTCCTCCAACGCACGGAGTCGCTGCGACACGCGCTCAAAGGTCTCGAACTGGCGGCGGAGGAGACCATCCGGAGGCTCGCCATCGCCGCCGAGTTTCGAGACGATGAAACTGCCCGGCACATTCAGCGGATGAGCATGTATTGCGCACTGCTGGCCCGCCTCTCCGGCCTGGACCATGCGCGATGCGAGCTGATCCGTATCGCCAGTCCCATGCATGACATCGGCAAGATCGGCACGCCGGACAACATTCTGCTCAAGCCCGGAAAGTTCACGCCCGAGGAGTTCGAGGTGATGACGCGGCACACGGATATCGGACACCGAATCCTCTTGGGCTCGGAAGCG
>MNDM01000065.1:20890-68049 GCA_001914955.1 Nitrospirae bacterium 13_2_20CM_2_62_8 | reverse complement strand
AGCCTTTCGAGAGAACCCCACCGCATCACCGCAGGACTCAACCTCGCCGTTGTTACGGATCACGCGCACCGCTCGATGATAGTGCCACGGATTGACGGACCAGTAATCTCCCACGAAATGAAGATAGCGGAAGAGTAAACCCAGGACCTCTGTGTTACCGAGATTGTCCCGCATCGCTTGCAGAATGTTCGGCAGATCGTCTTCATGGATGACCTCGTCAGCCTGAAGATAGAACGCCCAATCCCCCGTGCAGGCGGCAAGGGCGATGTTCGTTTGCTGGGAATAAATCAGTCCCCCTGTTTGTAACGTCCCATCCCACACGGATTCAATGATCCTGATCTTGGGATCACCGATGGACTGAACGAGCTCCAGCGTTCCTGAGTAATTAAGGAAGTGAGCGAGACAGTCTTCCGTGTGCTTTGCCGCCAATTACTCATTTACTTATTCACTCAATTACTCTCCGTCGCAGCGACGGATGTCCTCTCAGTGGATGAACAACGTTCGCTCTCCGTACTTCCGAAAGACGATCCGGCTGTTTGGAAACGTCCGCTTCAACCGGAGGAGACGGTGGGCACGCCACAGATCATTACAGCTCGCCACCAGCGCCCGCCTCATTCCGCGAAATCGACAGACCTTTGACCCGTCACCGCAGTTGAGTGTGCGATCCCCGACCTCCACGACAAACGAGGATTTCCAGAAAAAGATGGTCGTTTTTGCCTTGCGTCGGATGCAATGCTGCGCCACGCGAAAATCGAGGCTGTCATAAAACTCTTTCATGAACTGGCCATCCGAACAGGTGCAAAACTCCGAGATGGTGGTCCGAGTCTTTGGCTCGAAGACCAAGACAGCCGGAGCGGGGGAACACACGAACCATTTGTGCATCCAATACTCCGGGAGGTCCTTGTCCTTGTAGGCAAGTCCCTGCTCGAGCAAGGGGCTCGGCGTCTCAACGTACCCGGCGGAACCGACTCGCATGATCTCCCGGCACGCGTCGCCCGGCCAATCCACGTGTTCCAGCACATGAGACGCATAGACATAATCGAAGGACCTCGCCTGGAATGGCAGCGCCTGCACATCTGCGGCAAACAGTCGAGCCGGCTCGGGCACGACCAGCGGATTGCCATGTCGATCCCGACCCTCATTCAGGTCGAAATCCACCACATAGGTGGCACCCTTGAATGGATTGTGTCCCGATCCGATGTCAAGAACACGCCGAGCGAAATACGGTCTTTGCCAGAAGGGCAATTGTTTCATTCAGAGGGCTCTTCGTCCAGGAACACTTAACGTCCGATCAACGCTCATCTCCCACAGCCTCGCGTACTTCAGGAACGTGTAATAGGCATAGAGCCCGGCCAGTATCAACCCAGGCATGCCGTCCAAGATTCCCAATCGTGCCACGTACATCTTCGCAAAGGTAAACAGAGGATGCGTCACGAGTTGATGGGTGCGGAATGGCGCCCCCTGTTCGACCATGCGATGGGCCATTAGTCCTGCATACCGGTTCACTTTCTGAAGATAGTGATCGACATCGCGAAAGGGGTACTGCACAACATGCTCTTTCAGGAAGGATGCCTTTCCTTCGAGATCAAAACCCTCATGGACGATCTCTTCACGATAGCGCATCCGATCCTTATGGAACAGTTGAGGCTGCCGGTAGTCCGGATACCAGCCAGAGTGCCGGATCCATCGTCCTAGAAAGTAGTTCCGGCGTGGGACGAAGTAGGCATCAGCCCGCGGTCCGCTCGCGAGCACCCCTCGGACCTCGTCACGGAGCTCCAGCGTCATGCGCTCGTCGGTGTCCAGGCTGAAGACCCACTCATGCGTCGCGTGGGCCACCGCTTCGTTCCTCAGGCGTCCGAACCCCTTAAACTCGTGCTGGTACACCTTGTCGGTGAACTCCCGGCTGATCTTCTCGGTTGCATCCGAGCTGTGGGAATCGACGACGATGATCTCATCAGCCCAGGTCAGGGTCTCGAGGCAAGCGCGGATGTTGGGTTCATCGTTGTAGGCGATGACCACAGCCGACACCCGGTTCCGTTCCATTGTCACAACTTCGCCCCCAGGTCTTTCCAGGACCAGATCAAATTCCGGTCGAGGAGGGTGTTGGAGCTGACATAGAGGGCTTGGAGCTGGCGCCAGCGCAACGCGACCGCCGGGTCTTTCATCGAACGCATCACCGGTGGCTGCTTCAGCTCAAGATCGATTTCGACGAGGCTCTCGGTTCTCAGCGAGTAGAGGAGCACCCCGCGTCGGTCAGCCAGGCCGATTACATCATCGTACACGCTGGTGAGGTAGGCGAAGCTGTCCTGCTCGCAGTCTCGCACCAACAGGCAACTCAGGTCTCGTCCCAGAAACGGTGCTACACGCGGCGTGAGACCGTTCATGCCAAGAAGCGTGGGCGCGAGATCCACCTGGCTGGCCACCGTGGCCACGGTCCTTGGTCGGTACGTCTTCGGCGTCCGAAGCGACTGATCCACCCAAAGAAACAGGGGAGCCAGAAAATGTCCGGCTTGCTTCTCGACCTCGGTCTGTCCGACGACTTCGTGCCGGCCGTGGTCGCCGAGGATCAGAACGACCGTGTTCTTCAGTAACCCGGCCTGCAGCAATTCCGAGAAGAATCGTTCCAGCTCCCCATCCAGGTACCGTAAGGCCGCCAGATAGCCGTCCGGGTCCGCCTGCAGGACACGGATGACCGGGGTGCTCACTGGCACCGTGAACGGATGATGCGTCCCCAACGTGAGCGTCGCCAGAAAGAAGGGTTTACCGGAGGCCTGGAGAACCTGGATGCGCGCGCGCATCAGATCCAGCAGGGCGCCGTCCGGCTTGCCGAGGCTCGGCCCCGATCCGACCCGCTCGATGTTCGGCGGGAAATCGCTTTGGTCGAAGAGCTGATGGAGCCCGTTGCGCGTGACGAAGAGCTGGAGTCGGTTCAAATCGCGATGCTCGCTGATGACCATCTCGGTCCGGTAACCGTGCCGGCGCAGCAGGGATGGGAGGCAGAGGTAATCATGGGCGTAGCGGGTCTTCATCGCCGCCTGACCCTGGCGGGGATAGTAGGAGCAGAGGGAGGCAAACAATCCGCGGGCCGTCTGGACCCCATTGGCGAAGAAGTTCTCAAAATAGACGCTCTCCCCCCGGAGACGATCCAGGAAGGGCGTGACCCGGACCCCATGACTGTCGCGGTTCAGGAAGCGCCGGTCCAAGGCCTCCACGAAGATGACCACGATATTGGCCGGTCGGGCCAGCCTGACGCCGGCACCGCTGTGCGCGGCTCGCACCAACGGGTACCGGGAATCCGGAAACTCCGCTCCGTTTCCGACCAGTTCCTGTGTGATACGGACCGCCTCGGCCAGCGGCATGGCCGACAACTGGTAGGGCTGCTCACTCTCCAGTCTGGAGGCGACCGTGGCTCGCCAGGCCTCGCTTGCATAGAGGACCGGATTCTGCGCGAGGGTATAGTATTCCGCGCTGCTGATGTTCGCGATCCGTATCGCATAGGGACCATTGGGATGAAATCCGAACGCCCCTCCGGCGAGCAGGAGACTCAAGGCTGCGGTCGCGGCTGCCGGGGACCGCGGCTCCCAGCGGTTGAACGCAGGAGCCACCCACAGCCTGAAACAGGCCCACCAGACCGCGACCGCCAGCCCTTCGACAAGGAAGAACCCGAGCATTCGCAGCGCCCATCGCTGCGTGTCCTGCAGCTCCGCGCTGGTCTGCTGAGCGGCCTGGCCCTGCATGAGCCCCATCTCAGTTGCTTGCGTCAGGAGGTCGTCGAGATATTCGAAAAAGACGAAGTCGAGGTGGTGTTGGTTGTAGTGGTAATAGCCCATGTCGGCGGTCAGAAGCACCAGGAACAGACACCCGACCAGGCTTCCCGAAACTATCAGCCCCCGCTTGTGGTGGTCGCCTCCTTGCCCGGTGGAGCCGTGCCGCCCGGACAGCAGCCGGGGCAACCCCACGGCTGCCGCGGCGAGCATGGCTGCGAGGACTACGCCGATCGACGCCACGATGAAATCCCCCCGCAGACCGATGAGCAGCGTCTGGACCAACAGACCGGCCGAGGGCGCTTCGCGCGACAGGGCCTCCGGAAGCAAGAAGAGCCGTTCGGCTTGTTGGATCACGACGAACAGAATCCACCAGAAGAGGAGCGTTTGCCGGAATGACCAGACGGAGGTCGAACGCACAGTGGCACCTTTAGACATGCAGAATCGTCAGGGGTTGCCCGTGGGCTTGGACCGCGTACACGTGAGAGGCCACCTGGTCCACCGAAATGCGGTTCAGACAATCCCAGTAGGGACAGGCTTCGTAGACGCACATCTCGCAGGTCGGCACATCCGGTCTCAAGACGACACCGCTGCCGAGCGGTCGCCACCGAACGGGAGACTGGTTGCGACGGGGATCAAACAAGCTCACGGTGGGAATGCCTAACGCGGCGGCCACATGCGCCGGCCCCGTGGATCCAGAGACCACCGCCTGGCTGGCCCCGATCACGGACATGAGCTCCCGGAGGGTCAACTGACCCATGAGATCCAGTACCTGGCTCCCCATGCTGGTTGCCTCCGGTACCTCGTCGCGAACGCGCTTTTCATCAGCCATACTCCCCGTCAGGATCACCCCGCAGCCCTCTCTCGCCAATCGCTGTGCCAGTTCCAGGTAGTGCTGACTTCGCCACCGGCGAGTCGAGAACCCGCCCGGGTGCACCACCACCCGCTGCGGCGGCAGGCCCCGGAGCCGGAGCCGCGCCCACTCACGCTCTCCATGAGTCAGCACCAGCCTGGGCACCGCTGGAGGGCCTGGATCCAACCCAAGGCCCGCGAGCAGCCCCAGGTTGTACTCACTCTCGTGCTTGGAGAACTCACGCCGGTGCTGATAGACGCGGCGGTTCGCCAGCAGACTGTACCAACGATAGCCGGTCGCCACGCGAAGCGGTACGCGGGCCACGAACGCCGCGAGCATCAAGCGGCGGAACGGCTTCAGAAACAGAGCCGCGTCGAACCCTTGGCGAAACAGCGCGACCAGCTCTCCGAGGCGTTCCCGGCCGCTGACCGTCAGCACCTCATCCACGTGGGGGTGGTGTTCCAGAACGGGCGCCGACGCCTCGCTGGAGAGAAAGGCGATCCGCGCCGCGGGCCTCAGCCGCCGGAGAGCCGATGCCACGGGCAGACACAGGATCTCGTCGCCGATCCCATCCGGCCTGACGAGGAGAATCTTCATAAACCCTAGGTTGAGGCTGAGGTTAAGGTTGAGTGAGGATTTTCAGCTGGATCGGGCCTGAGCCTCAACCTCAGCCTTAACCTCGACCTTCTTCAATAGATCGCGCACCGCCTCAATCACCTTGTCGGGAGAAATAGTCTTCAGACACTCAAGGTACACCGTGTTGCGACAGGTTCGGCTGAAGCAGGGGCTGCAGGGGACCCCGCTCCTCAGTACGCGATGCCCGTTTCCATAGGGGCCGGTGCGGGTCGGACTGGTCGGACCGAAGAGCGCGACCACCGGGGTCCCCATGGCCGCTGCCACGTGCATGGGCCCGGAATCGTTGGTCAACAGGAGCGCGGCCGATTCCAGCAAGGCCGGCAGCAGGCCGGGCGCGGTTGCTCCGGTCAAATCCATCGGCACGGTCCGCATCAGACCCTTGACAGCCTGTGCCGCAGCCCGATCATCCGGTCCGCCGATCAACACCACGCGCCCCAACCCTTTCTCCTGAAGATGATCCATCGTGGTCGCGAAGAACTCCGGCGGCCACCGCTTGGTCGGCCACCGGGCAGCGACACTCACCCCGATCCACGGCTCGCGCGCAGGCAGGCCATGCCGGCCCAGGAGGACGGCGACCTCCTGCCGGTCCGCTGGCAAGGGACGGAGTCGGAACTCGGGCGCTCCCCTTACCGACGCTCCACACGCGGCCGCGACGAGCAGGTAGCGATCCACCGCATGCATCTCCGTGGTCGCGACCGACACCCGATGGGTGTAACAAAACGGACTGCCCTCCCGGGCGTTGGCGAAGCCGATCCTCGTCGGGCAGCCGGCCAGCCGCGCCATGGCCCCGCTGCGCAGCAGGCCCTGCAGGTCAACTGCCAGGTCGAAGCCGGCCGCACGAAGTCGTCGAATCGCTGACAACCAGCCTGTCACGCCGGACTCGACGGGCCACACCGCATCGAGTCCCTCCACTCGTTCCAACAGCCCTGCCCACTGGCGCTTCACCAACCACGCGATGTGCGCATGGGGAAACGTCTGCCGCAGCGCGGCCAACGTGGGCAGCGCGTGCACGACATCCCCCAGCGAACTGGGCTTGATAATCAGGATACGGCGGAAGTTAGTCATCGTATCTCGTCACTCGTATCTGGCATTGGCAGAAGTAATTGAGTAATTGGTAATTGAGTAATTTACTTACTTACTCAATTACTTAGTTACTGGCTTCATCTCGCGAGATACGCTTCACGCTTCACGAGGTGCCCTCCACGAGCGACGCTTTATCGACGCGGCGGCAGCCACGTTTCCGGTCTACGGCATACCGGGCGCCGCACGCCTCGCACTTCGCCCGACCCTTCAGAACATTGAGCGTGATCCCGCATTCGCACATCCATCCCACCTGGCGGGCCGGATTGCCGACCACCAGCGCATGATCCGCGACGTCTCTGATGACGACCGTTCCTGCTCCCACGAAGGCGTACCGGCCCACCGTCACGCCGCACACAATCGTGCAGTTCGCGCCCAGTGTCGCGTCATGCCTGATCAACGTCTTCTTGATCTCTGTTTTCCTTGGGATGGCACTTCTGGGGTTGATGACGTTGGTGAACACCATCGAAGGGCCGCAAAAGACGAAGTCTTCCAGCGTGACTCCTTCGTAGACCGACACGTTGTTCTGGATCTTGACACGCGTTCCGATCGTCACGTGGGGTCCGATCACCACGTTCTGCCCGATGTTGCAGTCCGCGCCAATCCGGCAGCCGGCATGCACGTGCGAGAAGTGCCAGATCCTGGTGCCCGGCAGGATCTCGCAGGGCTGGTCCACGATCGCCGTGGGATGAACCTGAACCCCTTGGTTGGTGGGCTCGCTCGCAGTCCCCAGCCGCACCGCCGCCCCTTCGCGGTCGAGCGAGAGCTGGCCGGCATGCAGCACTTCCAGCACTCGAAGCGCCTCCCGTCCGTCCGTGTGCGGCTGGATGCGGCGTTCCACGCAGTCCAGAAAATGGCGACATTCGTTCGCCAGCGGCTCTTCGGCCGGGACCGGCACTACCTCGGCGTCCGCTTTCCGCGCGACCGGTGCGCGGTCAATCCAGTCCACATGATGCGGGTACAGGACGAGTTTCTCCTTCGAGAGATCGTCCAGCACCGCCATTTTTTTGTCCCCGACCACGACCAGCTTCTGCTCCTTGAAGGGGTGCAGCCAGCTCACGAACACGTGTCCCTTCACCCCGCTGGGAAAGGCCAGTGACGTGATCGTCACGTCAGGGATCCCCTGCTGGAGATAGGTTCCTCCGCTGGCCTGAACCGTCGAAGGCATCTGGCCCACCAGCAGGAGGATGGTGGAAATGTCATGGGGCGCAAAGCTCCAGAGGATGTTCTCTTCGCGACGAAACTTCCCGATATTCAGTCTGGTGGAATACACGTATTGGACCTTGCCGAGCTCCCCCCGAGCAATCAGCCCGTTCAGAGCGCGCACGGCCGGATGGTACTGCAGGACGTGGCCGACCATCAGAATCCGGGAGGCACGCGCAGCCATCTCGACCACCTCACGCCCTTCCGGCAGGGTGAGCGCCAGAGGCTTCTCCACGAACACGTCTTTCCCGGCCTCCAGTGCCTGCTTGACCATGGAGGCGTGCTGCCCCGCAGGGGTCGCAATCACGACCGCATCGAGCGCCGGATGCTTCAAGAGCATGGTGAAAGACTCGTTCACCGCCACCTGCGGGTAGGTCTTCGCATGCCGCTTCAGGGTTTCGGGGTCGCTGTCACAGATCGCGTGCAGGGCGCCGAGAGTCGAAAAGTTCCGGATCAAGTTCGCTCCCCAGGCCCCTCCTCCGATGCAGGCGACTCTTACCATTGCCGACTCTCGGGTAACGACAACTGTCGGTCTTCCACCCTCCCCGCGTCCTCCAGGATCCAATCCACCGCCTCCCCCAGTCCGGTCGCCACGCGATCCGGCCGCAGTCCATTCGACTTCGAGAGTGTAAGCGCCTCCTGGCTCGTCGGACCGGTCGTCACCAGGACGCTTCGCGCGCCAATTTTGCGGGCCAACTCCATGTCTCGGTTCTGATCCCCCACCACATAGGCCCGTGACGGGTCGAGGCCGAGGTCACCAACCGCCCGGTCCACCAGACCGGTCCGGGGCTTCCGGCAGGAGCAGGCATCATCGGGATGGTGCGGACAATAGTAGATCGCGTCGAGCGACGCGCCACCCGCCTCCAGGAGGGCGCGCAGTCGCGCGTGAATGGCGTCCAGCGCGGCAGTCGTGATCAGTCCGCGGGCGACCCCGGACTGATTCGTAGTCAGCACGACGCGCGCGCCGGCCTGATTCAACCGAGCGACAGCCTCGATCACGCCGGGAAACAGCTCAAGCTCCTCCGGAGTCTTCACATAGCCCGTGTCCCGGTTCAGCGTGCCATCTCGATCCAGAAAGACGGTCACCCCGTCCAGGCGGGTCGGTTGGTTTGTCTCGTGTGTTTGGTTCGTCTGCTCCAAATCCGGCGAACCAGATAGAGCGGACAAACCAGATATACCTGACAACTGTTTGTTCGCGGCGGCAAAGACCTCGTCCACCGAGATCCGCGTCATGCACCGGTGGTCGATCGGGCACTCGCGCAACAGGCAGGGGGAGCACTCAACCGGATGACGCACAATGGTGTGCCCGTCCCCCGTCGGCGCGGTCGTTCGTGAATCGGTCGGGCCGAACACGGCCACGACCGGGATGCCGAACGCGGCCGCGATATGCATCGGTCCGGTGTCATTGGTGACGAACAGTCCGCAGCGCCTGATCACCGCCATCAGTTCGCGGATGGAGGTCTGGCCCGAAAGCAGGACCGGCTTGGCCTGCATCCTCTCCGCGATGGCCCGGCCCAGAGCTTCCTCACCCCGCGCCCCCACGATCACCACCCGCAAGCCCTTCCCCCCATGCTCCCGCACCAGCCGGTCCGCCGTCTCGGCAAACCGTTCTGGCAGCCACCGCTTGGCCGTTCCGTAAGTGGAGCCGGGATTGAGTCCCACGACGAGGTCGGTCTCGCCGATGCCGGCCTGGACGAGCCGGCGGCGCATCGCGTCCACCTCGCCATCCGAGAGAAACAGTCGGGGGGAGCCGGACGGTCCGTCCGCGCCCAGCGGCCGAATGAGTTGCAGGTAATACTCGACTTGATGGATACCCCTTGCCCGTTCCGGCAGCGCGATCGGATCGGTCAGCAGCAGGCTCCTGCCGTCGGTCGCATAGCCGTAACGGCGCGGAATCCTGGCCAGGAAGGCCAGCAAGGCCGCTTCGAACGCATTCTGAAACAGAATCGCCAGGTCGAACCGCAGACGGTGTAATGCACGTGCCAGCGCCCATTTGCCGGTGAGTCCGGCATGCTGGCGGCGGCTGTCATAGACCAGCATCCGGTCCAGCCCCGGATGGTTTCCCAGCAACTCCGCGATCGTCGGCTTGACCAGCAACGTGATCTCGGCGGTCGGAAACAGCCCGCGCAGCGCACTCAGCGCAGGCTCGCCCATTATGGCATCGCCGACCCAGTTGGGTCCCCGCACGAGCAGCCGCTTTACTGACTCAATTCGCATCGATGCATTGTAAATCTTGATCGTTGAATTGTGAATCGCTGGGGCCACTCTTTGGCAAGACCATCATTCAAAATTCACCATTCACAATTCAAAATTGTCTGTACTGTTCGTTCCCCAGGAGCAGCCCCTCCAACCGCGCTTGTCCTTCCATGATCTCGGTGCGGAGCCGTAGCGCCCAGAGCCGGTCCGTCCGGGAGACCAGCGTCGCCACCTTCACCGCATCCTTTTCGGTCGTCACGATCATGTCCGCGCCGCAGCGCCCGGCCCGATCTCTGATCAGGCTCAGGTCTTCAGCGGTATAGCCGTGATGATCCGGAAACACCAGGTCGTCGAGGACCTTCAGTCCCTGGTCGGCCAGCAATGTCCGGAACGACACGGCATTACCGATCCCGCTGAAGGCCACCGCCGTGCGCCCCGCCGCAGACGCCACCTCCTCGAGCATCCCCGTGACCATGTTCACCAAGGCCTCAGGTATGAACCGGATGAGGATCGGCCGACTGTCTCTTCCGGTCGCCGCTCGGATCGAAGCCAAGAGCGTATTCGGACCGGCAACCACATCGGCTCGCGTCAGCAGTAGCGCGGTCGCGCGGGCCGCTGCTGTCAGTGGCTCCCGGAGACGGCCGGCCGGCAGCAGCGCCTCCAGCCCTCCCGGATCGGAGGCGTCGATCAGCAGGAGATCCACGTCGCGATGCAACGCGAGGTGCTGGAAGCCGTCGTCCAGCACGAAACAATCGATCGGAAACCGCTCCAGAACCCATCGGCCAAGGCGGTACCGATCTGTGCCGACCGCGACGACCGCGCCTGGGCATCGCCACGCGATCAGATGCGGCTCATCTCCCGCCTCGGCGGGCCCCTCCAGGATCCTCCGGCCGTCCGAGACCAGCAACTGCGGCGCCCGGCTTCGCCGGCGATAGCCCCTGCTCAGCACTCCGACCCGTTTGCCGCGGGCGAGCAGCCATTCCGCGATCGAGATCACGACCGGAGTCTTTCCGGTTCCCCCGACCGTCAGATTGCCGACGCTCACGACTCGACAGGGCAGCCTTCGACGAGGCAGCCAGCCCCGCTCGTAGAGCGCGGTGCGCGCCCGGACCGCGAGCCCATAGGGCCAGGCCAGCGCCCGTAGCGGCCACCTGAGGAATGAGGAACGCTGATCGCTGCTTCCGGGTGCTGTGAGACCGGTACCAGGCAATGCGTGGGACCTCTCTTGATAGCCGCCCAGAGCCTCGCGCTCGCTGAGGTTCAACATGCGCGCTTCACCGCTCAACCTTCGCCATGCCCGCGGCATGGGAGGATTGGCCGATCAGCCGTTTCCCATCAGAGCGCTCACGGCTCCCTAGCACCCGTCCGATCAGCTCGAGGCTTCGCTCGACCGCCCCCTGGTTTTCGATGACCACCCCCCGGGCCGCCGCAGCCACGCGGTGCAGACCTGCTCGGTCCCGAAGGAGCCCGGCCATCTTGGCAGCCAGTTCGACCCCGTCGCCGACCCGCACCGCGCCGCCGGCCCGGATCAGAAGTTCGGCCACCTCCGCGCAATGGTCGGTGTGGGGTCCGAAGAACACGGGCTTGCCCCAGAGCGCCGGCTCCAGAAGATTATGACCCCCTACCGGTATCAGCGTCCCGCCCACGAATGCGAGGACCGCATGCTGGTAGACAGCCGCCAGCTCCCCTCGCGAATCCAGGATCACCACTCGAGGAGCCCCGCGTTGAGACGAAGTCGCGCCGAGTCCACGGAATGCGCTCCGGCGAAGCGCCACCAACCCTTTCGATCTCACGACGGCTTCGACCGCAGCCGCTCGTTCAATGTGACGGGGGGCGAGCAGAAGCACCAGCTCAGGGAATTCCCGGAGCAGGGTCTGGTAACAGGCCAAGAGTTGTTCCTCTTCCCCGGGGTGGGTGCTTCCGGCCACGATCAATTCTTCATGTTCGGCCAGATTGATCTCTCCACGCGAGAGACCATCCTGCTGGCCTGTACGCCCGGGCACGGGCTGATCGAATTTGATGTTCCCGGTGCGCAGCACGCGAGTCGGCGCGGCGCCCAGTGCGACGATGCGTTCGGCATCCCGTTCAGACTGCATCAAGCAGAACGTGACGGTCTCGAGCACCCGACGGATGAAGGGCCGTACGAGCCCGTACCCTTTGAACGACTGGGACGACAATCGGCCGTTGACCAGGATGGACGGCACGCCACGTCGCGAGAGCGCTCGAAGAAGGTTCGGCCACAGCTCCGTCTCGACGAAGAGAAAGGCGGTCGGGTTCAGCCTCGCCACAACGCGCGAGACGACCCACGGAAAATCTAACGGGGCATACCAGTGTTCGGCCACGCCGGCGAGCCGTTGCTCCACCGCCTCGCGTCCGGTGTCGGTGACCGTCGAGACCACCAGTCGATACTCCGGGTAGCGACCGTGGAGCAGGCGCACCAGCGGCACAGCCGCCACCACCTCGCCCAGCGATACGGCGTGGATCCAAATGACGGGTTCGTCCGGTCTGTTTAGTCTGTTTGGTCTGTTCGGTCTGTTCTGACCGAAGAGACGAAATAGACCAGACAGACCAAACAGACCGAGTCGCTCAGCAAGACCGGGCCGGCATCGCTTCTTGGCCAGGAGGATCAAGAGGATGAACGGTGAAGCCAGGATCAGAAGGACGTTGTACAGCAAGTACCACATTTCTGTTCGTTTGGTCCGTTTAGTCTGTTATGTCCGTTTAGTCCGTCATAAGAACACACCGATTCTCGTTGAGTCAGTTTTGTCTGTTTAGTCCGTGAGTCAGTTTCGTCGGTTTAATCCGTTAAACGGACACAACGGACCCAACTGACACAACTGACTCAACACTCCATCGCATCGTCGGCTTCCGCCGTGATCCGGTTCAGAGCCTCCTCAAGCTCGATCCGTTTGGATTCCAGGTCGGCCGCCGTCGCCGCAGACGAGACCCAGATCGGCTTCCCCCACAGGAACAGTCCTCGGCCGAACGGATACGGCAGCAGGAACCGGTCCCAGCTCACAAAGACTTTTTTTTTGAGCAGCTGAACGTGAGCGGAACAATCGGGAGGCCGGTGGCCTTCGCCAGGTGGATCACGCCGATCTGGACCACCTGCCGCGGGCCCTTGGGCCCGTCCGGTGTGACCGCCAGGTCCACGCCTGACCGCCCGAGTTCGATGAGCTGTCTGAGGGCCGCCGCACCGCCGCGGGTCGTGGATCCCCTCACCGAACGGCCCCCGAAGCGGGTTACGATCCGGTGGATTAACTCTCCATCCCGGTGCTGACTGATGAGGATATGCGCCTCTGCTCCACGGTAGGCGAGGGGCATCATGAGCTGCCGCCCGTGCCAGAACGTGATGATCAGGCGCCGGCCTTGACGGTACAGCTCGTCCACGGTCTCGGCTCCTTCTGTCCGGATGCGGACGGCCTTCCCTAAGAATCGGATCAGCCATGCCCCGATGGGCGGGACCAGCGTCTGCTTCAGCCACGTGAACATGTCGTTGAACATGGATCGTTCACCCCAGTGTACGTCACATCCTGACTTGTTGTGAAGTCTGTCGCCTCATTCGATCGTTCACGGTTCACGACTGACGAATGCCGTTTAACGAGGTGCGTCCATGTCCTGGAACTGCATCGCATGCAACCGCTTGTACAGTCCCCCTCGCTGCAGCAACTCCTCATGCGACCCGGATTCCACGATACTGCCCCGGTCCAGGACCACGATTCGATCCGCGTTCTGCACGGTGGAGAGCCGGTGGGCGATCACGAGCGTGGTCCGGTTCCTCATCAAGTTGGAGAACGCGAGCTGGACCATCCGCTCAGACTCGGAATCCAACGAGGAAGTCGCCTCGTCCAGGATCAAAATCGGCGGGTCCCGCAAGATGGCACGGGCGATCGCCAACCGCTGACGCTCTCCCCCCGAGAGCTTGACCCCGTTTTCCCCGATGACCGTGTGATATCCATCGGGCAGACGAGTGATGAACTCATGCGCGTAGGCCAGTGTGGCCGCCTCCAGCACCTCCTGGTCCGTCGCCCCCACCCGTCCGTAGGCGATGTTGTTCTTCACGGTTTCATCGAACAGCACGGTGTCCTGTGACACGATGCCGATCTGCTTGCGGAGGGACCGGAGCGTGCCATGCTGAATGTCCTGGCCATCGATCAGAATCGCGCCCTCGGTCGGCTCGTAGAAACGGGGCACGAGGCTGGCCAGCGTGGTCTTCCCGCTCCCGCTGCTGCCGACCAGCGCCAGGACTTCTCCGGCCTTCACCGACAGATGAATGCCTACGAGAGCCGGCACGCCGCCCCCTTCATAGCGGAAACTCACTCCTCTGAACTCCAGGGAGCGGGCCAGGGGGGGCAGGTCGTTGCTCCCTCGGTCCCGGTCCTGCTCGTTCGGCAGATCCAGGACTTGGAACACCCGTTCGGCAGCCGCGAGCGCTTGCTGAATCGTATTGTTGGCTCCCGCCAGGCGTTTGAGCGGGGTGTAGGCCATGATCATCGCCGCCAGGAACGAGAAGAAGGCGCCCGGCGTCATCGTGCCCTGGATCACCAGGTAGCCACCGTACCAGATAATCCCGGCCACCCCCAGGACACCGATCACCTCCATGTGTGAGGAGGCGAGGGAGGAAACTTGAGTTGCCTTCATGGTGGCGCGTAGAAAGCCTCTATTGCTCTCACGAAACCGCAGGGCTTCGGAGTCCTCGCGACCAAAGGACTTCACGATCCGGATGCCGGCGAGGGCCTCCTGCAATGCCGAGGCCATATCGCCGATTTTTTCCTGTCCGCGCGTTGCCAATCCGCGCAGGCGTTGGCCCATCCGGACCATGGTGAAGGACGCGAGAGGGATCACGACGACCGAGATCGCCGCCAGCCTCCAGTTCTGATAGAAGATCACCCCCACCATCGCGATGAAGGTCAAACCGTGTTGGAACAGGTCCCTGAATACGCCCGCGACCGCACCGGCCATCAAATTCACGTCGTTAATCACCCGCGACACCAGCCGCCCGGAGGTATTGGTGTCGTGGAAACCGACCGGCAGGCGCATGAGCTGCAGGAACAGCTCCTGACGCACATCGGTGATCACCTGATTGCCCACGTAATTCATCAGGTAATTCTGCCCGTAGCTGAAGATTCCCTTCAGCACGGCCACACCCAGAATCGCCACCGGCAGCACCATCAGCAGATATTGATCTTTGCTGATAAAGATGCCGTCCAGCACCGGCCGGACCATCCAGGCGTACGCCCCCGTCAGGCCAGCCACGAGGGCGGAACAGACGAAGGCAGCGGCCAGTCGCAGCCGATACTGCCACAGATAGCGAAGGAGCCGGAGAAACAGCGTCATGCCTGGCACTCCAAGGGGCTGGCTCCCTTCGATGAACTCAGGGCAGGCCCGCCCCGAGCCTAGCCGAGGGGTGCCTGTCCCCGGTTTGCTTCCCAATTTCCGCGAGGACCGCCGCTGCCGCCCGTCGGGACGCCCCCGGAGCGCCCAGCGATTCTCGCACCGCCCGCAACGCGACGCGCATCGCGTTGGAGGCCACCTTGTCACGAAGCAGCCGGCCCGCTTCCTCGCTCAGCCGCTCGGGCGTGGCCTGGTGTTGGATGAGTTCAGGTACGATCCGGTGCCCGGCGACAATGTTCACCAAGCCGATGTAATCCAGTTGCACCAGCCACCGAGCCAGCAAATAGGTGAGCCACGGAGCGCCGTAGATGATCACCATCGGAGTTCCGATCACGGCCGCTTGCAGGGTCGCGGTCCCGGATGCGACCAGCAGGAGATCCGCGGCCGCCATGACTTCGTTAGGCTGGTCTCTGACGGTACGGACCTCCACACCGAAGCCGGCCGAGACCTCTTCGATGAGGCCATTCGGGATCGTGGATGCCTGCGCCGCCGCGAGCTGGAGCCCCGGATGCACCCTGGCCAACCGCACCGCGGCCTGAAGCATGATCGGGAGCAGGATACGGACCTCCCGTTCGCGACTCCCCGGCAACAAGCCGAGCACCGGCGCCGCCGCCTCAAACCCGAATCGCTTGCGCAGCTCATCCCGATCGTACGACGGCGCTACCGCGTCCAGCAGCGGATGACCGACGAACTCGCAGGGAATTCCCGCACGCCGGTACAGCGCCTCCTCGAACGGTAGGATCACGATCACCCGGTCCACCACACGCGAGATCAGACGGATGCGGCTGGCACCCCACGCCCAGATCTGCGGCGCGATGTAATACACCACGCGGTGACCGGCTCGCGACGCGACGCGGGCCAGACGCAGGTTCATCCCGGGATGGTCAATGAACACCACGACATCGAGGGACTCCTTGCGAAGGAAGCGGGCCAGGGCGAAGTAGGTACGCATGGCCGCGCGAAGATTCGCCAGACCGAGGACCCCCACCACATCGAGCCGTTCGATTCCATGGATCAATGTCACGCCGGCGGCTTTCATTTTGGAGCCGCCGACACCCAGGACCTCCGTGTCAGGTCGGAGCGCCCGGATGGCATTCGCCAGATTGGCGCCATGCAGATCGCCGGACGCTTCACCGGTCACGATAAGAATCCGCGGCATCTCTTCAACCTCGGGGTACCGGAATAACGGGGTAAGGGGGTAACGCGATCAGTACTCCGTTCTTCCGCTACCCCTCTACAACGATACACCGTTACCCCTTCTCCGTGTGGCGCCTGACGAATGCGCCGATCGCCTCCAATACCTGGTGCGCCAGCTCCAGCGCCGCGACGCCGTCTTCACCGGGGACGGGGGGAGGGCTTCCAGTCGCGATGGCGTGCAGGAACGCCTCGATCTGCAGTTTGAGCGGCTCCTCATCTCCCCCTTTCACGTGCTCGACCTCGATCTCGGGGCGACCATGGCGCCCGGTCACCCGTCGGCAGATCATTCCTTGACGAGTCTGATAGTCAACCGACACGTAGGCGTCGCGCTGAAACAGGCGGAGCCTCCGCATGCGAGTCGTCGACACGCGGCTGGCGGTCAGATTGGCGACGCACCCGCTGCCGAACACGATGCGGGCGTTGGCGATGTCGATGTTTGAGGACAACACCGGAACCCCCGCGGCGCGGACTTCTTCGACCGGCCCCGGGTGAAACGACAGGACCATGTCCAGGTCGTGGATCATCAAGTCCAGCACCACGTCCACGTCGGTGCCCCGCTCCCCGAACGGACTCAGGCGGTGGCATTCGACGAAGCCCGGTTTCCCGATATGTGGACGTACCGACCGAATCCCCGGGTTGAACCGCTCGATGTGCCCCACCTGGAGCACGCGCCCGCGCGCTCGCGCCAGCTCCACGAGTTCGCGGGCCTCACCCGGCGTGATGGCAATCGGTTTTTCTACCAGGACGTGGACACCCGCCGCCAGGCAGGCCTTGGCCACCGCGTAGTGCGACGAGGTCGGCACCGCCACGCTGACGGCGTCCACCTTTTCCAGCAACGTAGCCGGGTCGCCGAAGACCGATGCACCATGCCGCTCCGCCACGAGCCGAGCGCGATCCGGATCGGCGTCCACCACGCCTGCCAGGACCGCGCCAGCCAGGCTGGCATACAAGCGGGCGTGGTGCTGTCCCAGGTGCCCGACACCGATGACGCCGACCCGGATCCGTTTCATGCCTTCAGTGACGAGTAATGAGCACTGAGTGACGAGGCCCGAGTCGCGACCGCCCTGCTCTTGTGTTCATTGCTCATCGCTCGTTGCTCACCACTCATCACTACTGCTGACGCCGACGATCGCAATTCCCGCCTGATCGGCCTTGCGGAGCGTCATCTCCCGATCTAGGAGCACGCTTCGCCCGGCCTCCACCGCCAGGACCGATGCTTTCACCGACGCCATCGTCTCGACCGTAGCCGGTCCCACCGCCGGAAGATCGAACCGGAGATCTTGCTGAGGTTTGCTTCGCTTGATCACCACGGCCCCCTCGCGGGCGAGAGCCCCGCCACGGCGGATCGTCTCGTCCGTCCCCTCTGCAGCCTCTACCGCCACGACCACTCGCTCCTTGATCACGACGCACTGGCCGATGTCGAGCCGCCCGACCTCGCCGGCCACCTCCCACCCGTACCGGATGTCCTCCCACTCTTTCTTGCCGGGAACCCGCCTCGTGAGCGGGCCGTCCTCGACCAGGATGCCCTGGAGTCCGAAGGTCGACTCGCGGATCGTAATCCCTTCCTTCTCCAGCTCGGCCGCCACCTCGCGCAAGATCGAATCGTCCTTCAACCGTTTGAGACGGCTTGCCACAGCCAGCGCCCGCAAGTCCGGTCTGACGGTGGTGAACACGTGCGTCTTCTTGATCCCCCCGAGCATCACCGCCTGGCGCACCCCGTCTTCTTTCAGTGCCTTGATCAGTTTATTGAGCTGCCCGACCTTGACCCAGTGGATGCGATCGACGTACCGTTCAAGCTCGGGCGCAGTCTCTCCGATATGGGCGACCGCTGACACGTGATACCCCAATCGCGTCGCATTCTCCGCGAAGATGATCGGAAACCGTCCATTCCCGGCGATGAGCCCGATGCGCTCTCCGGCGGGAGCCGGTGCCGTTCCGTTACGATCCCCGCGCATCCGCGCTATTCCTCGCTCTCCAGGTCCTTCCCCACGGATCGGCATACGCCCCGTCTGGAGCCTTCCAGAAAGGCGATCACCTCCAGCACGTCCGCGCTCTCCCGAAACTGCTCTCGCGCTCGCTTCACGGCCTCGGCCATCCGGTGTCCGGACCGGAACAACACCTCATAGGCCTGCTTGAGCACCCCGATACGCTCGCTGGAGAATCCGTGACGCTTGAGCCCAATTGAGTTCAGCCCGTAGAGCCGCGCACGGTATCCGCCCGCCGCGCGCATGAACGGGGGAACATCTTTGCCCACCCCCGAGCAACCTCCGATCATCGCATAGGCGCCCACCCGCACGTGCTGATGGATCCCGACGAGTCCTCCGATGATCGCGTGATCGCCGATCGTAATGTGCCCTGCCAGGGTCGCCGCGTTGGCCATGATGAGGTGGCTGCCCAAGTGACAGTCGTGCGCCACATGGACATAGGCCATGAGAAAATTATGATGTCCGATCGTGGTGACGCCACCACCGGACACCGTGGCACGGTTCACCGTCACATACTCGCGCAGGATATTGTCGTTCCCGATGACCACGCGGGTCGGTTCGCCTTGGTACTGAAGATGCTGCGGCGGCGTGCCGATGGAGGCATAGGGATAGACCTGACAGCGCTCGCCAATCTCGGTCCACCCCTCCACGTAGACATGGGACAAGAGACGGGTCCCGCGGCCGATCTTCACATGCTCGCCGACCACGGAGAACGGCCCGATCACCACGTCCTCGTCGAGCTTGGCGTGGGGATGCACCACCGCCGTCGGATGGATCTGCACTCGTGCTGCCTCCGCGTTGCGTCCGTTAGATCCGTTGAGTCGGTTAGGTCGGTTGAGTCCGTTAACGGACATAACGGAACGAACGGACCTCACTGATCTAACGGCTATTGTCCGCTTTCTCCTCTGTCACCATGGCCGTCAGCTCGGCCTCACAGACCAGGTCGGTTTCCACATACGCCTTGCCCTGCATCTTCCAGAATGGGGGGCGCCGGTTGAGCACCTCCACCTCGAAACGCAACTGGTCGCCCGGTACGACCGGCTTTCGGAACCTGGCTTTGTCCACCCCCGTGAGATACACCACAGGACGGCCGGTCGGAGGGACCGACTTGAACGCCAGCACTCCCCCCACTTGAGCCATCGCCTCGATGATCAACACTCCCGGCATGATCGGGCGATCCGGAAAATGCCCCTGAAAGAACGGTTCATTGGCGGTCACGTTCTTGATCCCCGCGATACGCCGGCCGGCCTCGAGTTCGGTGATGCGGTCGACAAGCAGAAACGGGTACCGGTGGGGCAGGATCGCACGGATGGCCGCGATATCCATCACCGACTTCAGTCCCGCCTTCTCTCCGGCTCGCTCCATGGCAGTCCTACGGATACCGTCGATCAAATTCCTTCGCCACCTGGTCAGTCAGATCAATCGCCTTCTGGTGATACAGGACGATCCGGAGCGTCGCGTCATTTCCCTTATCCAGCACGACCGAGTACCCGGCTTTCTCCGCCACGGCCGCGGCTGCTTTGCCTATTTTGTTCTGATACTCTTCCACCAGCTCCTTCTGCTTAGCCTGAATCTCGCGGTTGAAGTCCTGAAGGCGGCGTTGGTAGTTTTCGAGCTTGGTCCGGAACAGCTCCTGCTTTTCCCGTCTGGCCGCCTCGCTCAGCCCCCCCTCCTGAGCCTTCAGCTCTTTCTCGAGCTTCTTCAATTCCTCGTCATCGGCAGCGACGATCCGTTGACGGCTGGCGGAGAACTCCTTGAGCGCTTCCAGCGCACGCTTGCCGGATTTCGACTTTTCCATCACCGCCTGCTGATCGATCACCGCGACCTTGAAGGTCTCCGCCGACAGGGCTGGCCCCTCCAGGCTGAGCGTCAGCAACACCGCCCCGGCCGTCCCAACCCATTTTCCACGCGTCATCCTTTTCAAGCTCCTTTCTCTTCCGCACCCAACAGAACAGGTCATCAGCATATCATGCGAGCCGTGGTCCGCCTTCATCGTGTCCGAGCTCTCCCTCTCGCCTCGAGGCATTAGTGGGCCTCCTTCCCGAACTCCTCGATCACCCTGGCGGAAAGGTCCAGCGAGGAGTCATTGTACACGGTGGAGCCGGCCCGACCTCTTTCGATGACGACCAGGAGTCCCATCTGCTGGGCCACTTTCGCCACCACCTTCTCCACCTTCTCCCTGAACGCCTCGAGCACCTCTTTCTGTTTCTCCTGGACTTCCCGGTTCAGATCGCTCACCTTCTGCTGGAACTCCATCGCTCGACGGCGCAGTTGCTCCTCCCGATCTTTTTTCGCGTTGGCGCTGAGCACGCTGGCCTGCTTGATGAGATCATCTTCCATCCGCTTCAGCTCCTTTTCCTCCAGCTCGATGAGCGCCTGGCGATTCTTCATGAACGAATTGAGCGACCCCATCGCTTTCTTGCCGGCGTCCGTCTCATTGAGCACTTTCTGGCTGTCGACCACCCCCAGCCGGACCGAGCCCTGGGTGGATGACGTGGTGGCGCATCCCCCCACAAGAAAGAGCAGAGCCATCGCCGCCACCCGAGAGACCAGAACGTCCGCCTGCTTCACACGACCCGACCGGTTTCCTACTTCCAGCTCCATAGATCCGTGTGCCCCCCTGTTGTTCGCTCCACACCCTTCATCGCAACGCATGCTCGATGCCGTTCATCGTTATTCGTTACACGTTATTCGTGAATTGTGAGAGGAGAATTTCCTGTTCGGAATCGTTTAACGGTTAACGTTTCCCGATTAACATCCTCCTAGAACAGCGATCCGACCGAGAACTCAAAGACGCCCTTCCGTTCCAACGGGTTCGGGTCGAGGTTGATTCCGTAGGCGGCACGAAGGGGCCCGAACGGCGAGATCCAGCGGGCCTCGACCCCGGCCGACGATCGGAACTTCGTGCTCACCCCCGCAACGTCGGAGTGGCCTTTGCCATAGTCGAAGAACAGCACCCCATTGAGTTTCGCTTCCGCGGAAATTGGAAAGATGAAGTCGTTATTGATGATGATCTGCTGATCCGCGCCCAACAGTGACCCGTCCGAGGTCACCGGGCCGGCGCGGCCGAACACGAACCCCCGCATGGTGTTGATGCCGCCTACGTAGAACCGTTCCGTGAGGGGAATCGCTTTGCCCCCCAAGCCCTCGGTAATGCCGAACCGTCCACGAATCGAATGGCGGGTGTCCCAGAACAGCGGGGTATACTTGATGGCATCAACCATGAACTTGTAAAAATTATTCGTTCCCCCCAACGCCGGCGTCCCGAGATCCAGGTTGACGGCGCTGCGTATGCCCGTCCTGGGGTCCAGGTAATAGTCTCTCGTGTCCCGGGACAGCGACGAACGAAATCCGGTTGTGGACTGGAATCCGATTTGTTGGAGAACGAACGAGGGAGCGACGGACGTCGGGTCTTTGAGTTCAAGAGTCTCCGCCACCAAACTTAAGTTCCCCGAGGTGTATTCGGAAAACCACCGGCCAAACGACACGCTCGCCCCCGATTTGTCCTCATGGTACGTCGTGTAGTTCGTAATCGTCCTGTAAAGATCTCCCTGCACGGACGTCAACGAATCATAGAGATAGGGATCCCGAAAGGAGAGAAGTCCGAGAGAACGGCGCTGACCTAATTGGCCTCGGACCCGCACCACTTGCCCGCGCCCTCCCAGGTTGCCTTCGGTGACGTCGGCAACCGCCACGAATTGGTCCAGCGTGCTGTACCCGCCGCCGATACTGAAGGACCCGGTGGGTTTTTCCTTCACCTTGACCTCGAGGTCCACCTTGTCGGGCTCCACTTGTTTGGGCAGGAGCTCGACCGTTTCAAAATAGTTGAGGTTGGTCAGTCGCTGGTAGCTCCGTTTCATCGCCACCGTGTCGGTGACTTCCTGTTCGTTGACCCTGAGCTCACGGCGGATGACGTTGTCCCGGGTCTTGTCGTTGCCGGTTATCTGGATCTGCCGGATCCGAATGAGGTCCCCTTCCTTGATGTGGAAGGTGATCGCGGCGGTCTTCGTCTGAGGGTCCGGGGCGACCGAGGGGCTGACATCCGTAAAGGCATACCCCCTTATCCCATACAGCTCAGTCAGTCGGGTCATCTCCTCGCGAATCTTGGCGCGCTGGAAGATTTCCCCAGGTTTGATCTTCATCCCCGCTTTCAGCTCCGCCTCCTCGTAAATCGTGTTTCCCCGGAACCCGACCTCTCCGACGGTGTACGGGTCCCCTTCCACGATCACGAAGGTGACCGTGAACCATTTCTTGTCTTCAGTCAGCTCGACGACCGGCAGACCCACCTGGACGTTGAGGTAGCCTTTGTTCAAGTACACTTCCTTGATGCGCTCCACATCGTTGCCCAGCTCCTCGCGCTTGAGAATGCCCGCATCCGTAAAAATCGAGGGGAGGCGGCCCAAGAGGATGCCGTAAAGCGGGACCCATTCGCGGGTGGCGATCAGCTTGAACACGTCTTTCTTCTTCACGACCTGCATGCCATCAAAAGTGACGGTCTTGATCCTGGCCCGCTCCCCTTCCTTGATGAAGAAGGTGAGCCGCTTTCGATCCTCCTCCAACGTCAGAATGATCGGGATCACCTCCGCGTTGTAGTACCCGTCCTCCTGATAGGCCAGCCGAATCCGCTCGGCGCTTTCCTTGGCCTGTTGCTGGTCCAAAAAGGACTGACTCCGGATGGTGATCTTCTCCTTCAACTTATCCTCGCCGAGGTTCTCGTTCCCGTCAAACACAATCTCGGTGATGAACGGCTTCTCCCGAACCACGAACACCACGGCCACCCCCCCGACGACCGGATCAGTCTCGATCCGCACGTCCTCAAAGAAGCCCATCTCGTAGATCAGTCTGATCTGAGTCCGGATGGCCTCCCCCGTGTAGGGATCATCCACCTTGAGCGTGAGGCGGCCGCGGATGGCCGACTCCTCGATGCGCTTGTTTCCCCGCACTTCGATGGACTTGACCTTCTGGACGCCAGTTTGGGCATGCAGACTGCCCATGGACGAAACCAGCAGCGAGACGGCCATCGCGACGACGAGAAAAATTGATCGACTCACGCTCCGATTGGTCACCGCGGCCCTTCTGCCCGGACCCGCTGACCAATACGCATGGTGACCGATCCCGAGGTTTGGCAATCCGCGAGAGGAATATACCGGATGACGCCCGAATCATCGAAGTATGAACTCATGGCGTTTGGCAGATCACATGGACCGGCGACGCGCAGGGCGGCCACTTCCTCCAGGCAGACGTGAACACTCCGTACAGCCTGGTCGCCCGAGACCTGATGAAAAATCTTGAAAAAACTAAGGAATTATAGGGGCCCTCTCCGGCAATGTAAAGGAAATTTCTCCTGTCTTGGGTTCCCCGAACGGGTCGTCTGGCCCGCCTCGAATCCTTGACTTCCGCCTACCCATCACATAGTATCGAAATCATGCCATCGGCCACGATCAGGAAAGCCATCATCCCGGCCGCCGGTCTCGGCACCCGCTTCCTCCCGGCAACCAAGGCCTCCCCCAAGGAAATGCTTCCTCTGGTGGACAAACCGTTGATCCAATATGCGGTGGAGGAGGCGGTCGCCTCTGGGATCGAGGACATCATCATCGTGACTGGACGCGGAAAGCGCGCGATCGAGGACCATTTCGACCGCTCGTTCGAACTCGAAGAGAACCTGAAGGGAAACGGGAAAGCTCAGCTCCTGAAAGACATCCGGCGAATCTCCGAACTCGCGAACTTTTGCTACGTCCGACAGTCCCAGGCGCTCGGGCTCGGGCACGCCGTGTTATGCGCCCAGCACCTCATGGGAAACGAACCCTTTGCCGTCATTTTGGGCGATGAGGTGATCGATGCGCCCATCCCGGCATTGGCCCAACTCATTCAGGTGTACGACGCCGGCAACGGGGCGGTGCTCGGCGTGCAGAAGGTGCACCCGAGCACGGTGAGCCAGTACGGGATCGTCGCCACTCAGCGCGTGGCCGCGGGTCTGCATCGAGTCCTTGACCTCGTAGAGAAACCGTCCCCCGCAGCCGCGCCTTCCCGGTTTGCGGTGATCGGTCGATACGTGCTCTCGCCCGACATCTTTGCGGCGCTCGAGCACACCGCCCCCGGCAAGAATCATGAAATTCAGCTCACCGACGCGCTGCGCCTCCTCGGCCAGAAGGCCCCGATCTATGCGCAGGAGATTCGAGGACAGCGCCATGACGCAGGGGATAAGCTGGGGTTTCTGAAAGCCACCGTCGCGTTCGCGCTCAAGGACCCCGTACTCGGTCCAGAATTTGCTCGCTACCTGAAAGCAATGCGCTGACGCAGTAGCAGGTTCAGGGCGAACCACGTGCCCCGTGTCTGACACAAGGGGTTCTCTCATCGCTCCGACCTACCTCAGCGGTTCAGCTTCAAGAGGGACATGACCCTGATGCCAGCGGAATCGAACGAACGCGACACTCAACCGCTCGAGACACCGGAGCAACTCCCTCTACTTCCGGTCAGGGACATCGTCGTCTTCCCGTACATGGTGTTGCCCCTGTTCGTTGGGCGCGACATGTCCATCAAGGCGATCGAGGCGGCCCTGGCCGGCAACCGCATGATCTTCCTGGCCACCCAGAAAGCGCTCGACGTCGAGAACCCGAAGCCGGAGGATATCCACACCGTCGGCACGGTCGGGATTATCATGCGCATGCTCAAGCTCCCGGACGAGCGCATCAAGATCCTCGTCCAGGGGCTGGCGAAGGCCAAGGTGCAGGAATACATCCAAACCGAGCCCTATTACTCGGTCCGGATCACCAAGATCGTGGAAGCCAAACCGCCCACACCATCCCTTGAAGCCGAAGCGGTGATGCGGACCGTCAAGGAACAGCTCGAACGGATCATCAGCTTGGGCAAGGTGCTCATGCCGGATGTGATGGTGGTCATCGAGAACCTGGAAGACACAGGCCGCTTGGCTGACATGGTGGTGTCCAACCTTGGCCTAAAAGTGGAAGTGACGCAGGAGGTCCTGGAGGTGGAGGACCCTGTCGCGCGGCTCAGGCGGGTCAGCGAGATTCTGTCCAAAGAAGTCGAAGTGCTCTCCATGCAGCAGAAGATTCAGGCCCAGGCGAAAGGGGAGATGGACAAGACCCAGCGCGAATATTTCCTCCGGGAGCAGTTGAAGGCCATTCAGAAGGAACTGGGGGAGCTGGATGAACGCGGCGAGGAAATCGCGGAGTTCCGCAAGCGCCTCAAAGACACCAAGATGCCTGAGAAGGTCTTGAAGGAATGCGAGAAGCAGCTCAAGCGCCTGGAAAAGATGCACCCGGACACGGCGGAGTCAGCGACGGTCCGGACCTACATGGAATGGATGGTCGAGCTGCCGTGGAGCAAGAAATCAAAGGACAATCTGGACATCAAGACGGCGGCGAAAGTGCTCGACGAGGACCATTACGACCTGGAAAAGGTCAAGGAACGCATCCTTGAGTACCTGGCCGTTCGCAAATTGAAGGACAAAATGAAGGGGCCGATCCTCTGTTTCGTCGGCCCCCCGGGCGTGGGGAAAACCTCGCTCGGTAAGTCGATTGCCCGAGCGCTGGGGCGCGAATTCGTACGCATCAGCTTGGGTGGAGTCCGCGATGAGGCCGAAATCCGAGGCCACCGTCGCACCTATGTCGGCGCATTGCCCGGACGCATCCTCCAGGGGATCAAACAGGCCGGCACCAACAACCCGGTCTTCATGATGGACGAAGTGGACAAGGTAGGCATGGACTTTCGTGGGGATCCGTCGGCCGCCCTTCTCGAGGTCCTGGACCCTGAGCAGAACCATGCCTTCAGCGATCACTATCTGGGGGTGCCGTTTGACTTGACCGAGGTGATGTTCATCACCACCGCGAACCTCATCGATCCGATCCTCCCGGCCCTCAAGGACAGGATGGAAGTCATCGAAATCCCCGGATACACGGAAGAAGAGAAGCTGGGCATCGCCCAACGGTATCTCATCCCGAAGCAACTCAAGGAACACGGCATCACGGAGGAGCACATCCGCATCACCGAGGCGGCCCTGGGCCAGATCGTGTCTCAGTATACGAGGGAGGCGGGGGTCCGGAACCTGGAACGCGAGATCGCCAACGTGATGAGGAAAGTGGCCAAAAAGGTGGCTGAAGGGAAGTCGGAGTGCCAAACGATCACGCCAGCCAACCTGCATAAGTCTCTCGGCGTCCCCAAGTTTCTGCCCGAGGCCGAGCAGGAAAAAGACGAGGTCGGCGTGGCAACCGGCCTCGCCTGGACCGAGACCGGCGGAGATGTCCTGTACATCGAGGCGACCGTGATGAAAGGGAAAGGGCAGCTCACGCTCACCGGCCACCTGGGCGACGTGATGAAAGAGTCGGCCCACGCCGCGTTGAGCTATGTGCGCTCGCGGGAAACACTGCTGGGCATCAGCCCGGACATCTTCTCGAAAACCGATATCCATATTCATGTGCCAGCCGGCGCGATCCCCAAGGACGGCCCATCGGCCGGCATCACCATGGCAACGGCATTGGCGTCCCTTCTCGCAAACATCCCGGTCCGCCGTGACGTGGCGATGACGGGAGAGGTCACCCTTCGCGGACGCGTGCTGGCCATCGGCGGACTCAAAGAGAAGATCCTCGCGGCCAAACGGGCGAAGCTCTCCACTGTGATCCTGCCCAAGCGCAACGAAAAAGACCTCGAGGAGATCCCCAAGCACCTGTTGCGCGGCATTCAGTTCGTCTTTGCCGAGACGATGGACGACGTGATCAAAGCCAGTCTGCGCCCAATGACGGTGCAGGGGGTCAAATCCAAGCCAGTGGATGATCGGCGCGGACCAAGCCGCACCAAGACCGGCCGGAACGAAAAGCCTTCACGCGCCCCTCGTTCTCGGCCCTTGCAGCCGGCCGTTTCAGTCTCGCCACCGTCTCCACCGGCCCCCTGAGATGTCGTCCCGAGCCGCACGCCCTTCCGTTTCCCAACTTGGCGAGTTCCGGCTGATCCGACATCTTCGCCGCCGCTTCGGGCAGACCGGACGAGCAGTGCTGCGCGGGATCGGTGACGATGCCGCGGTGATCAGACCATCGTCCGGGCACGCGCTGCTGCTGACCACCGATCTCCTGGCCGAAGGCATCCATTTCGACCTCCGAACCGCCACCTTCGAGGACATCGGCTACAAGGCGGCGGTCGCCAATCTCAGCGACATCGCGGCCATGGGCGGCAGACCGCAGTATATGCTGGTGGCGGTGGCCATTCCCGCCTCGCGGACCTCGTCCGACGTTGACCGCCTGTATCGCGGGATGATGCGCGCCTGCCGCCTGCACAAGGTGGAACTGGTGGGAGGGGATACCTCAGCGTCCCGGCACGGACTGTTCCTCAGCATCACCCTGACGGGCTTCGTTCAGGCCGGCCGGGTCCTCACGCGGGACGGTGCCCGTGTCGGAGACCTGCTCTATGTCACCGGCACCCTGGGCGATTCCCTGGCGGGGCTGACCCTGCTTGAGAGCGGACGCGACAGGCGCGCTGCCGCCAGCGGCCGGTTGAACCAGCGGCGTCGCCGCTACCAGAGCTACCTCATTGACAGACACCTGCACCCGACGCCGCGGATCAAGGAGGGACAACTGCTCGCGGCCCACCGCCTGGCGACGGCCGCGATCGACCTGTCGGATGGACTCTCCGGCGATCTGGTGCACATCTGTGAACAGAGCGGCGTCGGGGCCGAGATCGAGACGTCCGCGCTTCCCCTCTCACCAGCCTGCCGGGCCTACGCGGCGGCCAGTCGTCTGGATCCCGTCCGTCTGGCCTTGACCGGTGGGGAGGACTACGAGCTCCTGTTCAGCATCTCCTCCGGCAGCCGTGCGAAGCTGGAGCGGTTGGCCCGACGCACCGGATGCCACTTTTCCCGCATCGGCACGGTCCGGCCGAAGAGGGCGGGGCTGCGCCTCAGGAGAGTGAACGGCTCGTCGAAAAGACTGGCGATCGCGGGCTACCAGCATTTTCAGGACCCTCGCACGATCCCTCACGAGGCAGCGTGGTCTCGCTAGCGCGCATCGGCTCGCAGCTCAGTCAGATCCTTCACCTGCACGAATCTCCCCATCGGACCGCCTTGGCCTTCGCCGTCGGCGCCTTCATTGCATTTTCGCCGACCTACGGCCTGCATACGCTCAGCGTGGCGTTCTGTACCTGGGCCTTCCGGCTGAACTGTGTGGCGCTGCTGGCTGGGTCGCTCATCAACAATCCGTGGACCGTCCTGCCGATCGTAGGCGCGACGTTTTGGACCGGGTGCCAACTGCTGGGCTTCCCGGAGGTGGCCCCATTCAACTGGACCGATCTCAGCCCCGTGGCCCTGTACCAACAGATCTGGCCCTACGCCGTCCCGTTTGCCACCACGAACCGGCTTGAGCTAAGATAGGCGCCAAGGAAAAAGCGAATAGCTCACAGCAAATAGCTCAGAGCTTTGAGCTGCTAGCTGCATGCTTTTCGCTAAGAATTCATGACGCCCCAGGCTCCCGCTCTCAGCGCCCCCTATGACGGATCGGCGCTGATCGCCGACCCGATTCATCAGTACATCTCTTTTACGGTCCCCTATTCGACACCCGACCACTCGGAACGCACGGAAAAGGACCTCATCGATTCACCGTGGGTGCAGCGGCTGCGCTCCATCTACCAACTGCAAAGCGCCCGCTGGGTCTATCCCTCGGCAGAACACAGCCGGTTCGTCCACTCGCTGGGCACGATGCACGTGGCGGGTCAATTCGCCCGACATCTCCACCCGTTTCTGGAGCAAGCCGCCAAGGACGTCCCGTCAGCGAATTACGTCGAGTCACTCCTTCGAGTCACCGCGCTCGTGCACGACATCGGCCATGGCCCGTTCTGCCACTTCTTCGACGACAACTTCCTCACGTCGTTCCATCTGACCCATGAGAAGCTCGGGCAGCTCATCATCCGCGAGCACCTGGGCTCGATGATCCGGAAGATCAGGCGGAGTCCATCCGGCCCGTTCGCCCCGGGGGAAGAGTTGGATCCCGATCAGATCGCCCATCTCATCCTGAAAGATAAGGGGAAAGACAACTCGCGGATGCCGCAGTGGCTCAATTGGCTGCAGCCGGTCATTTCAGGAAGCTATACCGGGGATAACCTGGACTATGTGCTTCGCGATTCATACATGTGCGGCGTCGCGGTCGGCCCGGTGGACCTGACCAGACTCATCCACTACACGCTGATCACCAAGAAAGGCTTCACGATCCACAAGACCGGTCTGCCGGCGTTGCAGATGTTCTTGAACACCCGGATGTACCTCTATTCCAACGTGTATTTCCACCGGACGACGCGCGCCATCGACATCCATTTGCGGGAGATCTTCGGCGACACCATGCGCCTGATCTTCCCTCACGACCCGCGAACGAGGATGGAAGGATACCTGACCCTCACCGACTGGTCCCTGATGGAAGAGGTCCGTGGATGGAGCAAGTCCCGGCACGCGACGAGGCGAGCCCTCGGCGAGGAGTGGGAACGCATCCTGGGCCGAGACGTGAAGTGGAAGATGGCCTACAGCACGGTCCTGAAAGAGAAGGGTCGAGAACGCGGGATGGATTTTCCGAGTCGTGACCAGTTCGAGAAACAGCTCCAGAAGGAGTTACCGGCCACGCTGCACACCATCCCGTTCAGGGTGGACATGGCTCCCTTGGACCCTCGACCGGACCCCAAGGACTCGCGCGGCGTCGCCCTCTTTGTCTACGACCCGGGCACGCACACCGTCTCGACGGAGCCGCTGGAAGAGTTCCTCGATCTGTTGCCGACTCGACTGATCCAATTTCGCATCTACGCCCTGAACCATGACACCGACGCGGACCTCTCGCGCGCCGCGGCCACGGTGCTGAATAAAACCCCGTCCGGCATCGAGACGAACGTGTAGCCTGTTGCCCTTTCTCTTGCAACGATCGGCTAGGGGTCGTTGCCTGAGAGGGTCCGAGGAGAGGGCTCGCTCCACTTACTGGGGTTTGACCCTCAGAGGAGTTGAAGGGATAACTCTGGCAGCATGCGTGTCCTGCCAGGATTCCTCATGCAACCCGTAGCCTCCCATCCCGCTCCCCCATCCGTGCAGATAGAGGGCAGCGAGAACAGGCTCCCGTCCGGTTCCTGGCGCCTGTGGAGCCGGCTCTTCGTCGGAGACCCGACCGACCACGGTGACCCGCGCCCAATTTCGGTACGTTTTAGGCAGACCCTCCGGAGCGAGCATGATCCAGTATTCGCCAGCCTCGGGATCGTCAGGCGAGGTCGGGAGGTGAGGGACATAATCGGCGTCCAGCGGGCGGTTCTCCACGAGGAGCCATATGCGCCCGCTCTCTTCTTTCCGCGTCACGACCGTTCCGCCTAAAATGACGACTTTCCCACGATAGGCGTCGGGGTGACTCGCGAGCATCGTGAGCGTGACGCCCGGTTCCGCTTGGCGGACGAACTTGCCGGGAATCGTTGCGCAGGCCCCGGACCCCGAGAGCACGACGAACCCAACGATCCCGGGAACCCACCGTGCGCACACGGACCCGACCACCGGCTGGCGGGAAGGACTCCGGCTTCTGACCATGTGGGTATGCTCCTTGTCTCGCTGGACGACTTCGCAGAGGACGAGCGTGCTTCCCGCGCCCGCTCCTGCTACCGTGTGGCGGTCGTGAGACTGTCCAGCGGCAGCTTGACGAGGGAATAGGGGTCCACGCGCGCCCCGTTGAGACGAACGCCCCAATGGAGGTGGGGGCCGGTGGCCCGACCGGACTCGCCCACCCTGCCGATCACCTGACCGCGCTTGACCGCCTCCCCGTCCTGCACCGTCGCCTCAGACAGGTGGAAATACATGGAGTAGAGGCCGAGGCCATGATCCACGTACACCGCTTTGCCGGAAAAAAAATGCTCCACCGTCAACCGGGCGATCCCGTCGTTCGCCGCCACGACCGCGGTCCCGATGGGGGCGGTGATATCCTCTCCGTTGTGAGGGCTTCGTGACTGGCCGTTGATGATCCGTACCCGGCCGAATGCGCCCGCCACCTGCCCGCTCACCGGCTCGATAAATCGTCCGTTCCAGAATCGATCCCGGGACACTGCGTCCAACATGGTTCGCACCTGTTCCTGTTCGGCCTTGACTCGGACCAGATTGTCTTCATTCAGATCCACCATCCCCTTCGGCAGGGTGAGGTGCTGAAGCGGGTACTTTTCTTTCATCACCAGCACGTTGTAGCTCAACCGGCGTGGCCCCTCAGGATGTCTCACCTCGACCGCGAGCTCATGTGTGCCGGGCGCATCCTGCATGTCGATGCCCAGCAGCCCCACATAGCCTGACACGGTACCGCCAAAGAACAGAACTCGCCGGCCGAGAAACTGCCCGACCACCTCGGTCGCGCGTCCGTCGGCTGGAACCGTCACCAGCAACACCTGACCCTGCTTGCCGCTCAACTGCCCGTCGGTCCCTCGGTGCTCATTGGGAGCGCTGGGCAGGAGATTGACCGGAAAGACGCTGGCGAAGAGCACGACCGCCATAATCGCCACCAGATCGGGTCGATTCTTCGTCGCTCTTGCTCGGTCGACGGGGTGGATCCTCATCGGTAGAACCGCAGGCCGGCCACTTGCGAGACCAACTCTTCCACTCGCCGGTTGATCGCGCTGAATGGATCCATGCACAGGATCGTCTCTTCCCAGTACCCGTTCAGCTTCAGGTAGGTCCAGTCCACTGTGTACGACCGGTTCTTCGCCCTGGCGAACCGGATAAAGTCTCCGCGCACTTTGGCCCGGGTCGTCTGCGGCGGCACCGACATCGCGCGCTGCACGGCCTCCTCATCCACGATCCTCTCGGTCATCTCGCGCGACTCCATCAAATAATACAGGCCCCGCGTCCGTTTGACGTCATGATACTGGAGATCCATCAGAAAGACTCTCGGATCGTCCCACCCGCACCCCTTCTTGTCCACGAACGACTGGATCAGCAGCTTCTTGCCCACCCAATCGATCTCGCGGAACAACTGCATCGGGTCCTCTTCGAGACGGTCCAGCATGCTGCCCCATCTGACCAGCACATCCTCCAGGATCGGGTCGTGCGGCTGCTCGCTGAGGTACTCCTGTGCCCGATCCAGATACGTCCGCTGAATCTCGATGGCGCTCATCTGCCTGCCGTCGTCCAGCTTCACCTTTTTTTTCAACGTCGGATCGCGAGAGATTTCCCGGATCGCTTTCACCGGGTCCTCCAGCTCGATGCCGACGACCGTGTACCCGTCCTCAATCATGGAGAGGACCAGCGCGGCGATTCCCACCTTGAGGTAGGTGGCGTATTCGGACATGTTCGAATCGCCGACGATGATGTGGAGCCGGCGGTACTTCTCGGCGTCGGCGTGAGGCTCATCCCTCGTGTTGATGATGCTTCGAGAGGACGTGGTCGACGAGGAGGTCTTTTCGTGGATGTGTTGGGCCCGTTGGGAAATGAAATACTGCGGCTTGCCCGAGACCTTCAGGACCTTACCTGATCCGGAGTAGATCTGGCGCGTCACGAAGAACGGAATGAGCTGCTCGGTCACCTTCCAGAAATCTACATCCCGGCGCATCAAGTAATTTTCGTGGCAGCCGTAGGTATTGCCGAGCGAGTCGGTGTTGTTCTTGAAGATGTAGATCTCTCCCGAGAGTCCCTCTTCCCTGAGACGCTCCTCCGCGGCGGGAAGACAGGCCTCCAGCAAGCGCTCCCCGGCTTTGTCATGAACGACGAGATCCAGAATGTTGTCGCACTCGGGCGTCGAATACTCCGGGTGGCAGCCCGTGTCCTGGTAAAACCGGGCACCGTTGATCAGGAAGGCGTTCGAGGGCCAGCTGTTGGGGATGAGGCCCTCGAAGATGTACCCGAGGACCTTCTCCATCGGGAGATAGATGCGCCCGTTGGGCGAGAAGATCAGGCCATACTCATTCTCTAGACCGAAGATTCGCTGTTTCATACGGCAGCCACGGATGCGGCTCGGACCACACCCTCAGCATACACTCCAGAGCGGGGTTCTTCAATATCAGGCAAGGATCTGGCGAGATTCGGCAGGCGGGATTCGACGGAACTTGCGGCCCGGGCGAGTTCGATCCAATGCGGCGACCTCGAGTCCCTCGATCGGGAGCTTCTGGTTCGTCACGCTCTCCAACGCCGCCACGCAGAGCGTGAGCGCCGCCTTCAAGGTCGGGGGCGCGCCCTTATACCGCTCCTTGAGAAAGACGAGCAAGGCTTCCGCGCGACCCCCGATCGCGGTGAAGCCCCGCTCATCAAAAATGCTTCCATCGAATGAGATGCGATACATCTCGTTCGGGTGTCCTTGGTCTCCGACCTGCGCGACCAGAATCTCCACCTCCAGCGGCTTGAGCTCCTGGCTGAAGATCGTCCCGACGCTCTGCGAGTAGCCGTTGGCGAGGGACCTGGCCGTGACGTCTTCGCGGCTGTACATGAACCCTTTCAAGTCCGCATGGCGGATGCCCGCCTTGCGCAGGTTCTCGAACTCGCTGTACTTGCCGGCGCCGGAGAAGGCGATGCTGTCGTAAATCTCGGAAATCTTGTACAGGGAGGCGCTGGGGTTATCGGCGACCAGCAAGACTCCGTCCTCGTATTCCATGGCGATGATGGACCGTCCCTTCGCGATGCCCTTCTTGGCATACTCCGCCTTGTCCTGCATCATCTGCTCAGGCGAGACATAGTAGGGTAACGGCATGCCTAGACCTCTCTCTTGCGTCCCTCGATCAGCGCCGCGTAGACCATCCCGATGCGCTGGTCCTCCACGTCCGTGATGCCCCCGGCGGTGACCAGTTTGGCGGTCGGATAGATCCCGCGCACCATATCCGGTCCTCCGGTCCCGATATCCTCCTCGGCGGCGTTATACAGCGCCAGCAAGCCGACCCTGAGCGCCTCATCCTCCGGCAGATGCTTCCGGAAATGTTCCCGCATCGTATTCCGCGCGTCCTTCCCACCGGAACCGATGGAATGATAGTCCGATTCCTCGTACCGTCCACCCGTGATGTCATACTTGAAGATCCGTCCCTCGGCACGTTTGAGATCATACCCCACGTAGATCGGGACCACGACCAGTCCCTGGAAGACCATCGGGAGATTGGCCTTCACCATCTGGCCGAGCTTGTTCGCTTTGCCTTCACAAGAGAGCTGCACTCCTTCCAGCTTCTCATAGTGCTCGAGTTCGGTCTGAAACAGCTTGGCCATCTCGATGCAGGGCCCGGCGGCGCCTGCGATCGCGATCGCCGAATGATCATCGATGGTGAATACCTTATCGAGGCGCCGGCCCGCGATCTGAAACCCTTCGGTCGCCCGCCGGTCGCCGGCGACCACGACTCCCCCCTGATACTTGAGCGCCAACACCGTCGTGCCGTGCGTAATCGGAGGGAGGGAGAGCCCGCGGCTCTCTTCAAGGGCAGGCTGGGATGGCGGATGGATCAGTCCATGACCACCCGGAACCAGATCCGGGCGCTGCTGAGCGAGATAGTCAAAAAAACTTGAGCCGTAGTCGTCCGGGAACAGCGGCACGTCTCTCGTCTCCTCTCGATTCGGCTCGTAGTCAGGTCCCAGCTCGTGCAGGGGTGTGCCGGCTCGGGTGGAAGGCGTCAGGCAGTCAGCTTGGCAAGCAACGATTCCGCCGAGTCGGATCCCTCCAGAAGCTCGCGTGTGAGAGACTCAGTCCCGCGCAGTGGCTCCATCAACGGGATCTTCTTGATCGTGGTATTCCCCACGTCGAACAGGACCGACGTCCAGCTCGCGGCGTACACTTCGCGTGGAAATTTCTTGAGACAGTTTCCACGGAAATAGGCCCGCGTATTCGCCGGAGCCTTGTGCTCCGCTTCCGCAATCTCACTGTCCTGGAGCAGCCGGTCGACCAAGTTGCTGCGCTCCAGCGTGTAGTACAAGCCCCGCTCGGGACGGACGTCGTGGTATTGGAGATCGAGCAGCAACACCCGAGGATCATTCCAGCCGCATCCTCTCCGCTCCATGTAGGAGCGGATCATCTGCCGCTTGGCCACCCAGTCAAGCTCCCGCACCAACAACATCGGGTCCCGCTCAAGCTTGTCCAGCGCCTCCTCCCAGCGCACCAGGACGTCTTTGGTGATCTGGGTCAGCTCATGACAGGCATAGAAGTCCATCGCGGTCTTGAGGTAGGCACGCTGAATCCCGATGGCGGACGTGACACGGCCGTCGGCCAGCTTCAACGTCCCTTTCATATCCAGGTCTCGCGACACCTCCTTGATGGCGCGAATCGGGTCTTCCAGGTCCAGGTTCGGAAATTCGGCGCTGGCCTCGAGCATTTCCAGCACGATGGCGGTCGTGCCGAGCTTCAGGTAGGTGGACAACTCGGCCATGTTCGCATCGCCCACGATGACGTGGAGTCGTCGGTACTTGGCGGGGTCGGCATGGGGTTCATCTCGGGTGTTGATGATCGGCCGCTTCACCATGGTATTCAGATCAATTAGACACTCGAAGAAGTCGGCACGCTGGGAAATCTGATAGTCCGTCGGCCCGGTCTGGTTTTCCGCGCCAACCTTGCCGGCTCCTGCATAAATCTGCCGGGTCACCAGGAACGGCAGCAGCATCCGGGCAATCTGGTCAAAGGGAACGGAGCGGGCAAGGAGATAATTCTCATGGTATCCGTAGCTGTTTCCCTTCCCGTCCGTATTGTTCTTATACAGAAGAAATTTTTCTCCGCCGCGTGCTTGGGCCAGGGCCCGCAGGCAGTCAGCCAGCACGCGTTCGCCGGCCCGCTCAAAGGCCATGAGCTCGCGCGGGTTGGTGCATTCCGGCGTGGCATATTCCGGATGCGCGCCGTCGACGTACAACCGCCCGCCGTTGGGGAGCAGCTTGTTCAGCAGCCGGTTGTATTCGGGACCCGGCCGTTCCCGCTCGCCTTCCACCTCAAACCCCCGGATATCGAGCAGCGGATTCTCGTTTTCATAGTCCCAGATCGCCTGAGGGGATGGGAGCGCGGGATAGTGGCCGATCAACTGGAGCGAATTGGAGACCGGATCGAGCGCCTCCGCTTCACGAGCGGCAATGCCGAACTCGGTTTCTGTTCCCATCACGCGTTGCACAATGATCTCTCCATCATGCTCGCGGCGCTCACATGGCAAGGGGCCAAGGCTTGAACTCAGAAATAATGGCCGGTGCTGATCGTCTCGATCCGCCTCGACTCGGTGGAACCCGCCGTAATGGTCCGGACATGAATGATCTTTTCGCCTTTTTTCCCCGCGATCTTTGCCCAGTCGTCCGGGTTCGTGGTGTTTGGCAAATCCTCGTGCTCCTTGAATTCTTCCCGGATCGCCCGGAGCAGATCATCGGCTTTGATGCCTTTCGCCTGGGTCGCGATGACCCGTTTAATGGCGTATTTCTTCGCCCGAGAGACAATCCCCTCGATCAATGCGCCGCTGGCGAAATCCTTGAAATAGAGAAGCTCCTTTTCTCCGTTCGCATAAGTCACTTCAAGGAATTTGTTCTCGTCACTCGCCGCATACATGGCCTCGACGGTCATCCCGATCAAACGGTCGACCAGCGTATTCCGGTCCCCCGCATGACGCTCCACTTCCTCCGGCGCGAACGGAAGGTCCGGGACGACGTACTTGGAGAAGATGTCCCGTGCGGCCGTCGCGTCAGGCCGCGAGATCTTAATCTTCACGTCCAGCCGACCGGCCCTGAGCACGGCCGGATCGATGAGATCCTGCCGGTTGCTGGCGCCGATGACGATCACGTTGCGAAGGCTCTCCATCCCGTCAATCTCCGAGAGGAATTGCGGGACGATCGTGGATTCGACATCCGAGGAAATACCGGTGCCGCGAGTTCGGAACAGGGCGTCCATCTCATCGAAGAACACGATGACCGGGTTGCCGTCCGCCGCCCGTTCCTTGGCTTTCTTGAACACTTCCCGCACCTGTCGCTCCGACTCGCCCACGTATTTGTTCAACAACTCGGGGCCCTTGACATGCAGGAAAAAACTGCGAACTTCCTTGCCGCTGAGGTGGCCCAGCTTCTTCGCGATCGAGTTGGCCACCGCCTTGGCGATCAATGTCTTCCCGCAACCGGGCGGCCCATACAGCAGGACCCCCTTCGGCGGGCTCAGCCTGTGTTCCGCGAAAAGCTGCGGGTGAAGGAACGGCAACTCGACCGCATCCCGGACCTGCTCGATCTCCTTCTCAAGCCCTCCGATGTGGTCATAGCTGATGTCGGGCACTTCTTCCAGCACCAGCTCCTCCGCCTCGGATTTCGGGAGCTTCTCGATGACATATCCCGACCGCGGGTCGTAGAGGAGATGATCCCCGACGCTGAGCCGCTCTTCGAGCAACGGCTCGCCCAGCTCCGCGACCTTCTCCTCGTCGAAATGAAGCGTCACGAGCGCGCGGCGCCCCTCGAGAAGGTCTTTCAAGCGGACCACTTCACCCTGTCCGTCGAACCCGCGGGCCTCGATGACGTTGAACGCCTCGTTGAGGATCACCTCTTGTCCTTTTCTCAGTTCTTTCGACCTGATCGAGGGGTGCATGTTGACCTTCATCTTGCGGCCAGACACATACACGTTCGCCGTCGCATCGGAGTTCAAGCTGGAAAAAATCGCGTAGGTGGACGGGGGAGCGGTCAGCTTGTCCACTTCCGCACGGAGCGCCTCAATCTGTGCCTTGGCGTCCTGCAGCGTGGAGGTCAGTTTTTCATTCTGCTTGTACGCCTGCTCCAGTTGATACCGTGACTGATGCAGCTGCCGGAGTTCCTCTTCCATGGACTGAATCTGGATACGAAGTTTCTCCGCCTCGCGCATATTCTCGTCGTTCTTTCTCACGGGACCCGAATCTCCGTCTGACAACCGTTCGGTGAATTTCTTGACCGAATCACGGAAGGAGCTGAGTCGGCTCGGACTCCTCTTCGACTCGGCCATCGCGTGATTCCCCCGATCGCCCGGAAACGTGAGCGGACACCCGAGCCTCAGCCTGCCGGAATTCTATCACCGACCTCCCACTAGGTGTCAACAGTTGCCGACCAAACCGGTTACAGCGGCACGGCGAGGGCGTCGAGAAGTTGGCGCGTGGCGGACTCGACGCTTCCGGCGGAGAGGATCGAGGAGACCACGGCCACGCCGAACGCCCCGGCCCGCCTCACCTCACCCACGCGCGACGCCGTGATGCCCCCGATCGCGAACACCGGCATCCGGCACCGGCCGCTTGCCTCTTCGAGCGGACGGAGCCCGATCGGTGGCCCGAACATCAGTTTTGAAGCGGTCTCGTACACCGGCCCAAGGACCGCGAAGTCCGCTCCGTCCGACTCGGCCCGCATGACCTCGTCCGTCGAATGCGCGGAGACTCCGATCATCCGATCGGGACCAAGCATCCGGCGCGTGACCGCCACGGGAAGGCTGTTGGCACGCAGATGGACTCCGTCCAGGCCGAGGGCCATCGCCAGATCCACGCGATCATTGATGAACAACGACGCGCCTTGCTGGCGCGTGAGACGGAGAACTTCCTCGGCAAGACCGAGTAAGCGACGCGCCTCGAGGTCTTTTTCCCTGAGCTGGACCGCGCGCAGACCCACTCCCAACGCCTGACGAATAAGCGGACCCAGCGGCCGCCCTCCAGTTCGATTCCGGTCGGTGACGAGGTACAGAGGAAAATCAACGCGGGGCATGGGGAGAAAGGTTGAGGTTAAGGTCGAGGTTGAGCATGAGACAAGGGGAACTGGTTTATCTCAGACTCCGTCCTCTACCTCAGCCTCGACCTCAACCTCGCGAAGCGCTAGAGCATTCCCTCGATTGGACTGCTGGCGGTCGCATAGAGCTTCCTGGGTATCCGCCCCGCCTTGTACGCTAATCGACCGGCCTCCACGGCATACTTCATCGCCTCGGCCATCGCAATCGGGTCCCGCGCCCCGGCAATGGCGGTGTTCATCAGGACCGCATCCGCTCCGTACTCCATCGCCAGCGTCGCGTCCGAGGCCGTGCCCACCCCGGCATCCACGATGACCGGAACCTTGACCATTTCGAGAATGATTTTTAGATTATACGGATTCCGGATGCCCAGACCCGAACCGATTGGGGCGGCCAACGGCATCACGGCCGGACATCCGATGTCGACGAGCTTCTTGGCCACCACCGGGTCATCGTTCGTATAGGGCAGCACGATGAATCCTTCCTTCACCAGAATCTTGGCCGCCTCGATCAGCCCAGCCGTGTCCGGGAACAGCGTCCGCTCATCGCCGATCACCTCCAGCTTGACCAGATCGGAAATGCCCGCGGCACGGGCCAGCCGTGCATACCGCAGGGCGTCCTCGACCGTGTAACAGCCCGCGGTGTTCGGGAGAATCGTGTACTTTTTCGGATCGAGATAGTCGAGCAGGTTCTCCTTTGAACGGTCGGTGATGTTGACCCGGCGAACGGCCACGGTGACGACATCCGCTCCGGCGGTGTCGATGGCCTTCTTGGTTTCGACAAAATCCTTATACTTGCCGGTCCCGACCCACAGGCGGGACTTGAATTCACGTCCTGCTATGATGAGCCGATCATCAGACATCGAACACTCCGTAGTCACGATTTGTCGATTTATTGATGTAGTGATTGCGTCAGGGGAACAATCTCACAATCGCCCGATCGACAGATCGCCACATTCTCCTGCGCCCCCTCCGATAAAGCTGATAATCTCAACGTGGTCCCCCTCGTGCAGGCCGCGCCGCTCAAATTCCTGACGGTTGAGGACCTCGGTATTCACCTCCACCGCAACCCGGTCCGGTCGGATATCCAGCTCACGGAGCAACTCGGCGACCGTCACGCCGGCGTTCGCGGTCCGACCTTCCCCATTGACCTGTATCTTCATGCGTCAGGCCTGCTCCGCCCGGCCCTCTCGACCTGAGAGCCGGCACGGGAGGAACCACGCCTCATACTACGGGACGATCAAACCCCTTGTCAATCAAGGCCATGGACCGAACGTGGCGCTCCGCCTTCTTTCCTTATACCATGGTAGAGGATGCGTGACCGGTCGCCCGGAGCGCCACCTGATGACTGACACAAACAGAACTCTCGCAGAGCTGTTTCAGGCAATGGCCGAACTCCTGGCCATCCGTCGGGCGAATCCTCACCGGATCCGGGCGTACCGACGCGCCGCCGAGTCCGTCACCGGTCTTCAGGAGGACGTGGCGGCCGTGGCCGCGCGGGGAGAACTCCAGCGCATTCCAGGGATCGGCCGCGATCTCTCCAGCAAGATCCAGGAATTTCTGAAGACCGGCACGATCGAGTCCTACGAGGAACTGAAGATATCCTTGCCGCCGGAGATCGCCGCATGGACCGCTCTGCCCGGACTCTCGGACACCGTCGTCCAGCACCTGTACTTCCGCCTGGGAATCCGAACGCTGACTGACCTGGAGACTTTGGTCCGCTCGCGCCTGCTGCGGACACTACCCGGTGTGACTGCCTCGGACGAAGACCTGCTGGCGGCAATCCAGGCGCGCCGGCGGTCAGGGCTCTCACCGTAATGTGGGCGTTACGCTTGCAATCGAGACCCCCCAGCAGCCCGGGGGATCAGGGAAGGCTCTCTCGCGGCGTGGCCGTGTGGCGTCAGAGCGGGTGTAGTTCTTTGAATATCTTCCAGGTCTTGAGCAGTTCAACCGCTTTCTGAAGTTGAACGTCCTCTTCCGGGGGCGTGTCCCCGCTGATCTCGACCGGTCCCGAGTTGCTTCTGGGCGTGGCCTCGTCCCCTATCCGTAACGATGAAGATTGCGCCGTCTCTTTCGGCTTTTGTGACTTCCCGTTGGCCTCTTTCTCTCCTGTCTTGGCGAGCGTGACGGGCTGGGCCTTCACCACGATGTCGGGTGTAATGCCGGTCGCCTGGATCGAACGTCCTTTGGGTGTGTAATACAGCGCCGTGGTCAAGCGCAGCCCGGACCCGTCCGCTAACGGCAAGATCGTCTGAACGGAGCCCTTCCCGAAGGTTGTCGAGCCGATGACCACCGCCCTCCCCCAATCCTGGAGCGCCCCCGCCACGATCTCGGACGCGCTCGCGGACCCCTCGTTGACCAGGACGATCATCGGATACTCCTCGAGTTGATCCTTTGCCCGAGAGACGTACTCGTCCTTCCGCCCTTCCCGTCCTTTGATATAGACGATCAGTTTGCCGGGCCCCACGAACTGCTCCGACACCTCCACCGACGACGTCAGCAGGCCGCCTGGATTGTTCCGAAGGTCCAGGATCGTGGAGGACAGTTTCTGTTCACGAAACTGTTTCAGCGCGCGGCTCAGGTCCCTCGCCGTCGATTCCTGAAACTGCGTCAGCCGGACGTACGCGATGTTGTTGTCAAGTACCTTGGATTTGACGCTTTCGATCTTGATGATGTCCCGGGTCAGGGTAAACACGAGCGGATCCGGGGTACCGTCTCGTTGGATCGTGAGGTTCACCTTGGTGCCTTTCGGCCCGCGCATCCGCTGGACCGCATCCATGAGCGTGAGATCCTTCGTGGTTTCGTCGTTGACCTTAATAATAAAGTCACCGGCCCGGACTCCGGCCCGCTGCGCAGGGGTCCCCTCGATCGGAGCGATCACCGCCAAGCGGTTATCTTTGATCCCGATCTGAATCCCAACCCCGCCGAACTCTCCCTTGGTCTCCACCTGAATCTCTTTGAACATCTCCGGGGTCATGTAGGCTGAGTGGGGATCCAGCGTGGCCAGCATTCCACGGATCGCGCCTTGGACCAGATCCTTGGGTTTGACATCCTCGACGTAATGTTTCTGGATCTGGGTCAGGACCTCCGAGAACGTTTTCAGTTCCTCGTATGTCTCGGTCGCATGGCCGGTTCGCTCCCAGCCTTTTCCGATCAGGACTCCGAGGAGCAGAGCCACCACAACGACCGGCCCCAGATACCATCCCCTGCGTTGCCGTTCCTGTTCCATAGCGATTCGTTCCTTTCCCTGTGACCTCACCGCCGTCTGGCTAGCCAGGCCAGCGGATCGACCGGTTCCGCCCCCTCCCGCAATTCAAAGTATAGCGTACTCTCGCCGGTCATCCCAGTGTCCCCGGTCTCTCCGATCACCTGACCTGCCTGGACGTGCTCGCCCACTTTGCACGACAACCTCGAGGCATGCGCGTAGAGCGAGAAAAAACCGTTCGTGTGATCAAGGATCAGTACCAGCCCGTAGCCCCTCAGCCAGTCCGCGTACTCGACCGTCCCGGCCATCACCGCCCGGATCGGACTCCCCTCGTCGGTCCGGATCTCAATCCCTTTCCGCTCGATATAGGTCTCGAAACTCGGATGCTTCTGCCGTCCAAAGAACGATACCACATCGCCGTCAGCCGGCCATTGAAGGCTCCCCTGGAACAGAATAGACCCCACGCTCCCTTTCTTAGGCCGCAGTGCGGCCGCCTTCCTCCGCTGCTCTAATTCCTTCAGGAGGGTATCAACTCGGGCGGCGGATCGCTCCAATTCTTCGACCGCGCGATCGTACGATTCCTTTTCCTCAAGAATCCTGGCCAAGAGGACATGTTTGTGTCGTTTCAGGCCCTGGATCTCTGCTAACTTCTTCTCGGTGTGTTCCTTGAAGGCCAGCATCTCGCCACGCGCCGCGACACGCTGCCGCTCGACCGTGACCAGTCGCTCCACGTCGCCACGGTGGGCCTCGATCAAATCATACTCCCGATTGGAGACCGCAGAAAGATACTCAAAGCGGCGCTGAAAGTCCGCATACGTATCGGTGCCCAAGAGGGCCTTGAGGTAGCCAAACCGGCCTTCCATGTATTGTACCCTCAAGCGCGCCGAAATCGAGTCCCGTCGCTCGAGGACACGCGTCCGGAGCGCCGCGAGCTGAGCGTTGATCTGCTCGAGTTCGCGGTCCTTCTGCTTGAGCTTCCCGTTGATCTCCTGACGCTCCTGCCGGCTGCTCACCTGGCGGCCGTCCAACTCCTGTATGGCCTGGAGGACGGACTCCTTTTGTTTCGTCGCGTCATCGGCCTGTTTCTTTTTCTCCTGGATCTCATCCTTGAGTTTTTCCAGGGTCCGTCGCTCCTGCTCGATTTTCTGCGAGATCGGGTCGCTCCGATCCTTGTTGGCCAGAACGGTCGACACGGTCACGGTATCCAGCATGAGCCCGAGCACCGCCGTGGCGACGACCCTCACGATCACGCCTTGGCCCTCCCGAACCGAAGCAGCGAGACACCACTGCCGGTGAAGCCCAGGAGGAGCCCCACCAGCACCATCAGGAGCGAGATATGGTCGGGGAAGAAACTAAACCCCGAGCTGATCCCGAGCAATCGACCGGGTGCCCCGAGTTGGAGCTTGAAAAACTCAAAGCCGCCCCTCAGCAACGCCAGGGACAGCAGGCCCCCGAGCGCGCCCAGGACCGCCCCTTCCAGGAGGTACGGGATCCTGATAAAAGCTCCGGTGGCTCCGATCAGGTGCATGATCTCGATCTCGTCCCGCCGCGCGTAGAGCGTGAGCCGGATAATGCTGGCGATGATCGTCACTGAGGCGGCCGACAAGATGGCGCCCACCGCGATCGCGGCCAGTTCGACGTAGCCGATCACCGTCGCCAAATTCTCAACCCACTCCCGACTGTATTGAATCTGGGCCACGCCGGGAATGTCCTTCATTCGGTCTGCCAGGCGTTTGATCGACTCGGAGGATCTGAACCGTGGCCCCAGGGTCACCACGAACGAGGCCGGCAGCGGGTTTTCGCCCAACCCTTGCAGCAGATGCGCCTCGGACGGGAATTGCGCCCGAAAATCCGCTACGGCCTGGTCTTTGGAGACATACGCCAACGAGGCGATGCCCGGTTCGGTTTTGAGCCGTTGCTGGAGGTCCGAGACCTGTTGCGCAGGCAGGCCGTCGTCCAGATAGAGGACCACTTGAATGTCATCCTGGAGCGAGCTGATGACCCCCCTGAGGTTGAGATACAGCAGCAAGAACACTCCGAAGCAGGCGAGCGTGAAGGCCGTGGTCGCCACCGCGATGAGCGTGGTGGTCCGATTGATACGAATGTTGCTGAAGGCCTCCCGTACCAGGTACGCGACCACCCTCACTGCCCCACCCCTTCATCCGACACCAGCTTGCCCTGGTTGAGCGTCACCACCCGCCGGCTGACCTGGTCCGCCACCTGGCGGTTGTGCGTGGCGACCATCACCGTCGTGCCGCGCGCGTTGATCGCTTTGAACAGCTCGATGATCTCACCGGCCAGTTCGGGATCCAGATTGCCCGTAGGCTCATCCGCGAGGAGGATGATCGGGCCGTTCACGATGGCCCGCGCGATACTGACGCGCTGTTGCTCGCCCGCCGAGAGCGTCGTGGGCCGACTGTCCTTTCTATGCTCCACTCCGACGGCCTTCAACGCTTCCGTCACCTTCCGCTTCGTCTCGAACGCCGAGGCGCCCTGCACCACCAGCGGCAGCGCGACATTTTCAAACACGTTTTTCTTCGGCAATAGTCTGAAATCTTGGAAGACCATCCCCATCGACCTTCTGAGATAGGGCACATCGGATCGCCGGAGTCGCGCCACGTTGCGGTTCTGGACCAGAATCTGCCCCTGATCGGGCGACTCGGCGCAGAAGAGCAACTTCAGCAGGGTGGTCTTCCCGGCCCCGCTGGGTCCCATGAGCAGAACAAACTCGCCCTTCGCGATCTGTAAATTGACATCGGAGAGAGCCGGACGCCGATCATAATATTTGGAGACATGAAATAACTGGATCATGTATCCTGCTGGCTCACCGACTTCATCACACCTCCCTGCTCACCGAACCTTGTGCTTCGGATGGAAGGGATGGGCATGGGCAGGCTCGCCATAGCGGGACTTCCCTAAAGGGGTGGCCTGGCTGATCCCCTAGTGCGCGAGTCCAGCGAGCACGGGGGATTAGCCTGGCCGTCCCACCCCGTCCGCACTTCGCCAGCCGAGGCAACCTTCCTCCTCACCACCGTAGATCCTCTCCCGGGACTTCAAACGCGTTTTCGATGTGCTCGATCTCGGTCGGCTTGGCCGCTCCACCCTTGAATAGTACCACATCGAAGCGGCAAGCCCGATTTTGAAGACGATGACGGGAGAGATAGTGCCCGGCGAGTCGAATGAGGCGGGCCTGTTTGCGTCCGTCCACGGCGTAGGGGGCTCCCCCGTATGCGGACGTTCGCCGTGCTTTCACTTCGACGAACACCAACACATCTGCCACTTGGGCGATCAGATCCACCTCCCCACGAGGGGACCTGACGTTGCGAGCCAAAATGCGGTAGCCTTTGTGGCGTAAATAGCGTTCCGCTTCCGACTCGGCGACCTGCCCGAACGTGTGTCGCTCGCCGCTCACTCACCCGCCTCCTCTTCCCGTCTTCAGCAGCACGGGGTGAAACGTCCGTCGGTGGATCGCGCAAGGCCCATGGGTGGCGAGCAAGCGAAGATGTTCCGACGTGGGGTACCCTTTATGGGCCTGAAAATTGTATTGGGGGTAGCGCCGGTGGTAGTCCCGCATGAGCCGATCCCGGCTGACCTTGGCCATGATGGAGGCAGCCGCGATGCAGACCGAGAGGCCATCCCCTTTGATGATGGCCCGCTGCGGCACGCGCACGGACGGAAGCGTCACGGCGTCGATGAGCAAAAAGTTCGGAGACGGCGCAAGAGCCTGGATCGCGCGGCCCATCGCGAGCCGAGTCGCTTCCAGGATATTCATGGCGTCGATCTCGCGCGCGGTTGCAACCCCGATCCCCACGCCGAGCGCGCGTCGCGCGATTTCGCCATAGAGCCGTTCTCGCTCGGGTTCGGCCACCTGTTTAGAATCCTGCAGGCCGGTCAGCGGACAGCGTCGAGGCAGAATCACCGCCGCCGCGACAACCGGACCGGCAAGCGGACCGCGCCCGGCTTCGTCGAGGCCAGCCACGAAACGGTACCCGCAGCGTCTTGCCTCGGTCTCAAAGAACTCGGTGAGCTCCACTCGTCCCAAGTGCTTCTTGGCGCGAGAAAAATCGGTTCTCAATCTTTGGGCAGTGGACGCGCCAGACATACCTTCCGGCAGTGGCGACGTACCCCGTAAAGCTGTGTCGCGCGACGCGACACCTTATTTCGGCACACAACCTAATTGCCTGCGGGTACAACTGGCGCGCCATTGCCCGTTGGTTGATAATCTGACGGCTTCTGTCGCGCCAAGTTAGGCCTTGCCGGCAGGAACCGCTTTCTTCGATAGGGCCACGGCTTCGACAGGATCGGCCGTCGGGCGAGCGGCGGCGGCTGGAGCCTTGGTGTCCTGAGAGAACTCCCGATCCCCGACTCTTCCCATTTTGCCCGTCTTCTCCCTGAGATAGTAGAGCTTGGCCCTGCGCACTTTCCCCTGACGGACCACCTCGATTCGAGACACGATCGGCGAATGGATCGGAAAGATCCGCTCGACCCCGACCCCGAACGACACCTTGCGGACGGTGAAGGTTTCGCTGTTGCGGCCGCCCTTGCGAGCGATCACCGCGCCCTCGAAAATCTGGATGCGCTCCTTCTCGCCCTCGACCACCTTGGCGTGGACTCTCACGGTGTCCCCGATCTCGAACGACGGCAGCGTCTTCTTGCTCAACGATCGTTGGAGACGCTCCAACCGATTCATGTGACTACCCCTCCTCCCCGCACTTCACGGACGTTCCTCGTGCTCCCTCTCGCACGATTTCATCCAACAACCGTCGATCTTCCTCATTGAGCAACCGGTCCCGCAAGAGATCGGGACGCTTCAGATAGGTGCTGCGCAGCGCCTCCTTCCGACGCCAGATTCTGATGGCCTCGTGATCGCCGGACAGCAGCACCTCGGGAACCGCCAATCCCCGCACGTCCGGCGGGCGCGTGTACTGGGGAAAATCCAGCAGGAGATCGGCGAACGATTCCACGCGGGCCGATTCCGGGTCGCCGAGGACGCCAGGAATGAGGC